>CAYYUZ010000112.1:0-10870 GCA_964475005.1 uncultured Spirochaetales bacterium
GGCGCCGCAGGAAAAATTCTGCCTCGCCGGGTCTTTTTTGTACCTATAGGTCTGTTCGGGGGACTCCAAATGGATCGGTCCTCGGCAACTTGTCCAAATTCGATTTTCGCAGTATAGAAACAACTTGAAAGGGGAGTCGTCCGAATGGGAATTGCACGTAAAGTAAGCAAGAAGTCCCAAACGCAAGGCTTGGGTAAAGGTGAACCAGCGCGTTTCACCGCCGAGCAAATTGCAGCACTTGACCTGAAGTTCACTACAGCCTACGAGCGCATCAGCCGCGAAGCCAGGGTTCAGCAGGCAGAAGCTGTTGAAGCTTCGACCAGAATTTACCTCAACCGTTGAAGTGGTTCTCCTCCTATCCGGTTTCTCCGGTCTCCCTCTTCTCCGAATCCCGTCAATCCTGAAAATCCTGTCATCCTGTCACATTCTTCTTCAGAGATTGCCATTTTGGAGGGGAGCTAACCAAAATGTCGCCCGAATTCACAAGCGGTACGAACCCTCATTCTGTTCAGGCCTGTATGAGCCCAACAGTTTTTCGAGAAGGTCGTTATCGCTACTACTTTTTTTCCAGAGAGGAGTCTCGCCAACACGTGCACGTGATTTCGCCAGACGGAGAAGCCAAAGTCCGGCTGGAGCCTCGCGTCGAGGTTGTCACTCAGCTCGGGTTGAACCCGGGGCAGATTCAGCGTATTTTGGAAACCGTGATCAAGAACCAGGAGGTCATCCGTGCAAAATGGAATCGTCACTTCGGGGGTTGAGGTCGTTCAGCTGACGCCTTTCGGTCTATGGATAGACGTTGCCGGAAAGGAATATTTCCTCGACCATCGAGAATTTCCCTGGTTTCAAGGGGCGACTCTGTCGTGTGTTTGGAACGTGATCCTTGACCTTTCCGGCAACCTTCATTGGCCCGATCTTGACGTTGATCTTGAAGTGGCTAGTTTGGAGAATCCGGCGGAGTACCCTCTGGTCTATAGGTAACTGGGAGGCCATTCGGCGCGGGGGGCATTTGGCCGAGACACGGTGAAGACCGTTTCTGGTTCATGATATCAGTTGCCCCTGCGGTTCGTTCTTCTTCTCCTGATTCCTCGCCTTAAGATCCGGTCCATCCAGTTATCCGGTCTCCCTCTTCTCCGAGTCCTGTTCATCCTGAAAATCCCGTCATCCTGTCTCATCCTGGCTCTGATGGCCATCTCCCCCTCAACGCGCTATCTTGGGTCCCAGCCTGGAGGGTGCCATGTCTGGACGACCTTTCTTCGCCTTTGTTCTGCTTCTGTTTTGCTGCGCTGGGCCTCCTCTGGCCCACGCCGATCTAGGAGACCTGAAAAAGGGCGTGGAACAAGAAGAAAAGGACAAGAAAGACGAGAAAACTCCGACGCCGGAGGCTCCCGAACCCGAAAAGAAGCCCAAGACCGAGGAGGAACGCGAACAAGAGCGCAGGGACAACCAGTTCTGGGGTGCCTTTTGGGGAGCCCTCGGTGTGGCTTGGTTCACCCACAACCTCTCGGTCACCTACGACGATTTTCCCTATGCCCACGGCTCTCGATTTCTCTCCTACAGGACCGCCGATGGGGGCGACCAGGACGCGGGATTCGGAAAGTTCTTCCGATTGGATGTGTCGGCCGAAGACTGGTATGCCGGTTCCATGGGCAACGGCTTGCGGGTCGCCCTCAGAGGAAAACTCATTCCTCTCCTGGGGCCCGAGCTTGAGACGTCACGCTTGTGGGACGGACAAAATGCCTTCGAGAACACCCTGATCGGGGCCAACCTCAGCCTATTCCAGACCGACCTCTTGTCGGCCGACACCTACCTTCAAGCGGCCTGGCTCCACGGAATTCTTGAGCGCTCCGGTGCTGCCTTCGGACTTTCGTTTCAGTCCTACCCGTTTCCGCCGCTGAGCGTCAGTGCGCGATTGGGCGTTCAGGTGTACGAAAACTTCAGCTTCGGTGAGGCGAGCCTTCAGTTGGGGTATGTGCTCGACCGCCTTGAGTTCTATGCCGGCTGGAGGTCTTTGGAGGCCCAGTACACGGGCCTGTCGGGACCGTTTGCGGGGACCAAGGTGAACTTCTAGCCTGTCCCCCTGCGGGCTAGGGCTCGGACCTCGCTGTTTTGGCTTCGTCTCGGTCGCGTTCGGTACTCGCCGTACACACAGTACGGCTCCGTTCCGTGCGCTCCCTCGACTTGGCCAAAACAGCGATTTCCTTCGCCCAGAACTGCAAGGGCATCGCTTCGCTCGCCTCCCGCAAAGATGTTCGTCGTCTGCGAAGGAGGCAGGGAATAGGCGGGCTTGGACCTGAATCCCCAAGCGGAACGGAGTTCTGTTTTGGCTCTATGAAACAGCGAGAAATTCCGAAGTGGCAGCTGAGGGAGTTTGGTTCATCGTCGGAAACATACACTATTTTCTTAGTGGCACAGACTTCCCCTGGTTCCGCGACCCCTTCATAGCACCCGGAATGTCCGTAAGTAGCGTTCAGTTTCTGTAACGTCGTAGTGCCCCAAAAGGCCCATCAGCCGATACAAATCTCGGTGGCTCCGGTACTCGTTCACGGCAAAATAATGTCGCAAATCGTGGGCCGAAAAGGCGTCACGGACGACCCCTCTGTCTGCCAACTTTCGAGACAGATAACGGACGCGGTGAGAGAGGAACCGAAAAAAAAAGCGCTGGCCGCAGCGGCATCGAGTCGAATAGAGAAAGGAGCCAGGTCACGGGCCCGAAGACTATAGATGTATTCGTCGGCTTGGCGGGGAGTCAGTTCCAGGACCTCCAACCCGTGACGGTCTGTCCAATCCTCCAAGCGGCAAAGGCCGTAGACGTAAGCTCGGATCGTGGACCAACTTCCGGTGCGGCTGGCGTTCAACAGGAAGGCAAAGGTGTCCATAAGGTGTACTCCTGCTAAGAAGTTCCTCGTCAGAGCCCATGGAGGGAAGCCATCTCGACCCCTCTTTTCCGAATCCTGTTCATCCGGAAAATCCCGTCATCCTGTCAAATTCCTCGCCTAAGATGGCCATCGTGGAGGTATGAACCTTCTCGCTCCCGGCGTCGAGGCTCGCTTCGACCTCCAAATCCTAGGCCTTCAAATCCGCGACGAGTCTTTGCCAGTGCAGTTTCTCGTGGACCGTGCAGAAGCACAGCCACTCGTAGAAATTCATCGCTCCAGCCAGCGGGTGGCGGAATCCCAACCTAGACAAATCCAGCGACTCGGCCGACCTGGCCAGAACAGAGGCCTGTTCATTTTCGGCGCTCTCCATCTCCTCAAGCTCGGCCAGAGTCACGCCTTTGTCCGGGGCGGTTCCCGAAAAGGCCTCGACCGAGAACGCCGTCTGTTCTGGAAAGACCAGCAGCTCGGGTCGAACCGGCCACTCCAATCCGGCGGTCCGCGGGGGTGCCTTCGAGGCTTTGGCCGCGAGGCGTTCCAACAGATTCCACGAACCCAGGTTGGCCAGAAGCACGTGGTGAAAGACTTGGGCCGGGGTCCAGGCTTCGTTTCTGGCACCAGCGGGCAGCAGCCTTGGCAAGAGAGCCTTCAGCGAACGCCGGACCGCTGTTCTCTCCTCGAGCCATTTCGCATAATCCATGTTTTCGCCTCCACTTAGGCCTGAGGAACACTTCACCCAGGCCTGAGTGTTACAATAGGACACCTGAGGAGGAATGTTCATGAAAGTTTGGCGGATTGTGCTCTTTCTGGGCTGTTGGGGAATTCTCGGGACCGCGAATCTTGCGGCCTCGGGCTCCAGGGAGTCCGATCCTCAGTTCGACTTTCGCAACTTCGACGCCCTCGAAGCCGGCGGTGGAATTCAGATCGAGGTCGTCAAGGGCGACTCAAGGGTCGAACTCGTACAGGGTTCCGACCCCGGGCTTGAGGTTCACCAGCGAGGCAGCACCCTGGTGTTTGGTCACCGACCTTCCTTTGGCGGGCTAAACGTGGAACCTGTGCGCTTCCGGGTGACCCTTCCCGTGCTCCGCGGCGCGAATTTGGGCGGTGGCGCCGGTGTCGTAACCACTGACACCTTTTCGGGCACCCTCAACCTACAGCTTTCGGGAGGATCCGCCTTTACCGGCGGCTTCGAAGGCGACCGGCTCACGGTTCGAATCGACGGCGGCGGCGTGGTGGCTATGACGGGTTCGGCAAAGATTCTTCTCATCGACGCTTCCGGCGGCGCAAGGTTTCAATCGCGTCCCTTTGTGGCCAGCGAAGCCGAGCTGCACCTGTCTGGCGGCGCCGATGCTCAGTTAACCATACAGGAACTAGCCCAGATCGACGCCAGCGGCGGCAGTTCTGTAGAGTATTCCGGCAGTCCCCGCCTACTCCAGCATGTTTCAGGCGGCGCCACGATCCAGTCTTTGGACTAGTGACCGGCGACAACTTTTTGGATGGCGTTCCACGCGTACTGACCCACGTTCATCAGTAAGGAAAACGCCAAGCCCGAGGTGATGGACGCCATCAGGTCGGTGCGGGTGTTGACCTCGTCTCTGATCTTTCCCGCCCGGGTGATGAGTTCAATGAAGACGACCGTGACGATGACGGTGAGCACGAGACCCACAATCAACCAGAAACGCCCGGCCTTCTCGAGTTCGCCGTACAGCCAGTTTGACACCAGATACACTACCGAGGCCAGAATCCCGCGAAAGAAACTGCCGAGGAACTGGCGGTTGTTGACGCCCCGCATCGTGATCGGAATCAGCAGGAGGATGGCAAAAAGAACCAGGGACGCCAGTGAAACCCCCGCGACGATCTGGTTTGAAAGCGTGGCGCCCGCGGCGCCGACGTCTTGATCGACGTACTTAATGAAGGGGTCTAGCGGATGCCAGAGCATTTGAGCGCCCCAGGCGAGAGCGCCAAGAACAACAAGGATGAACAGAAAACTGATAATCTGTCTGAGGAGGGGGGTGAATCTTGCCATGGCGTCAGCCTAACCCGCCCGCCTAGGATTTTCAACGGCACTGGCTTTCCAGAGCAGGATCAGAGCGGCTACCCCGAGAATCCGTTGTGCACCGCAAATCAGGAACGCCGCTTGGTACCCCCAGAGCTCGTAGAGGCCGACGCCCCACAAGGGAGCCACAATCGCGGTGACGGTGATGCTCGTGTTGTAGTAGGCGATGTAGCTGGTCCGGTTTTTGTCAGGAGTCGCCTCCAGCAGCGCGTTGAACAACGAAAGGATCAGCCCAGACAGCGAGGCTCCCACAAAGATATTCAGTCCGCCGATCAGCCACAACGAAAGATCGACCCCCAAGAGGGAAATTCTGGGGAGAAAACCTGTCAGCGAATACAGGAATGGCACGGCCACCAGAGTTAGCGCCGAACGCCATTGAACGTGAAGGTTGCCCTTCTTCTCAATCTGGGCAACCCAAAACTTGTAGCCGAACAGGTTGCCTCCCGTGTTGAGCAGGCTGAGCAGACCCATGACCAAGTTTCCGGCTCCCAGTTCTTTGACTTGATACAGAGAAAAGAGCGTCCACGGCGTCTGCCAGCCAAAGTAGAAGACAATGGAGGCTAGCGTGTAGCGCACGAATGTCGTGTTCGAGGCGATCTCGCGAAGCTTCCGTTTCAGTTTGAAGACCAGGGGTAGCAGCGGCGCTGCCTCGGTGGTCGGCGGTACGTGAACGCTATCGACCGCCATGGGGGTCTCCGGCGTGATCGATTCCTCAGGAACAGGAGCCACTCCAGGTTCCAGGAGGGGCGGGCGCATCTCCAAGAAGACCTTGACCTCGGCCACTGCAACCACGAACGCCCCGAAAAACATCAGCTGGTAACCCCAAGCCGAGCCGATGACATCGAGAAGCGCACCTGCTACAAACGTCGTCGCCGTGCCGACCAGATTCATCGCGCGGTTGCGCGCCGCAAAGGCTTCGGCGCGCTCGTCCACCGAAAAAATTCTCGCCATCGAACCCTGCCACGCGGCGTTGGCGATGGCGCCCGGAGCGTTCATCGCCGTCACCAGCAACACAAACAACGCCGCCTGTGCTGCTGGGACAACAAAGGGAACCAGAATCATCAACGGATAGAAAAGACGGTTGGCCGCCAACAGAGCGGCCGTGATCTTCCGCTTGTCGCGATGGCGGTCGACCCAACGCGCTCCGGGAATCAGCACGAGGAGCCCCGCAACGGCCGGACCCGACGAGAGCATAGCAGTTTGAAAGCTCGTGGCCCCGATGCGGACGGCGAAAAGGACCAAAAACGGCGCCACGAGGTTGGTGCTGACCGAGTTCAGCACGCCGTTGAGGGTGTTGAGTTGTTTGTTCCTCTGATTCATCCGCCCAACCTGTAGAGCGTGACGGGGTCGCGCTTGCCGCGGATCTCGACTCCCTCCTCCCGAATAAACGGCAGAGACGATCTCAAGGTTTCGGGAAGCCTCTGCCAGGTCGAATCGCTGAGCGTCAGGGCGCTTCCGTAGCGCTTGTTCAAACCCTCGAGGCGGCTGGCCAGGTTGACCGTGTCACCGATCACTGTAAACTGGAGCTTGCGGCTGGAACCAACGTTGCCGGCGATGACCGGCCCGCTGTGCAGCCCCGAGCCTATCGCGATGGGTACTTTTCCCTCCGCCGAGCGGCGCTGGTTGAGGGCCACCAGGGTCGCCTGCATGGCCTGTGCCGCCTCGAAGGCGGCAAGGGCGTGGTCTTCCGAGCGGACCGGTAGCCCGAACACCGTCAGGATTCCATCTCCTAGAAACTTATCGATGAAGCCGCCCTTGGCGACAAGGACCTCGATCATCGCGTCCAGGTACTCGTTGAGGAAGCCGAACACCTCCTCGGGCTGTAGCCGGTCCGAGAGGGCTGTGAAATCGCGAATGTCGGTGAACATCACCGTGACCTCGTAACGGTCGCCCCCTAACTTCACCCGTCCGTCAAGGATGGCCTCGCTCACTTCCCGCGTCAGGTACTGGCCGAAAAGCCCCTTGATCCGGTCTCTCTCGTCGAGCCCCTTCATCATGCGGTTGAACCCCAGAGTCAACTCGCCGATTTCGTTGCCGGTGACGACGGGCTGGGGCGATTCCCGATGGCCTTCCTCGACCCGCTTCATGGCGTCGCGGAGAGTGTAGACGGGCGAGGTCAGGTCTCCGGCTACCCAGCGAAAAACGAAAAAGAGGTAGCCCAGCATGAAGGCGACCCCCAGAACCGAACCGATGACGATACGCCAGGTGTCGATGGTGTTGATGAGCAGAACCGGAACACCCTCGATGCCCCAATGTCTGAGCAGCACCGGAGCTTGCTGCCCAAGGGTCTCGCTCCCGAGGATGATGCTCCACTGCGTCGCCGACAGTGAAGTCGTATCGGCAATACGTGTGACGCCGGTACCCAACAACGTCAGCACGACGCCGACCGGCAGCAGCGCCGACAGAACGGCCAGAACCCACAGGGTATGACCGATGGTTCTGGCCCCGGTGGGCGGCAGGCGCGTCGCCAGTTCTGTGGGGGTAAAAAGGTGAATCAGATAGCGGGTTTGAATGCGGTGACGCTGCCACAGATAGCTGAAAAAGCCCGACAACGCCAAAAACATCAGGTTGATGGGGAGGGAGCGGGCCTCCGGCGGCAACTCGTGGACCAGCGCGGCCGGAGAACTCATGTGACCCAAGCTGAAGGCGATCAACACAAGCCCCAACGCCGCTGGCAAACCTATCCCCACAACTAGGGGCGAGCGGAAGATTCTCTTCTGTGCCTGTTCGAGATCTTTCGGACGGGGTGCTTGCCCTCTGGTCAGGGCCACGAGCGTGTGTTTTAGGGGTGCATGCCACCATGTTACCAGCCCTAAACCCAGCACCAATGTCGCGAGTTCCACACCAGAGGTCCAGCCCAAACCCGGACGGGGCCCTGCCGCTGCGGACGCTCGGACCGCCTCGTACTTCAGCATGTCGGACATCACAAAGAAGATTCCGAAAAACATGGCCATCACTAGGTAGATCAGAAGGCCCCATATGAGAACCGGCCAGAGACGAAAACGAGGAATCCCGCGCGCAGGCATGCTCCATGGTAGACCGAAATCAGGGGAGTGTGTCGAGCGTCCTTCCTTGACAACCCGGCACAGGGCCCTCATTGTGAACTTGAGGTTCTGCATGAAAGGAATTCCCCGCTCTCGAGTTCCCGGGACCGTTGTCGCGACCCTCTTGGCGCTGTCTGGCTTTGTTTTCCTTGTCGCGCGTTCGGCGGCTTTCACCGGGTTGCCCGCCGCGTGGGTCTTTTATCTGGGAACCCTTGGCATTTTCCCTTTGACGACGATCGTGACGGCTTGGATCCGCGACCAGCATTGGGGATTGCGGGTGCTCCTGCTCAAAGGGATGGTGTTTTTTTGGGCCTCGCTCTCCGAAACTGAATTTCTGCCGGCACGGTGGCTTGTTTTCGCGGCCTTGATCGCCGAGGCCTGCACCATCCTGCCGACCGGCTGGAAGCCCGTCGTTTCCGTCTTTTTCGTGCTGGAGTTGCTGCTCGTGCAATACTGGATTCCGGGAATGACCGAACAGCCCGTGTCGATTCTGACCACGATGGTGCTCGTGGTCTGCATGATGATTCTTGGATTCCTACTTCACTGGATTCAATACATGGGGGCTCGTTTGGAAGTCTTGGCCGACCGCAACGACCGCCTCCACGCTTCGGTTCTTCAGCTCACCAGCGCCAACACCGAGTTTCTGGAGCAGGCCAACACCGCCAGCGAAGAGTCGGCGGTTCTCGAACGCCACCGTATTACCCGTGACCTTCACGACGCCGTCGGCCAGACGCTGACCAACATCATCATGATGATGGACGCAGCCCTCCACCGGAGCGTCCATGAGCCTGAAGAAACGGCCAAACTCCTCAGGTGGATCCGGAAACAGGCTCAAACCGGCCTTCAGGAAACCCGTAGCATCCTCTATGAGCTTCGGGCGCTCAAACCTGCACGCATTCGGGGACTAAAATCGCTCAAGGCGCTGGTCGAAACCTTTGGCCGCCTTTCCAGGATCAAGACCAAGGTGGAATGGGGCAATCTCCCGTGGACCTTCGACCCGGCCCAAGAAGTTGCAGTTTACCACCTCGTCCAGGAATCGCTCTCCAACGCGTTCCGCCACGGATCGGCCACCCGGATTGACCTTCACTTTCAAGTCGACCGCGGAGTGCTTCACATCATGGTGCGGGACAACGGAAAGGGCGGCGCCGACGCGGCCTTGGGTTTAGGGCAGCGCGGCATGGAGGAGAGGCTGGCGCGCTGGGGCGGCTCGGTGGCCTTTCAGAGCGAACCCTACGGCTACGTGGTCACCGCCGCGTTGCCGTTTCTCGAAGACAGTCCCAAGGAGGCCGGCCCTGAAAGCCTGGAAGATTCTGATCGTCGATGACCAAAAACTGTTTGCCGAGTGTCTGGCTGGCATCCTGGCCGGCCTTGGAGAAGAACACCTTGGCGAGGTGAAAATTTCGGGAAGCGGGGAGGAGGCGCTCCAGGTGATTCCCCGGTTTCAGCCCGATCTGGTTCTGTTAGACATTTTCATGCCCGGCATGGGCGGGCTTGAGGCGCTCCGCCAGATCCGCGCGGCGCATCCGACGGCCAAGATCCTCATGCTGACGACCTTTGGCTACGACACCTACGTCAAAGAAGCCGTCGCCGGTGGGGCCGCGGGCTACCTGCTCAAAGACACCACGCCCCAGGAAGTGTGGGCTTCAATCACCGTCGTCATGGGCGGCCAAACCGTCTTGAGTCCTTCGGTGGTCGAAAGCCTTTCGGGAAAACCCCGCGGGGCCGACGGCCAAAAGACCTTGATTCCGGCTTGGTTTCCGCTTCTGTCTGAAAAGGAGAGGAAAATCCTGCTCCTGATTTCACGGGGGCAAAGCAACGAGGAGATTGCCGATAGGCTGCACCTGGGTAAGAAGACCATCCGCAACTACGTCAGCGCACTTTACGAGAAGATTGAAGTAAAAGACCGCTTTGGCGCCATCCGCGTTGCCATTGAGGCCCAAGTCCACACCCTAGTCCTAGAGTGACGTGTCGTACCGGTAATAGGAATGGAGTTTCGCTTTGTGAAACTCCAGGCGCTCGGCCGTAGGCCGAGTGCCCATGACAAATGTCCCTAAACCGGTGACATCGTTCCCTATCGGTTTTGGACAACTGGACTTAGGCTGAACAAAATCCCATAGGAGGGTATATGAAAAAGATTCTTGCGATCTTGGTGGCGGCGGCGTTGTTCGTCGGTGCTGCTGGTCTGGCCTCGGCACAAGCCAAGAAGGTCACAGTCTGGTGTTGGGACCCGAACTTCAACGGGTACTCCATGAAAGAGGCGGCCGCCGTCTACAACAAGGCTCATCCCGATGTCACTATTGAAATTGTCGACATTCCCCAGGGAATCGAAGGAAAGATCGAAGCCGGTCTTCAGGCGGGCGGCGCGGGTCTTCCCGACATCGCTCTGTTCCAAGACTTCCAAATCGAGCGCTTCATCGCCAACTACCCCGGAATCTTCGCCGACCTGAAGGCCGCTGGCGTTGACTACAACCAGTTTGCCGCCTATAAGGTCGGCATCATGAGCGAAAAGGGAAAAGTTTACGGCATTCCCTTTGACACAGGTTCCACTGGTCTCTACCTTCGCGCCGACTTTTTGAAACAGGCCGGACTCAACCCTGACAGCTATCAGAAGGCCATGACCTGGAGCGACGTGATCGCTTTGGGCAAAACCGTCAAGGCCAAGATCAACAAATCGTTGATCGCCTACGACACCACCGACTACCAGTTCCTCCGCATGATCGTGCAATCGGCCGGCGGACAGTTCTTTAAGCCCGACGGATCGCTCGACTTGAACACCCCGGCCACCATCGCCGGACTCAAGGTTCTCAAGAGCCTGAACGACGCCGGTATTCTTTATCAGACGGAAGGCTGGAACAACTGGGTTTCCGCTTTCAACAACGGCGACGCCGCCGGCATGG
>CAYYUZ010000112.1:10970-13181 GCA_964475005.1 uncultured Spirochaetales bacterium
GTCTCTGGTGCCCAGAACGCTTCCAACTGGGGCGGCTCGAGCTGGTACGTCTTCGACAAGGCCAAGAACAAGGCCGGTGCGATCGACTTCCTGAAATCGGTCTGGGCCAACAAGGCTCCCGACGCTTTGGGCTTCTACAACACCATCCTCAAGGGTGCCGGAGCCATGGGAACCTACCTCCCCAGCCGAGTCGGTTCGAACTACACCGCCAAGGATGAGTTCTTCTACAAGAGCCAGCCGGTCTTTGCAGACTTCGCCAAGTGGATGGAGAAGGTCCCCGCTGTGCGTTACACCGCCAACTTCAACGCCATGGGAACGGCCCTCACGGCTTCGATTTCGAAGTACCTCAAGGGTGATTTGAAGACTCCCGAAGCCGTTGTCGCCGATGCCACAACCGCCTACAAGCAGCAGGTGAGCCAGTAATCCACGTCCCCCGAGGAAATGCCATGAACCAAAAAGGCGCGTTTGCCAAGTATCTGAACCGAACGGGGTGGTTCTTTATCACCCCGGCCCTGATCTTGTTTTCGGTCTTCATGCTCTACCCGATCTTGTCGTCACTCTATTTGGTGACCCGAAAGTGGAAGGGGTTCACCGACTCCTTCGTTGGTCTCGGCAACTTCGTTCGAATGGCGAACGACAGCCTGTTCTGGCATTCCTTGGGGAACAATTTCTTCCTGATGGTGATCCAAATTCCCATCATGGTCTTTCTCGCCCTGATTTTGGCGGTCATTCTCAACCAGGGCATCCGCCGTTTTCGGGGAATTTTTCGCCTCATGTTCTTCCTGCCCGCGGTGACTTCGCTCGTCGCCTACTCGATCCTGTTTCGGATCTTTCTGCAAACCAACGGCATGGCCAACAATCTGCTCGTCGCGGTTGGTGCCCTCAGCCAGCCTATTGCCTGGCTTAACGATCCCTTCTGGGCCAACATCACCATCATTGTGGCCCTGACCTGGCGCTGGACCGGCTACAACATGATCTTCTTTCTGGTCGGGCTGCAGAACATCGATGCCGAAATCTACGAAGCCGCCGAAATGGACGGAGCCAGCAAGTTTTACCAGTTCTTCAGGATCACTCTGCCTCTGCTGGTCCCCGTGATTCTGTTTTCCGTCGTCACAAGTACAAGCGGCATGCTCCAGCTTTTTGACGAGCCCAATGTTCTGACAAACAACGGAGGACCGGCCAACGCCACGATGACGGCCGCTCTCTACATCTACCGGCAAGCCTTTGTTTTGAACTCTGACTTCGGCTACGCCACATCGCTTTCTTACATGATCGTGATCCTCGCCGGATTCTTCGCGTGGGCTCAGATCCGCATCCTCGGAGGAAACAAGAAATGAGCATGGTCACCCCCCGATCGATCCCGCGGTTTTTTCTTTGGCTCTTCCTTTGCCTTGGAGCCGTGATCTGCCTCTTCCCCTTCCTCTGGATGGCGGTCGGAACCACTTTGAATCCCAACGACGTGCTCAAGGGAAACCTCGTTCCCGGGACCGAGTTCCTCAAAAACGTTACAAAAGCTACAGCCAACTACAATCTGCCGCTCTTCTTTTTCAATTCCTTGTTCATTGCGTCGGTGACCGTGATCGTCGGTGTCGGGGTCAACGCCCTGGCGGCTTACGGTTTTGAAAAATACCCGTCTCGAGTCCGTGACTGGCTGTTCGCCATGCTGCTGCTCACGCTGATCATTCCGCAGATCGCCATAGTGATACCGCTGTTCCGGTTGGTCTCTTTCTTTGGCCTCCTGGACACGTCGGCGGCCATCATCCTTCCGTTCCTGATGTCGGCCTTCATCATATTTTTCCTTCGGCAGAATTTCAGCATGTTCCCCACAGAGATCATCGAAGCCGGTCGGGTCGACGGGGCCAGCGAAGGGAGGATTTTCTGGCAGATCGCTTTGCCGTCGATGAAAGCCGGTTTCGCGTCCGCAGGGATTCTTATGTTCATCGGACAATGGAACAGCTACCTTTGGCCGCTGATGACGATCTTGACCGATGCCAACAAGACTTTGCCGATCGCCATGAGTTCGATGATGAACATGTACACCATTGAATACGGCGGGCTGATGGTCATCGTTTCCGTGTCCATACTTCCCGTTTTGGTGGTGTTCCTAGCCATGCAAAAACAGTTTGTCGCAGGATTGCTCGGTTCGGTTAAGTAGAGAAGGGGGGGCGACCCCCCTCGCTCCAGCCGCCGACGGCGGCTTACGCTACCCCC
>CAYYUZ010000113.1:0-12849 GCA_964475005.1 uncultured Spirochaetales bacterium
ACCCCCACGCCGCCCAGCAGCCCCAGGCTCTGAGCGTCTGAATCAGGAGTAACCCATGGCTGAGAAGACCACCCACGGTACCGGACGCCGCAAGACGGCTGTTGCCCGCGTTTACGTCAAAAAAGGAAAGGGAGTGATCACGATCAACGATCGGGCCCTTGAAAACTACTTCCCCTATGCGATTCAGCAGGTGACCGTAAAGTCTCCGCTTGTTGTCCTCGACGCGGAAGGCAAGTACGATATCAACGTGACTATTGCCGGCGGAGGGTACAACGCCCAGGCCGAGGCGATTCGCCACGGGATTTCGAGGGCCTTCGACATCATCGATCCTACCAACCGTCCGCCGCTCAAGGCGAACGGTTTCTTGACCCGCGATTCCCGAATGGTCGAACGCAAGAAATACGGTCAGGCCAAGGCTCGGAAACGGTTCCAGTTCTCGAAGCGTTAAGCGTCTGGGGTTGAAAAACTCCACTTTGACCAGGGGAGAACCTGCTCAAGGAAAAATGCTTTCAAAGCCGCCTTTCAGGGCGGCTTTTTCGTTGGCTATTACGTTGACAGGGGGCGGCTCCTGTCGCTATCCTTTGACCCACGGGGTATTTGAGTCGATGTCATCCACGCAGAAACAGAGGGTCTTCTCTGCCTTAGAAGTGGCAAAAATCTGTGGCGTGGTGAACCAAACGGTCATCAACTGGATTCGCGCCGGCCATCTTAAAGCCTCGGTGACGCCGGGCGGTCAATTTCGCATTTACCCAGAAGACCTCAAGAGTTTTCTCGATTCCAAGGGCATGCGGGTTCCTGAAGAACTCCAAACTTTGGCTTCGGCTGGCGCCGAGACGTTGCTCGTCGTGGAAGACGACAAGACTTTCAACGACCTATTGAGAGCCCAGCTCCAGAGAGCGTTTCCTCGGGCCAAACTCTGGGCCGCCTTTGACGGTTTCGAAGCGGGTTCCATGTTGGGTGTTCATAGGCCAAGAGTCGTCGTTCTTGACCTCAACCTCCCCGGCGTGGACGGCTTGGAACTTTGCAGGAGAATCAAACAGGAGCCAGGGTTCGACAAGCCGTTGGTCATCGGGATTACCGCGTCGAACGATCCTTCGTTGGAGTCCGTTTTGCTCGGCCTCGGCGCGGATGCGTTCTTTCGCAAACCCTTCGAGCATGACGATTTGGTGCAAGTGATCCGCAAAGCTCTCAAGTGGTAAGGAGAAAGGTTTGAAGCCGACCGGCTCGGTCCTCCTCGTGGAAGACGAAGATTCGATCCGCATTCCACTCAAGGAATACCTGACCAAAGTTGGGTTTTCGGTGTTGGTGGCCTCCGACGGTGTTGGCGCCATCAAACACCTGCTTGACCATCCCATTGCCGCCATCGTGACCGACTACCGTATGGACATTTTGGGCGGCGACTATTGGGTGCGCTTCCTTGAGCGTTTCTGTTCGGGAATGAAAGTTCTGGTCACCAGCGGTTTTCTGAAGGCCGACGTGAAGCATCCCTTTGAAGTTCTTACCAAGCCTTACACCTTTCCCGAGCTGGAAGCCAAGCTCAGAGAAATGCTGGGGTCTGATGATCTGTAGGCGTTTTTAGTCTGAGACTCCCAGAATCTCCTCTGGGATGGGCGTGATCAGCTTGACCAGCTCGTCGAAAACGAAATCGACGTCGAGAACACCGAACATGCGGCCCTTTTCGTCAAAAAGAGGGTGCGCCGAGGTCAAGATCAGTCGGCCCGTGTACTTTGAAAAGAACAGGTCCGAGTCGTAGGACTCCTGAGTTTCCAGCACTCTGACGAACCACTCATGCTTGCGGAAGTCCTTGGTCAACAGGTTCCGGAACTGAGACTTTTCACCGCGTTGGGTATGGACCTGGCTAATGCGACGTCCTTCGAGGTTGGTCACCGCAAAAAGCTGGATGGAACCCTCCCGATTGATGGTTTCGCGGAGTTTTTCCTCCATGCGTTCCCAGTCGAGACTTCGAATGTCGTCGTCGGCCGAAAGGCTTTCCGCCAGACGGTGGGCAATCCTTGTCGCTTCGGCCTTCACCTTTTCGAATTCGCTGACAAAGAGGCTGGGAAGGAAGCGCTTGGTTTGAGCCAGCATTTCCTCGGGACTGATCGAGGTGGTGCGGCCGTTGGCGTACTCGTCTTCGACCCACGCGTGAATGTGGCGTATGCCGCCTAAGCGCTTGCTGACGGGCTCCTTGGCGCCTGAGCGGATCTCGCCCAGGTTTTCATTGATCCACTGGGCGATCCCCGCCACGCCCGACTTGTCGGTGACCTGCACCATAATCGGGCGGTTGAGCAAGGCTTCCGTATCGAAAATGTTGTAGATCTCAGGATTCTTCATGATCCCATCGGCGTGGATGCCAGCCCGGGTTGTATTGAAGTCGGTTCCGACAAACGGATAGTTGGGCGGAATGTTGGCCTGGATTTCATTTCGGAAGTAGTCGGCAATCTCGGTGATGACCCGGGTGTCCAGACCGTCGGAACTTCCCTTAAGCGCGATGTACTCCATGATCGCGCCTTCGAGGGGCGGGTTACCGGTTCGTTCCCCAAAGCCCAGAAGGCTGGCGTTGAGGCTGCTGCACCCATAGAGCCAGGCCGTGACGGCGTTGACGTGCACCTTGTGAAAGTCGTTGTGGCCGTGCCATTCCAGCCACTCGGCCGGGTAGCCAAGTTCCTGGCTGAAGGCGTGGACAAGCTTAGGGACGCTTCGGGGAAGGACCGATCCCGGGTAAGTCACGCCGAAGCCCATGGTATCGCACAAGCGCACTTTGATGGGAATCCCCGCCTGCCGAGCCAGGCTCAGCAGTTGCTCGGTGAAGGGCAGCACGAACCCGTACAGGTCGGCGCGGGTGACGTCTTCGAAGTGGCATCGCGGGGCGATACCCGAGGCCAAAGCATCCTTGACGATGCCCAGGTAGAGGTCGATAACCTTGGCGCGGGTCTTTTTCAGCTTGAGGAAGATGTGATAGTCGCTGACGCTGGTGAGGATGCCGGTCTCCTTGAGGCCGAGGCTGCGGACCAACTTGAGGTCTTCACTGTCGGCGCGTATCCAGCCCGTAATCTCGGGAAAGCGGTAGTTCTTCTCCTGGCAGAGTTCGAGGGCCTTCTGGTCGCGTTTGGAATACAAAAAGAACTCTGACTGGCGGATGACGCCTTGTTCCCCGCCGAGCCGGTGCAGAAAGTCAAACAGCGTGCCGATCTGTTCAGGAGCGTAGGGAGGCCGCGACTGTTGACCGTCGCGGAACGTTGTGTCGGTGATCCAGATCTCGTGGGGAGGGTGGGGGATGACGTCGTGGCCGTCGAAGAGGATTCGAGGCACCTCGGAGTACGGGAACTGGTCCCGGTAGAGTTCGGGTTCCTCGCGGTCAACCAACGGAAAAGAGGGTTTGGTCCGCAGAGGTGAGAAAGGACTGTGCATGGAAGGCCTCCGCAATCGCTTCCTTCATCTTTCGGGGAGATGCGCCAGAAATCAAGTGGCGTGGAACGAGAAATTGACAAAAAAGACCTATATCTGATGGTTTTCCCCCTCGCATCGAAACGAACTACCAAAATTCTAGGGCACTAGACAAAAAGGACAGCTTGAGTGATCCTAAGGCCATCATTCCCGTTGCAGGAGGCCTCCTTTTGACTCCACGCTCTACCAAGGATATTGTCCGGCTCCAGGCCGGATCTTCCACCTAGCCGCGTCGCGGCTCCCATTCCGGTCTGGTTCCTTTCTCCAACTCATATTCTAGTCTTCAAAGGCTAGATTCAAGGAACGACCAAAGTGTCTCCAAATCTCGAATCTCTGAACTCATGGGGTTGGAACCCTGCTTGGCAGGTCGCGTTTGACGCGGCCGCTACCCGATGTCCACAGGGTCTGGACCTTGCACCTGCCCGCGTGATCGGCCGCGATGGCCCGATTTTTCGGCTTGTCGCCGACAAAGGATTCTTCCAAGGGCTTGCTTCCGGTCGCCTTCAATACGCTGGTACCGACGCCGAGCAGCCGCTGGTTGGCGATTGGGTTGTCGTTCATACAGTCGACAACGACCAGGCTGTGATCCATGGCGTGCTGGCGCGTCGTTCTCTGTTCAGTCGGGCCGTCAGCGGGGGCAGCAAAGAATCCCCAGGACGGGAAAGCCTGCTCGCGGCTAACATCGATGTGCTGGGAGTCGTGACCGGTCTCGACGACAACTTCAGTCCTCGCCGGGCCCAAAGGCTGGCGACGCTGGCAAGGCACGGAGGTATCGTGCCGCTTTGGATCTTGAGCAAGGTTGACCTCCCCAGAAACGAAACCAAGGTCGCTATGGCTCGCCGGGCCGCCGGCCGAGATCCCGTGGTCGCTTTGAGTCCCCTCACAGGCGAGGGTCTGCAAGCCCTGGAGGGTTGGCTGCTCCCTGGCACGACGCTGGCGCTTGTCGGCTCGTCGGGTGTGGGAAAGACCACGCTGGTCAATCGGCTCCTAGGAAGCTCGCTGGCGATACAGTCAGTGAGAGACCAAGACTCGAAAGGCAGCCATACAACTACCAGCCGCTATCTCTATCAGCTTCCCGGCGGTGCGCTCCTCATGGACACTCCCGGATTTCGAACTGTCGGGCTATGGGCCGATCAGGACGATCTTGACCAAAGTTTCAGCGACATCGACTCTTTGGCCGCCGCGTGCCGCTTCCACGACTGTCGGCATCAGGGCGAACCTGGATGTGCCGTGCAGTTGGCCCTGGAAAGCGGCGATCTCGATCAGTCTCGATGGGACGGCTGGCGACGCCAGGAAAGCGAACTGAACTACCTTTCCCGAAGAACTGACAAGGCAGCCCAGAGGGCCGAGAGAGACCGCTGGAAGGCGATTGGCCAGCAGATGCGGGGCTTCAGCAAGCACAGGAGGAGCGGAGGTCACTGAAGTTCTGCTGGTCAGTACTGCCCAGTTCCGAAGAAGACCTCCAACATGAGGTTTACCCTCTGGGTGGCTCCAGAGGGGACTCCCGTGCTCGAAAACGTTTGGTACTGAAGCGGGAACTGGGTGCCAGCGTCTCCGTAGACCGTCCGGAAGCCCCAGCGGAATCCCAGTTGATCCCAGGGGTAGAGCGTGAAGTAGGGGTAGGCCCAGCCTGAAGTGTCGGAAAGGTTGTGTTGAACTAGAGTGCTGAATTCAAGTTTGCTCCCACCAAGCTTGGTGAAATCCAACAGACCTGTGAGGTTGTGGATTCCCGGTGTTAGGATGTCGTTCAGGTTGTAGGCTCGGCTGGCCGAGTTTCTTCCCGAGTACATTCCCGCCTGGGTGGCAAGGTAGGTGTTGTAACCGGTGGCGGCCGCGTTCTTGTCCGAGGAGCCGAAGGGGTTGTAGAGGTACTCGACTCTCAGGCTGAAGTTGTAGTCAGAATTGTTGTAGGAAGCACCCGCCGTACCCGTATAGTAAAGCGTTTTCGCCCAGGGCGCGAGCGCTTGGTAGGTCGTCCCCAAAGGACCAGATTGACTTCCTGAACCCTGCAGGACGTCGGAGCCGTCACTCAGAATCGCTTCAGTGAAGACATTGACATCCCCGTCGACGGGAAGATTCAAGAACCCCAGACCTGTGTTGACCGTGGCGACAAGCTTGGGAGCGCTGTCTTTTTGATAGAAACCGCCCAGCGTGGCTTGTGCCTGGCCGATCAGAACATCGCCCTGAAGCGCGTACCCCAGATTGCTGACTCCTGTGGTCGTCGTGTTGAAGGTGGAATTTTGTGTAAGCACGAAGGCCGTGAGGTTGGCTTTTTGGTTGGGAAAGGGAACCGATGCCTTCAGAGCGATGGGTCCTTCCCGCTGGAGAGTCGGATTGGTGACGTTGATTTGCGATAGGCTGATGATGTCGGCCGCACTGTAAAAATACGCGACGCCCCAGCTTGCGGACTGTTTTCCGAACCTCAGATAGAGCGCGTCAGCGATGGTGACATCGGTGAACATTTCCCAGATTTTGATATTGGGAACCTGGACCGTGCTCGTCGTCGCCTGGCCGTTCTGATTCAGAACCGCAGCGTTGTTCTGAAACGGCGCGGCCGCTTGAAGGGAGAATCGAAAGCGCAGATCTTTCTTTGGCCGGCTGTCCATGAATGCCGTGGCAAGCAGGTCGTACGACAAAGCATCGTTCCAAGTGGCGGAAGAACTGCCCGGCCAACCTCCCACCCATCCCGGAC
Organism: uncultured Spirochaetales bacterium; assembly: GCA_964475005.1. Classification (GTDB taxonomy): domain Bacteria; phylum Spirochaetota; class Spirochaetia; order JABEVK01; family JABEVK01; genus JAIFLN01. The sequence goes on from CAYYUZ010000113.1 coordinate 6,140, forward strand.
TCCAGGTGGCGTCGGATTGGGCGTTGGCTCCCCACTTGGCTCCGCCGACTTGCTCGTTGAACTGCTGGGTCGGATCAGCGGTCGAAGGTTTGGTATCGGCCACGGTCGGTGCATCGGCACCAAAAAAGTCATTTTCACTCGGATCGGCCTTGGTCGGGTCCTGCTGGGCCCACAGGACCAGTGGAAATGCAACAAGGGCAAAAAATGGTATCAGTTTCGTCATGGGGTCCGTTCCTTTTTCAACCGCCTAGTTGTTTACTTTCTCAAGGTAGGCTTGCGTGAAGACGGCGTCGGGTAATTTGCTTAGCGACGGATTTTCGAGAGTAATGACCGTCACTTCACCCTTTTTCAGGTTGTCGTCAAAGCGCATAAGCTGGGGAACAAACCTGTCCTGGATCTGAAGATACTTGCCGTACAGACTCGTCCGCATCAGCCGGTCGGAGAGGGAGTAGTCCTCGGACTTCAGCAGCAGCACGGTGGAAACCTCAACCCAAATTTTCCGCTTCGGGTAGGTCACGTCGTTGCGCTTGGCCTTAAGGGTCAGAACCCAGGTGTCTTTCGCACCCAGTTTTTCACGGCCTGTTTCGACGAGCTCGTAGTCTCCGGCAAGCGTCGAGTTCTGGAAGTCGCTGTTCTTGGCGTTGGAGTCTTGAAAGTTGTTTGCGCCGGTATACTTGGAGAATTTCCGGCTTTCGGGGTCGTAAAAAAAGATGTTGTCGTCAATCTTCAGGTAGCCTTGCCCCTTGTTCACTTCCGGCTTTAGGATGAGGATCATGAACCGGTTTTCGGCGTCCCTGCGGAAATACTGTGCTTGGGTGACGTTGTCGTCTTCCCCAGGCTTGCGGCTAACGACGGTGACTTTGGCTGAAATGTCGATCTTTTTGAAGTTGGTCTGATCGTCGATCTTGGCCAGAATCGCCTTGAAATCTGTGTCTTCGGCCGCCGCCATGCCGGTGAGGGCCAAGGCCGCGGTCAAGGTCAAAAGTATCTTCTTCATCATTCTCTCCTTTGAGACATGAAATCAATTTGTGGTGCGGAGGGCTTGGGCAGGGGTGAGTTTGCCGGCCTTTCTAGCCGGAAAGAGAGCCGCCAACGCGGTGAGGGCCGAGACGACAACGAGGTCGAACGCGAAGGCGCCCATATCAACGATCAGTTGCAGGCGGTTGTCCTTGAGAAGGATGTTGAAGTCCTTCCAGGATGATAGATCGAGCAGCGACAGCAGAGCCAAGACCAGAACCCCCAGGACAAAACCCGACAAAATTCCCGCCAAGGCAAGGAAGACCGCCTCGTAAAGAAAGAGGTTGCGGATCTGGGCCCTCTGCATGCCCAGGGCCCTGAGGGTGCCAATCTCTCGCGTGCGTTCGTAAACCACCATGCGGTAGGTGTTGGTGATTCCCACCATGATGACGACAAAGAGCACCATGAGGATGCCAAAAGCGATTCCGTTGAGCGCACCAAAAATTCCTTTGAGGAAGCTCAGAATGTCGTTTAGAGTGAACAAAGTGTACTTCACCCCTATCCACTTTTGGTCGCGGTAAAGTTTGACGGTGTCCTGGGGGCTCCCCCTCGGCCACAGGGGAACCTTCTGGTCTGATAGACGCTGGTAGAGTTTGGCCCCCCAAAGGTCGGCCGACGAGACATCTTCGAGGAAGATGCCGAAGTTAGTGTATTCGCCGCTTTCCATGTCGCGAAGGCGGTTGACGATAGCCGAATCGGCGTAGGCTCCTGCCAGACTGGCGGCCAAACCGGGGTCCTTGTAAATCGCGCCAACTGTGAAATCCAAAACGTTCTGCTGCCCGGTTTGCGTCTGCGCCTGCACCGAGATGCGGTCGCCGAGTTTCACGTCGAGTTTTGTGGCAGTTCCCTCGGCGATCAGGATCTTGTCGCTCCCCTTGAACTTGTCGAGACTGCCTTTGACGACCACGATCCTATCGTGAATGTAACTTCCTGGCCCGAGGTCGAGACCTGTGAGCCCTTGATACTGGGTGCCCCAATCGGAAATCAGCGCCGCCTGCTCGACGGTGGTGGTCTTGGCGATGGCCTTGAACGGGATCTTGAGGTCGGTCACTGCCTTTTCCAAGACACTTGTGTCCTTCATGGACAGGATGATCCGGCCCTTTTCGGTCTTTTCAACACCGCGGACGAAGATGTGGCCGGGGACGAGGTTGGAGATGTTGGCCTCCAGCGACGTGATCAGGCTGCCCGACAGGCCGTTGACGACGGTGATGACTAATATTCCAAACGCGATGGCACCGCCCAGAAGGACTGAACGGCGCAATTGTCGGGAAAGGTTCTTCAAAGCCATCGAGGCTACGGACATAGCATCTCCTATTCTGTTGAAATCGCCTTGAGGGGCGACACCTTGAGCGCGATCGAAACGGGGTAGATCCAGCTGACCATGCCGATGAACAGCGTGTAGACCAGCGCCAAGCCGATCTGATTGACGCTGAGGTGGGGTTTGAGATTGGCCGAGCCAAACAGAATCTGCAAGAAGTCGTTGTCGATCTTGATGCCGACAAGGTTGATTCCCGCCACGCCCAACGAGCCCAGGACGATTCCCACAAGCCCAAAGAACCCCGCCAAAAGCAGAGTCTCGGCCACAAAGAGGCGGCGGATGAACGGCTTCTGGGCGCCGAGCGCCCGCATGGTACCAATCTCGCTGGTTCGTTCCATCACCGAAATCACAAGCGTGTTGATGATGATGATGACCGCGACCACGGCCAAGATGATGATGACGATGTTGAAGATGATCTGCGCTACGTCGGTGAGCGCCGCTGTTGTTCCGGCGGCGGCCTTCCAGCCGACCGCCTTTACGGGCAACTGTTGCGCCGAGAAGCTTGCGTTCAGGGCCCCAATGGTCGCCGTCGCATCGGAACCCGCCTTGAGACGCACCAGGATGTTGTGCCAGGCCCCTGAATCGATGGTTTGGAGCGCGTTGCGGACCGACTTGTCTCCAAGAATGTTGTTCAGATCGACGTTGGCGGCGCTCTTTCCCTTGGTGACCGTCTGGGCTCCGAAGAAATCATCGGCGCTGGCATCGAGCACCGATTGCGTGGCCGCGTCGACGCTGACCTGATCCTTGGTGCCGACCGTCATGGCGTCCAGAGCCCGAAGAGTCTGCACGTCGACGAAACTGACGACCTCAAGGGCCTGGGTGGGAACCAGGTACTCGTAGATTCCGACAAGGGGCACGCTGCGGATTTTAGGACCGCGGCTGCTGAACGCGTTCAAAAGGACTTCGTCGCCGAGCTTGATCGTGACCTTGTTGTCCTTGGCGATTTGATTCAAACGCTTGCGGCTCATCATGATGCCGATTTCGCCGTTTTTGAGCATACGGCCTTCAAGAATCCTGACGCTGTGAAACGTGTTGAAATAGCTCTCGGGTTCGATGCCGAACAGGAGGCTGAACGCCTGACCATTGGGATCGAGGTTGATGAACCCGAAGCCGGCCACCTGTGTTGTGAACGACGAAAGTTGGGGTAGGGCGCGAACGACTTTGAGCACCTGGTCGTATTTCTGGATGACGGGTGTCGGGTCGTCATTGCCGCCAAAGGCCACCTCGTCGAAACCGAACAGCGAGAACTTCTTGTCGCTCTTGGCCTGGATCATGACTTCGCCTGTGAAGTTTTCCGAGAAGCTCTTCTTCACCCCTTGCGTGGCCGACTCAAACAGCGAGTTCCCAATGAAGGTCAGCGTGATGCCAACGGTGATCAAGGCCCCCACGATGAGCGTCTTCACTTTGTGCTGCGTGAGGTTGCGAACCGCGATCTTGAGGATGGTTCCCATGCGTCAGACCCCGACCGGCTTGTAGTTTTCCGTGACCAGACCGTCCTTGAGGCGGATGATGTGGTCGGCGAGGTCGACGATTTTGGCGTCGTGGGTGCTGAAGATGAAGGTGGTTTTCAGATCGCGGTTGACCTTTTTCATCAGCTGCAAAATGGCGTCGCCCGTGGCCGAATCGAGGTTGGCCGTCGGTTCGTCGGCCAGCACGATCACCGGCTTGGTCACCAAGGCTCGGGCAATCGCCACCCGCTGGCGCTGGCCCCCGGAAAGCTCGTTGGGGCGGTTCTTCTGCCTGTCGGCAAGGCCGACTTCCTCAATCAGAAAGTCGATGTAGTCGCGGCGTTCCTTGGTCAGCTTGTTGTCTTTGCCCAACAGCAGGGGGAACTCGATGTTTTCTCGGGTGGTCAAAACGGGAATGAGGTTGAACGATTGGAAGATGAACCCGATGGTGTCGTGGCGCAGACGGGTGAGCTCACGGTCTTTGAGGAGGCGGACGGACTGGCCCTGAATGAAGACCTCGCCCTCGGTGGGAGTGTCGATGAGTCCGATCATATTCAAGATGGTGGACTTGCCGCTGCCCGAGGGACCGGCGATAGAGATGAAGTCTCCCTGCTCGATCTGGAACGACACGCCTTTGACGGCTTCGACCGTCGTCTTGCCTAAGGCGTAGAACTTCTTAGCGTCTTTCAGTTCGACGATGCTCAAAGCAGGGCTCCTTGATTAATATCTCTTAAGGGTACGGATAGGATTTCATAAGGTCAAACGGGAGGGGAAGGAAATTCCACGCAGGGGCGCAGAGGAGAGCCGAGGCGCGGAGAGGAAAAGACAGAAATCGGAAGAAAGAATTCTTCTCCTAGTTTCGTTCTTCTCTGTGTACTTCAGGCGTTCTCTGCGTCTCTGCGTGATGTCCTTCTGTTAGGCCGTTGTTCTCAACGCCACCGCTGGGTCGACTCTTCCCGCTCTCCTTGCCGGGAAGAGCGCCGCCAGCCAGGTCATTCCCGCGACCAGGGCCGTGGTTAAGATCAGGGTGACGATGTCCAGACGCCACGACAGATGTCCGGAACTTAGGATGAACGCCAGCGCCGAATCTCCTTCTCCGAACTTGATGAAGCTGATGCCGGTCAGCAGAATCGACGCGACGACGACGCCGGCCACCACGCCGCCCAGAGACAAGAAGATGGCTTCCAGCACGAAGATGGCCTGAACCTGTCCCCTCTGCATGCCCATGGCGCGCATGGTGCCAATCTCCCTTGAGCGCTCGAAGACGATGATGCGGTAGGTGTTGGTGAGGCCTACCATGACCACCGCCAACAACACGGTCAGGATCATGAGCGCCAAGAAGTTGACCGCTAGGATTTGGCCTTTGATTCCTGCCAGCTCGTCGTTGACGTTGGTCACCAAAGTCTCGGGGCCGAGGTTGGCTTTGTCCTTCTTGAAGCTGGCGAAAAGATCCATGAAGCGCTGTCCCTTGACCTTCTTCCTGTCGACGACCTTGAGCGAGGCCGGGAGAGAGGCGACGAACGCTTCGGTGGCAGCGTCGGTGTCGGTGAAGCGCTTGAGCGTGATACCGAAAAGGTTGAAACTCCCGGGTTTCATGTCGAGCAGCCGGTTGGCGGCTTCGAGCCCAATGTAGGCGCTAGAACTGACTGAGCTCCCCGAATCGTCAAAGATGGCTTTGACAAGAAACGAATCGAAGTTTTGTTGCCCATGAATGGTTTGGGACTGGATAAACAGTTCCTCCCCAACCCGAACACCAAGTTTGGTCGCCTGCTTCTGGCTCAACAAGACTGCTCGTGGGTCCTTGAGATCCTCGACCCGGCCTGCGGTCAGTTTGAGATCCCCCATGAGGAATTGGTCCTTGTCCCAATCGACCCCTTCCACGGTTCTGCCCATGGAGTTGGATTCAAATACCAGCGTGGCCATGATCTGGGTCCGCTTTTGGGTGAAGGCGACGGGAAACTTCAGCGTCTTGACCGCCGCGTCGACGGCTGGATTCTCGTCCATGGACATCACGGTCCGTTTATTCTGGTCCTTGTACACCGACGACATGAAGATGTGTCCTGCGACCATTTTGGAGACGTTGGCTTCGATGTTCATCACGAGTCCCCCGGTGAATCCGTTCACCAAGGTAGCGACCATGACACCGAAGGCGATTGCGCCTCCCAAAAGAAAGGTTCGGCGTTTTTGCCGGGAAAGATTGCGTAAGGCGATTTTGGTTACTGACATAGGGGTTCCTTTCAGTCCGTGCTGATGGCTTTGAGCGGTGACACCTTGGTGGCCATGAGGACAGGGAAGATCCAGCTGACCAAGCCGATGACGGCCAAGATGATGAGGGTGAACGGCAGGGCGGATGCGTTGACCTCGGGGCGCAGAGTTCCTCCGGGGAAGGCCGACTGCAGCCAGCCCCCGGGACCGGGAATTCCCGACGCGTGAACGGCGAGCAGTCCCACAAACCCCAGAACAAGCCCGATGATCCCCGAGAACAGGGTGATGACAAAGGTCTCGGTAATGAACAGCCACCGGATCGTGCTCTTCTGAGCGCCCAAGGCGCGCATGGTGCCGATTTCACTTGTGCGTTCCATGACCGACACCACAAGGGTGTTCATGATGACGAAGATCGACACCACCGCCAGCAGGATGATGGCGAGGTTCAAAGCCAGCATGACCAAGTAGAAAAACCCCGAGTCGGGACTGGCCGACGAAATCCAGTTCTGAGCTTTGACCGGCAGTCCGGCCTTTTGAAACTCGGCCGTCAGGCTTTTCACAAAGGCCTCGTCATTGGTCCCTGACTTGAGCTTGATCAGTTGGAAGTTCCAGGTTCCTTCCCGTGCGCTGGCGGCGTCGACCTGTGCAGTCTTGTCGGCGACCGCCCTGGTGAGTCCTGCCAAGTCGATAGGTTTCGCGCTTTGGCCTTTGACCGAGGAATC
>CAYYUZ010000114.1:0-12806 GCA_964475005.1 uncultured Spirochaetales bacterium
CATGGCGTATTCTGACAGAAAAGGTTAGGCTTTCACAATGGATGCAACTTTGACTTGGCCCTCCTGGTCCCTTCTCGGTTTGGCGGCGGTGGCCGGAGGCCTCGTGAACGCCCTAGCTGGCGGGGGGACATTGATCACCTTTCCTGTGTTGACCCTGTTGGGCGTTCCTCCCGTCGTGGCGGGTGTGACCAACACGGTAGCCATGGCCCCCGGCTACTTCGGCGGAGCCTGGGCACAGCGTCAAGAACTGGGGGGCGCCCGTTCAAGAGTTTACCTGTTGGTCCCCGTGGCGGCCGTCGGAGGGCTGATCGGCGGAGCTCTCTTGCTGATCGCGGGTGACCACACTTTCAAGGCGCTCATTCCCTGGTTGCTCCTGTTCGCCACCGCCCTGATGTTGGCTCAGGACCCGTTGAAGAGGGCCCTGTTCTCCAAAGGTCACGAAGGCAAGTCGACCCCTGTATGGCCGGGGGCTCTCGCGGTGGGTTTGGTATGTGTCTACGGCGGCTTCTTCCTTGCCGGATTGAGCGTAATCGTCCTCTCGGTCTTGGCCATTTCCTTCGACGATCCCTTCAAGACGTCCAACGGGCTCAAACAAGTCGTTTCACTCACGGTGAGTTTGGCGGCCGGCTTGTTTTTTGCCTTTTCCGGCAAAATCGATTGGGCCTTGGCGGGCTTCATGGCTGTGTTCACTTGGCTTGGGGGCTGGTTGGGTGGCAAGCTTGTGGGAAAGATCCCCGTCAAGCTGCTGTTCTGGACCGCCATCGTCGCCGGGGCCGTTTCAACCGTCTACTACTTCTGGACAACATATTTTTCCAAGGGATAAGAACATGGAAGACAAGCTGGCCAATCCGAAGACCTTTTTTGCTAGAGCAAACAGCCTCGGGGCCTTCGTGCCCCACGGGCATGTCGTTCGTTCTCCGTCACACGAAGGCCCCCTGTCTGGGGTAACCGTGGCCGTGAAAGACCTTGTCGACTGGGCAGGGGTCCCCACGGGCGCGGGAAATCCCGCTTGGCTCGACAGTCACGCCATTCCCGAACGCGACGCCTTCGTTTTGGCGCGGCTTCTCGGCGCAGGAGCCACCCTCGTCGGAAAGACGGTGACCGACGAACTGGCTTACAGCATCCAGGGAGATAACGTCCACTACGGCACGCCACACAACCCCTCCGCGGAAGGCCGGGTTCCCGGAGGATCGTCGAGCGGTTCAGCAGCAGCCGTGGCCGGTGGCCTTGTCGACACGGCACTGGGGACCGACACGGGCGGTTCGGTCAGGGTTCCTGCGGCGTACTGCGGTCTCTTTGGCTTGAGAACCACCCACGGCCGCATCGACCGCGGCGGAGTGGTCGAGCTCGCTCCCTCCTTCGATTGCCTTGGTTGGTTTGGACGAACGCTCGCGCCGGTGTCGGCTTTGGCCGGCGTCCTCCTGCCGGAACTTGAGACCGAAATCTCCTGGACAAAGGTCTGGACCCTTCCCGAGGTAGATCCGCTGACCGACGGCGAAACGCGCCGGACGTTGAGCGCGGCCGTGAGATCTTTGGGCCTTCCGACGGCAGGAATTTCCGACCTCACGACACCTTATGGTGGGCTCGAAGGCCTCAGAAAATCCTACGCGACGTTGCAGGGGTGGGAAGCCTGGCAAGCCCACGGCGACTGGATTGGCGAGCGCAAGCCCGTCTTCGGTCCGGCGATTGCCCATCGGTTCCTCACGGCGTCGCTGGTAACCGACGAGGAAGCCGAGGAAGCCCGGCAAACGATGTTGCGGTTCCGGAACGACTTGCGATCACTTCTGGGTTCAAAGGGAGTCCTGTTACTCCCCGCCGCCTCGGGGCCCGCACCCCTGATCGACGAAGCGGAAGCCAAGATTGATGAAGTGCGAACCCGCACCTTGCGGCTGACGTGCTTGGCCGGTCTTGGCGGTTTGCCCCAGTTGACGGTTCCGTTTCGGGGGTCCGACGGCCTACCGCGCGGTCTGGGCCTCCTGGGTCCTGCAGATTCCGACCGAGCTCTCCTCGCCCTCGCCGCACGGACCTCCGAGGTCGGCTGACATGGGCGTTGCCGCACCGCACCGCGACGCCGAATGGGCCGGTGCCGCCGTATTGGCCGAGGGAGGGAACGCCCTCGAAGCCGCAGTGGCGGTCGCCGCGTCTTTGACAGCTGTTTATCCCCACATGACAGGTTTGGGAGGCGACGGGTTTTGGCTGATCGCCGAGCCCGGCAAGGCCCCGGTTGGAATTAGGGCCTGCGGTCCGGCGGCCAAGTCGGCCTCGGCAGCTTGGTACGCTCAACGCGGATTCAGCTCGGTACCGACCCGTGGTCCGGCCGCGGCGTTGACGGTGGCCGGGGCCGTGCAAGGTTGGGCCTTGGCGCTTGAGCTTTCTCGATCCTGGGGTGGATCCCTTCCTCTGAGCCGCCTTCTGGCCGACGCCAGGCACCAAGCCTTGCGAGGGATCAGCGTGAGCCGGTCACAGGCCGGACTGACCACCGCAAAATGGAGCGAACTTTCCTCTCAGCCGGGATTTTCGGCGGCCTTCGCTCCCGGGGGGCCTCCAGAGATTGGTGAAATTCTTGTTCAGAGCCGAGTGGCGGCAACGCTGGAACATTTGGCAGAACAAGGCCTCGGGGACTTCTACACCGGCGAGTTGGCCCGAGTCCTCGCAGCCGATCTGCAAAACCTGGGAAGCCCGCTCGACCTTGACGACTTCGTCCGCTATCGGGCGGCCTTGGTGGAACCTCTGTCTGTTGAGTTGTCGGTGGGCCGCGTGTGGAACCTGCCTCCGCCGACTCAGGGGGTGTCCTCGCTCGCGATCTTGGCGCTGTTTGATCGGCTTGGCATCACAGAACCGGAAGGCTTTGACCACATTCACGGGCTTGTTGAAGCAACCAAGAAAGCCTTCGCGTGGCGCAACGCCCACGTCGGTGATCCGTCCACCATGAGAGCTGACCCCCACGACTTTCTCAGCAAGGAACGTCTCGACGTCTTGGCTCAAGCCATCGACCGGCGTCGAGCCTCACCCTGGCCCGAAACCACTGCTCCAGGTGACACCGTCTGGTTTGGCGTCATTGATGCCCAGGGGCGCGCTGTCAGCTGCATTCAAAGCCTCTACTGGGAGTTCGGTTCAGGCTTTGTTTTGCCAAAAACTGGACTAATCTGGCAAAACCGCGGTTCGTCCTTCACTCTGGCGCCAGGACCAAACCAACTGGCCCCGGGGCGGCTCCCCTTTCACACGCTCAACCCGGCGCTCGCACGGCTGTACGACGGCCGCACTGTCGCGTATGGAACCATGGGCGGAGAGGGTCAGCCTCAAACCCAGGCGGCTTTTCTGACCCGCTACGCCTGGTTCGGCCAGACCCTTTCTCAAGCGCTCGATGCGCCAAGATGGTTGCTGGGGCGTACCTGGGGCGAGGCTTCGTTTTCCCTTCGGCTGGAGAATCGTTTTTCGCCAAAGACCGTGCAGGCATTGACCGCGGCAGGCCATTCGCTGGAGGAGGTCGCGGCCTACGATGACAGGATGGGCCACGCCGGAGCGGTGGTGTCTCACGCGGATGGACGGGTCGAGGCCGCCCACGATCCGCGAGCCGACGGGACCGGTCTCGTGTTCATCCCCCCCGGCGAACTCGCATTGCAGAAGTTTCTGATCGAGCTGGCGGCCTTCGGGGCTGAATCGGACGGTGGCGTGACCAGACTCCTGTACGATCAGGCTTGGGTTGAAGCCCGCGCTTGGCTCTCGGACCAGTTTTCAGCCCTAGGCCTTGAGGTTCGTGACGACAGGGTCGGCAATCTTTATGGTCGGTTGAAGGGAACGGCTCCGGGCAAGACGCTCCTTACAGGAAGCCATTTCGATACAGTGAGGCACGGTGGGTGGTTCGATGGCGCCTACGGTGTCGCTGTTGCCACGGTCGCGTTGGCCGACCTGGCACGGCGTCACGGTCCTCCCCGGCAAACCGTAGAAGTTGTCGCGTTTTGCGAGGAGGAGGGCAGCCGCTTCCCCTTGGCCTATTGGGGATCGGGGAGCGTTGCCGGACGCTGGCCCGAAGGCCACGGCGACCATCAAAAGGACGCTTCGGGGATCCCACTCACCGAGGCGATGGCTGCGGCCGGATTTGGCCGCGCCGACCAGTCCGATCCCCGTAGGGCTGACCTCTCGGCCTTCGTCGAAGTCCACGTCGAACAAGGCATCGTTCTAGAACGGTCAGGAGACAAGATCGGTGTTGTGAGTGCCATCGTGGGGCAGAAACGCTGGCTGATCCGCTTGACCGGTGAGGCCAACCACGCGGGTACAACACCGATGACCCTGCGCCGTGACTCTCTTGCCGGCGCCGCCGAAATGATGACCCTTGTCGAGGCCGAAGCGATCCTTCGCGGCGACCCCCTTGTGGCCACCGTCGGCTTTGTCGAAGTCCACCCTAATACTCCCAACGTCGTCCCCGGCACGGTGGCGTTCAGCGTCGACGCCCGCCATACCGACCAGCACGAACTCGAGGACTTTTGCGCGCATTTGGACGGTTTGTTCCAAGAGGTTGCCCGAAGGCGCGGCTTGGTCCTGACCACGGAACTCCGTCTCCAGGTGAATCCAGCCCCCATGGACCCCTCGCTCCAGGCCTTGATCCGCCGCGCGAGCGACGCCCGAGGTTTGCGCCACCGCAACCTCCCCAGCGGGGCGGGCCACGACTCCCAGGTCATGGCGTCGCTCTGCCCCACAGCGATGATCTTTGTTCCAAGCCGCAAAGGAATCAGCCACTCGCCTTTGGAATACTCAAGCCCTCGAGCCTTGGCCGATGGCCTTGCCGTCCTTTCAGACGTGCTCTACGATCTTGCCTGGAATGGAGGTTCCCCGTGACAACCCGTCCCCGCTACGCCGACCTCTCGGTGGGAAAGCGCACAATTCTGACTCCCGGCCCCGTCGAGGTCGACCCGCGGGTTCTTCGAGCCATGGCGACCCCCATCCTCGGGCAGTTTGATCCCGAATTCACAGAAATTATGAATGAGACAAGCCTCATGATCCGCGACGTCTTCCGAACCAAGAATGAAAGGGCTCTGCCCGTGGACGGCTCGTCGCGGGCCGGCATCGAAGCGGCTCTCGCGGCTGTGATCGAACCCGGCGATCGGGTGCTTGTTCCCATCTTCGGGCGTTTCGGGCATCTGCTTGTTGAGATTGCCCAGCGTCTCGATGCCGAGGTCGACATCCTGGAAGTCGATTGGGGAACGGTTTTCGATCCCCTCCTCATTGCGAAGGCGGTGCGCGACAAGAGGCCAAAGGTTCTCGCTCTTGTGCACGGGGAAACCTCTACCGGGCGCGTGCAGCCCTTTGACGGAATTGGTGACGCGTGCCATGAAGTCGGCGCGCTGTTCGTCGTCGACGCCGTCGCCACCCTGGGCGGGGTTCCTTTCGAGACTGACGCCTGGAAGATCGACGTGGCCGTTGCCGGGGCTCAGAAGTGCCTCTCCGTTCCTGCCGGAATGGCGCCCGTGACCTGGAATAAACGCGCCGACGTCAAGATCCGCAAACGCCACCGTGTGGAGCGCGGACTGAGGACAGGTTCCGAAACCGGCGACCGCGTCCTGACGATCCGAAGCAACTACCTCGACTTGGCCCAACTTTCGGACTACTGGAGTCCTGCCCGTCTGAATCACCACACCGAAACCACGACCATGCTTTACGCGCTTAGGGAGGGACTGCGGCTCGTATTGGAAGAGGGCCTGGAGGAGCGCTGGGCGAGGCACCGCCTGCACGAGGCCGCCGTGATCGCGGGGGTCGGCGCCATGGGACTCGAGTTCTACGGTGACCCGACGTGCAAACTGGCCGTCGTCACCTGCGTGAAGATCCCGGCCGGACTTGACGGCGACGCAGTGAGAGCCTTTCTGCTCGACCGCTTCGGCGTGGAAATTGCAAGTTCCTTTGGTCCGCTCAAGGGCAAGATCTGGCGGATCGGCACCATGGGGTACAGCGCGAGCCGCTTCAACGTGCTTCATGGCCTGGGAGCCCTCGAGGCGACGCTCCTTCACTTCGGCGTCAAGCTTTCCGCCGGGAAAGCCGTCCAGGCCGCGCTCAATGTCTATTCCAAAGAAAGCTAGAACTGATCAGAAAAGGAGTTTCGTATGACAAGACGTTTGTTTTCGGTGGCGCTAATTGTGTTCCTCGGTCTTGTCTGTCTCACTTTGGCGTCGGCCGAGGCAACCGATCAGGGTCTCTCGGTCGCTCAAATCAAAGCGATGGGATTGATTCCGTTTGCCGAAAAGCCCGACGCCCCCGCTCTAGCGCTCCTCGACGTTTCCGGCAAGAAAGTTTCCCTGGAGTCGCTGAAGGGCAAAGTCGTTCTCTTGAACTTCTGGGCCACCTGGTGCCCGCCCTGCCGAGAGGAAATGCCAACGTTGGAAACCCTGTACCAAACCTTCAAGGACAAACCGGAATTTGTCCTCCTGGCTGTGGATTCCAACGAAGAGACAGGAAAAGTCACGGACTTCCTGAAAAAGAACCCATACCACTTTCCAGTTCTGCTCGACAGTGACGGATCGTCGAGCCAAGACTATTCGATCACGGCCATCCCAACGACCTATCTGATCGATGCCCAAGGACGCCTGGTCGGAGGCATCAGAGGGGCCTTCGATTGGACCAAGAAATCCTTCGTCGACGGGCTGAAGTTGCTGCTGGAAGCAAAAAGCTAGCTACACATACTTCCCATAGCTCTTAAGCATGATGAAGCTCTCGGTACTTTGGATTCCTTCAATGGTCGAAAGACCCTCGGTGAGAAACCGCACAAGCCCCCGGTTGGAGTCCGTAAGCACTTCGGCGAGGAGGTCGTAGCGCCCCGAGGCAATCGAGACAGACAACACCCCCTCGAGCGCGGCGACTTCTTGCGCTTTGGTTTCAAGAAGCCGGGTTTCCATCACCTTCATACCGATGAGCATCAGCTGCTTCTGGGCCAAAACATCGGGGTTGATCAGCGCCCTGACTTGAAGGACTCCAGACTCCTTGAGCTTTTTGAGTCTGGCGCGAACAGTCCCTTCCGAGACACCCAACGCCTCGGCGATGGTGCTGTTGGGGACCGATTCCTCACTCAGAATGTTGATGATCTTCCAGTCAAGTTCGTCGGGTTCCACGCGATCAAAGTACCGTGTCGGCTGGGGTGTACGCAAGGCCGTGCGCCTTGGCCACGTCGGCGTATGTGCACTTTCCAAGGTAGACGTTGAGTCCCTGTTTCAAGTCGGCATTTCGTCTGAGCGCCTCTTCGAGTCCCAAGTCGGCAATCTTCAAACCATAGCCCAAAGTGGAGCTGGTCAGGGCAAGAGTGCTCGTTAGGGCGACCGCACCCGGCATATTGGCCACTGCATAGTGAACGACCCCGTCGACAGTGTAGACCGGGTCGTCGTGGGTCGTCGCCTTGGTGGTTTCAAAACAACCGCCTTGGTCGACGGCCACGTCGACGATCACCGAGCTCTTCTTCATCAGCGACAGATGTTCTTTTCGAACCAACTTAGGCGCCTCGGCTCCTGGAATCAGAACGGCGCCGATAACCAGATCACTCTCGGCTAGTACTTCTCGGATGTTGTCTTCGGTAGCGTACAGGGTGGCGGCCCTTCCCCCAAAAATGTCGTCGAGGTAGGCAAGTCGGTTCGCGCTGACATCGAGGACGACCACTTCGGCCCCGATACCCACGGCGACTTTGGCCGCGTTCAGTCCGACCACGCCGCCGCCTAGAATGGCGACTTTCCCCCTCTGAACCCCAGGAACTCCGCCCAAAAGCACACCTCGACCACCGAAGGGTTTCTCTAGATATTTGGCTCCTTCCTGAATGCTCAAACGCCCGGCAATTTCGCTCATGGGCTTCAGGCAGGGGAGCGTCCCGTCGGCGGTGCGGATGGTTTCGTAGGCCACGGCCTTCACGCCAGCCTTCAGCAAGGCCTTGGTCTGGTCGGGGTCCGGCGCCAAATGAAGGTAGGTGAACAGAATTTGACCTTCGCGGAACAAAGGGAACTCCTCGGGTTGCGGTTCCTTCACTTTGATAATCATGTCGCTGGCGGCAAAGATCTTCTTCCGGTCGGACTCCACCTTGGCGCCCGACGCAGAGTACTCCGCGTCGGTGAATCCGGCGCCGTCTCCTGCCCCGGCCTCGATAGTCACCTGATGCCCGTGGGCCGCATAAGCCCTCACGCAAGCTGGCGTCATCCCAACCCGATACTCGTGACGTTTGATTTCTTTGACACATCCAATTTGCATACCTAACTCCCTATTTCTACGCTATTCGTAGATAGTCTGAGTTATAGTACGTTATTCGCAAATTGAACAGGACTCAGTAAGAAGATTCGTCTATTGTCCCCAAGAACACTTCTCGGGAGCCGCCTGTTGCTCCAAAGGCCTTCGGCTTCCGCCCAATCCCGCGGCGATCTTCTCGACGGCGCGTGCTGTGTCGTCCGACCAGTGAGAGCCCAATGGCGAATACTTCTCAGCCCAGGAACGAAAGCGCTTCAAATCGCTGTCTAGAGTGGCGAAGCTTGAACGGATGCCGCGACGGGCACGCGCCAGCTTCTTCGCGTTGAGCAGCTGCTCGTACTGCCCGGTCTGCGGAATGACGAGAAT
The DNA here is from genome assembly GCA_964475005.1 of uncultured Spirochaetales bacterium. Classification (GTDB taxonomy): domain Bacteria; phylum Spirochaetota; class Spirochaetia; order JABEVK01; family JABEVK01; genus JAIFLN01. The sequence continues at coordinate 8,575 of CAYYUZ010000114.1, forward strand.
GGGTTTGCCAAGCACCAGAGCCTCGGAAATGATCTGATGGCCCGCCGAAGAGATGACTCCCCGGCAGCGGGCCATAGCTTCATCGAAATCTCCGCCGGCTCTCGGAAACAACTCATAAGGAGTCAGCCCGTTGCGCTCCAAAGCCTCAAGCAGAGGCCCTCGAAATTCCTGTTTCAAGTGAAGGAGCCAGGGCCCTGTACGCGATTGAGGGCGTTCCGACAACTCGGGCCGGATTAAGGGACCAACATCGCCGTCGTAAAACGAGACATGGTACCGGCTCGTCCACGGGCCTTCCATCAGCAGCCCCACAAGGTTGGCGGCCCAGCATCGGGGATCGAGGCTGAAGTGTTTCAAGATGACACCGGGGTGATTGAACTGAACGACCTTCTTTCTAAGACTGCGGCCTGCCCAGGCCAGGTAAGGGTCGTAGTCTGAAAGTACCGAGGAGATTCCTTCGCCCTCCAACGAACGAGCTAAGCGCAAAACATCAGGAACCATCGTGACCGACTTGCGCAACGACTTCAGGAAGGTCTTCCAGTACAAGACGCGATCCCCTCGCTTCACAAACTCAAACCAGGGCAGACTTCGGAACTCACGACCCGGCAAACGGGCCTCCACGTAGGTTCGCACCGAGGCCGGGACGAAGTAGACAACTTCGAACTGTTGTTCGAGAAACGGACCGAGGCAGACCATCCGGGCCGCGTGGCCAAGACCCTCCCCCGCACAGGAATAGGCAATTTTCATCGCAATCCCCCCCTACTACCAGAAAACGCCAGGAGAGTGAGAGACTTGTCAGGAATTGATGGGGATTAGGTTAATTCAAGTTCCACGAACGAACAACTGAGGGGAGGTGCGACAAAGCGGTCCCCCGTCGCCGTCAAATGGTACTTTCGAGCGGTTCGTTTGCGACCCCACGCCGCTATCAGGTCGTCGTCCAGGGGCACGCCGTTGAGTGTGGCCACGGGCGAGCAGAGGCCGGTTTGCCCCTGCAGACAATAGACGCGCCGAAGGGTTCCGGGAACCACGAGAGAAAACGACCGTTTTTCGCTCACGTTGACCAATAGCAAGGTGCGGACCCCGGGCTCGCCCTCTCGGCCGTGAAGGTACGCTCTGGCTTTTCGGGGCGCCCTAGAAGAAAGCGGTGAGGGATAAACCACCTCTCCCATCAGTTTTTTCCAAAGAAAGCTCGCCCAATAGTCGGGCCGAGGTGTCAGGGTCTTCTCGTCCAGAAGGCCGTACCGTGCCCCGACCAAGGCCTGGCGGAACACTTTGTCGACCCCTTCGCGGGCCAGTAGTCCCAGCTCGTCCAGCCACCACAGCGTCGACGCAAAGGTGTCGGAAAGGCCAGGCTCGCCCCCGTAGAGAGCGTGGGCCGTCTCGGTCATCCAATTCTCGACGCCTGGGTGCCGGGTCAGCTTCAAAGCACGACGAACCATGCGGGTCCATCGAAGGACACCGTCGAGGTTGCGCGCTTGGAGCATGGTCTTTTTTCCGACCCGCCTCGTCGCGATGGGTCCATGGGTCGACTGCTGAGGATAATAGTGCCAGCTTACCGCACCCAGCCACGGGGAAGCCTTGCCTCGGCAAAGCCCGGTCAGAATGGGGTTGGGTTCGCCAATGACTGGCCACACTGCCGACGAGGGTCCAACCGCGATCGCCCTGGGATCGAGTTCCTCCAGCAGCAACCCCAGTCGTTGAAAATCGGCGCTGTATTGAAGGGGACTGACCCGGTGGGGCCAGCCATGGATGAAGGGGAAACCATTGACCTCGTTGCCCAGTTCCCAAGCGCTCACCAGAAAACCCTTGCGAACCGAATGGGCGATCAGTTCACGGGCGTTTCCGTCGAGCCAACCGCCGGCTGCATCGCGGTCAGCCGGGCCTGCGCTGAGGGTGAAAAGGATCTGCAGTCCATTCTTCCGGGCAAAGCGATTGAGGAGTTTCCACCGTGCTTTGTTCATGCTGTACTCGTGGGTTTCCGCTGGCGGTGTCTTTTTTTTCATTTGATACCGCACTCGGTCGGCCTCGGTGCCGCCAATCCGTAGCATGGCCGGGGCCAACGCCTTCGCGAAAAAGGAGAGTCGTTCCTGTTCAAGGTCGAGGGGCGTCACCGTGTCGACGGCCACCCCGCGCCTCATCTGCCTCGAGGCTCCCCACCAACGCCCTCCCAAAACCAACGACGTGTCGAGCGTGAACGAAAGGTAGTCGGCAGGAAGGCGGCGAACAACGGTGAAGGAGGCCGAAAAGGACAGGGAAAAAGGCTTCATCTCACCTAGACTTTGGCGTTGGCTTCGCTGTTGTAGATTGGGGCGCCACTGGCCTTGTAGGCCCGCAGGACGGCGCAAGCCTCCTCTCTCAAGACGTCGGCCTTGGTTTCTATGCCGCGCTTGGCCCACTGGTGCACCCAATCTGCGGGTACGGGACCTTCATCGAACCCGACAAGCGATTCCACATCGGCGCCCCGAGCGGCGACCAGTACTCGCCGTATGCCCGACCAGATCAGAGCTCCATAGCACTGAATGCACGGCTGGCTGGTGGTGGCCATTTCCAGCGGCGGGAGTGTCCTTCGGCCGAGGTCGTAGGTGCCCAAAGACTCCTGGGCCATAAGCAACGCCATGATCTCCCCGTGGGCAAAGCTGCTCGCCTGGGTGACCACGACGTTGACCCCCGCCGAGACGATCCGAGAGGTGTTCTTTTCAAACACGACAGCGGCGAAAGGGCCGCCCGTCCCGCGGGCTACATTTTCGGCGCTAAGGGCCACAGCCAGGCGCATTCTCTCCTCGTCGGTTTCCAGTGGTCCTGACCAGAACGAGAGAAAGGGCTGCACCCAGGGTGGTAGAGTCAAAGTCTTGGTCGTCGCAAAGGGCATGTCCGTTTCCTCCAGAGAAGTTTCAGTATTTTCTTCGAGACGGAAATGTAAAGCAAGAAGTATCTCAATACATTCTCGTCATTTTTCCCCTTCCTCAAAAAGTTCAGTTTCGCTACGATGACTGGGGAGGAAGCATGGACGACACGTTATCGGTCGAGTTGCGGGGCCTAGTCAAGCAGTTCGGAACGGTGCTGGCCAACGACCATGTCGATTTCGCGGTTCGTCAAGGCGAGATCCACGCCCTCCTTGGTGAAAACGGCGCCGGGAAAAGCACTGTCATGTGCATGCTTTCGGGAGTGTACCGTCCGACAAGCGGCGAAATCTACCTCCACGGACAGTTGGCCAAGATCCATTCGCCCAAAGACGCCATGCGCCTCAAGGTTGGCATGGTTTTCCAAAACTTCCGCCTCGTGCCCACCCTGACGGCCGCCGAGAACATCGTTCTTGGAGAGTCGCGCCCGATTTGGCGGACCAAGGGGTGGATGGCGAAGAAAACGGCAGAAATCGAAGCTCTAGCCACTCGCTTCGGTTTGGGCTTCCCCGCGGGCCGTGCCATTTGGCAGCTCTCGGTCGGGGAACAGCAACGGGTCGAAATCGTGAAGACCCTCTACCGGGGTGCCGACCTCATCATCCTCGACGAGCCAACCTCTGTGCTAACTCCCGGCGAAGCCGACCAGCTGTTCGAAACCCTTCGGCGCTTGAGAGACGAGGGCAAGACCGTCATTTTGACCACCCACAAGCTAAAGGAAGTCATGGCTGTTGCCGACCGCATTTCTGTCATGCGCAAGGGCAAAATGCTGGCCACTCTCGACAAGTCCGCCACCGACGAGAGGGAGGTCGCTCGCTTGATGGTCGGTCAGGATAGGAAAGAACCCCGTCCTCGCCAGAACCGGCCTGGTGGCGAAACCCTCCTATGGATCAAGGACCTTGTTGTCATCGGTGACCATGGACGCCACGCCCTCGACCAATTTTCGCTGAAGGTCAAAGTAGGAGAAATTGTCGGCATCGCGGGTGTGGCCGGGAATGGCCAGAAGGAACTGGCGGAGGTTTTGGCGGGTCTTCGATCTTGGAAGACAGGCACCATCACGTTCCGCGACCATCTCTGGAAGGGAGCCTCGGTTCGCCACTCCATCGAGTCTGGAATCAGCCATGTTCCGGAAAATCGGATGAAGTCGGGACTCGCCGGCAGTCTGGGGTCGGTCGACAATCTTCTTGTGAAATCCTACCGCTCCAGCGAGCGGTCAAAGCTGGGCTTTTTGAAAACCGGAAAGAACCGCCTTTGGTCGCAGAATCTTGTCGAACAGTTCGACGTGAAGACGGCTCACATCGACGCACCCGTACACCAGATGTCGGGCGGAAACCAGCA
>CAYYUZ010000115.1:0-12617 GCA_964475005.1 uncultured Spirochaetales bacterium
AGGGGAATGTGCTCTTTGACCTCGGTCTTGGCATTGCTGGATTTTGGATCTTTGGGGGGAGTAGCCATGGCAAAAACCTCCTGTTTTGGTCAAGATAACCCCATCGAGACCGAAAAGGAACCAATAAAAAATGAATGAAGAATCCGATGAGCCCTTCGTTGTCCCGCTGGGACGCGAATTTGACTTGCACACCTTCCGTCCCCAAGAGGTCAAGTCCGCTGTCGAGGAGTATTTGTTGGAGGCGCGCCGGCTTGGGTTTGGTCAAGTCAGGATCATTCACGGCAAAGGGATAGGCTTTCAACGCGATGTGGTCCGCAAAGTCCTGGCCTCGACGGACTTCGTTGTCGAGTTTGGAGACGATGTGAATGGCAACCGAGGCGCCACCTGGGCAACCTTGCTCCCTTCCCCCTAGCCGCTTCGAACTAAACCTACGCGTCGATCTCGACAAACTGGCGTCGTCTCGACCTCGCTCCGGTGCTCTCGTACTTCCAGTACGTTCCGCTCCTCGCTTCGGTCTTGCCATAGCCAGTTTGCCGATCTCGCCGGGAAGGAAGCAAGGCAAAAGCCAAATTTAGACTGCTTCCAGCCAAGGATTCGCGTCGGTCGGGAACATAAAAAAACCACCCCGAAGGGTGGCCTCTGTTGTTCGACCGGAACTTATTCTCCGGGTTTGTTGATCTTGTACTTGCGGTTGAAGCGCTCGACACGACCGGCGGTGTCCACCAGCTGTTGTTGGCCAGTGAAGAAGGGGTGCGAAGCCGACGAGATTTCCACCGTGACCAACGGGTACTCTTTGCCGTCAGTGTATTTCACTTTTTCCTTGCTCGTCATGGTCGAACGAGTCAGAAACAGGGTTCCGTTCAAACCGTCTTTGAAGACGACAAAGTCGTATTTCGGGTGGATTTCGCTCTTCATTCTAGGCTCCTTGGCCGGACCGGATTTCCCGCTAAACCTTCTTCGGTACGTTGGGGACTCGGGCCAGAGACAACAATTTATCGAAAACGGGAGGACGTGTCTAGTCAGCACGGGGCTGGAAATTCCCGGGGCCTTTTGGCATGATGGGACACCATGATCACCATCAACCCGAATTATCAAAAACTTCAAGCCAGCTACCTGTTTACGACCATCAGCCGCAAGGTGGAGGCCTTTGCCAAGGCTCATCCCGACAAGAAGATCATCCGGCTCGGTATCGGCGACGTGACGCTTCCCTTGTCGAAAACTGTCATCGAAGCCTTCCATCGCGGAGTCGACGAAATGGCCCGCTCGGAAACCTTCAAAGGCTACGGTCCAGAGCAGGGTTACACGTTTCTTCGTGAAGCCATCGCCACCCACGATTTTCAGGCCCGCGGAGCCAGCATTGGCGCCCACGAGATTTTCATTTCTGACGGGTCCAAAGGCGACACGGGCAACTTTCAGGAATTGTTCGCCACCGACTTGAAGATCGGCATCCCCGACCCTGTGTATCCAGTCTACGTCGACACCAACGTCATGGCCGGTCGAACAGGCGCCTCGGTAGACGGACGCTACGAAGGATTGACCTACCTAGAGGGCAACGCTACGAACGGGTTTGTTCCCTCTCCACCCCCCTTTGCCCTCGACTTGGTCTACCTCTGCTTTCCCAACAATCCAACAGGGGCCGTAGCGACCAAAGGGCAACTGAAGGCGTGGGTCGATTGGGCACGAACCCACAAGGCGCTCATCCTGTTCGACGCCGCCTACGCCGCCTTTGTCCGCGATCCCGAAATTCCCTTGTCGATCTACGAGATTGAAGGCGCCAGGGATTGCGCCGTCGAGTTCCGCTCGTTCAGCAAGACGGCGGGTTTCACGGGAACCCGATGCGCCTACACGGTCATTCCAGACTCAGTCTTGGTCTGGGATGCGGCCGGTCAGGGACACAAACTCCTGGATCTTTGGAACCGGCGTCACAGCACCAAAACCAACGGTGTCAGTTACCCTGTTCAGGTAGCCGCCGCCGCGATTTACACTCCGCAAGGTCAAAAAGAAGTCCGCGAACTCACCGACTACTACATGGCGAACGCGAAGCTGATCCGCGACAAGATGTCGGGCATGGGCTTTGAAGTCACCGGCGGGGAAAACAGCCCTTACGTATGGGTGAAGGCCGGTACAGACAGCTGGGAAACCTTCGACCTTATCCTCGAGAAGGCCCAGGTCGTTGTTACCCCAGGTTCGGGCTTTGGCACCTGCGGGCAAGGCTATATTCGGATCAGCGCCTTCAACCACCGCGAGCGGGTCGTGGAAGCACTGGATCGGCTCGACGCCGCCCTCAAGTAGTCAGCCGTAGCGGATCTGGCTGAGGGTGCGCGCCACGTCCTCGGCCTGGTCCCGGAAGCGGAGGGCTAAGGCCGCGAGCAGCTCAGCCGACGCCTCCTCTTCAAAAGCCTGCGCTATCGCCGTCTCAAGCGACCGCAGGTTCCCCAGTTCCAGGTTCAGGATGACCGGCCTGTACGAGTGGCGCAGCCGCGAGAACTCCTGGCGGTCTTGGGCCAGCAGAGCCCTTTCCAAGTTCTCGGCGTAGACCTGCAATTCGCGCGAAAGCTCGGCGATGAGCTCCCAAAACTCGGGAGTTCGCCGCCGAAAGATCCTGTCGTAGTACTCCAAGGAAAAGGAAGGGTCCATGGAACCTCCGTGTTCAATCTAGCGCTTGACGCTGACCTCTGCCAGCAAATTGGGCTAGGATAACCGGGTGAACCTCACGATCGCCCAGCACAAAGCCGCCTCCCGAGCGGCTATTGCCAAGACTCTGGCCGCGCTTTCCGACAGAGAAATTCACGACGAAGCCCTCCTGTTGGTTTCAAACCTGAAGGAATGGGTGCCTTTGCACCGCTTCGAAGTCGTCTTGGCGACGCTTCCGCTTGCTAGGGAGCCCGACTTGAGCGCCTTTTTGGCCTGGTGGCTGAGCTCAGGACGGCGCGTGGCGATGGCGAGAACGGGGAAGCAGCTGTCGATGGAATTCCGCCAAGTGAACTCGCTGGCCGGTCCTTGGGAGACGAAACCGTCAGGTCTCCGCGAACCACCGATAACGGCGCCGCTTTGGGAGCCCGGTCCCAAGACCCTGGCTCTGGTGCCCGGCTTGGCCTTCGCTCAGGGACAAACCGGAGTTTCTCGTTTGGGGCGCGGTGCCGGCTATTACGACCGCTGGCTTGCCGTCCACCGAAGTTTTGTGTTCTCGCTCGGCGTGGCTCTGTCCGCGCAGATTGTCGAAAACCTCCCCGAAGACTGGCACGACCAGAGGCTTGACGGTTGGATCAGCGCCGTAGGAGTCAACGCGCCGGGAATCGCCGGTTGAGAATCTTCAGAACAGCAGGTTTAGCGTGATGACGGTCAGGTTGCTTTCGCGGATCTGATTCACCAGGGACTCGAAGTGGACCCCTACTTTCTGGCATTCTTCCGACAGGTAGCTTAAGTAGTAGAGTCCCAATTCGGTGTTCCCCGCCACTTCGTCGGGCCCTTCCTTGTAGAAGTCCATGAGCGAGCGCTGCTTGAGGACAAGATTCTTGGTGTCGTCCACGCTCTTCTTAAGGTCGGCGTAGCCGCCTTCCTTGTTGAAGATCTTGACCTGAAGACGCTCGCGGCTGTTGACGCTCCGGCTTGTCTCTCCACCGACCTTCCAAGAGAGAAAGACGTTTTGATTGCGAACTCTCATCTCCTCGACGATCATTTTGCGCATCTCGGGGTCGTACATGACGGCCATGGGGTCCAAGGTTCCCTTGTAGCGCGTCTTGGAAAAACTCTGCAAGTTGGAGTTTTCGGCCATGATCGCAAGTTCCATGGTCATGAGCGAAAGGTATTCGGCGATCTTGGACTTGACCATGAATTCCTTGAGGACGGATTCGATCTCGGTCATCAGCAAGACTAGGTCGTCGCTGTCCTTGAACTTGATCAAAATGAACCACGTGAACGGCCGCAACGTCGTCAGAAATTTCTCGGCGAGGAACAACTGGATGTTCTTCTCTTCGGGGAGAAGGCCTTCGTTCGCCTGAACCTCTTGCACAAGAGCCCTCAGAGTCTCCTGCTTGATGCCTGTGATGACGGTCTTGTTCTTCTCCATGGCCTGCTGAAGATAGGTGTCGTTGATGGTGGTCTTTCGGTCGATGATGCTGGAAGGGTTGGCCCGGTTCCACTTCCGGACCACTTCGGAGTCGATGACCTTGGAAAAGACCAGTTCGTCAAAACGGCGGTAGAGAGTTCCGTAGGTGATCAGCTTGGAAAGGTCCATGACGTCTTGCCGCTTGGACATGAACTCGGGCCGGGTGATTTCCATATAGGAGATGTAGTTGATCAGGAGCATCTTCTGCACAGAGGCTGGAGAAAACGAATCAAAGAAGATGCCGTACTGCTCGGCCTCATCGGCGAGTTTGAACTTGGTCAGCTTCTTGTTGCTTTTGATGAAAAAGTTGATCCCTTCCTCGTTGAAGATGATCTTCATAGGAAGGTCCAAGATCTTTTTGCGCTTTTCTTCGGGCATGCCCGCTCCTCACCAATGCTCGTAGGAAACGATCCGCGTTTTGGGCAAGCGGTTAGGGTCCCCTGTTCTCTTTTCGGCAGGATGTCCGATGACCAAGAGAACAACTACTCGCATTGAGTAGGGTACGGTGAGAAGATCTCGTATATCGTCTTCCTGAAACGTTGTATTGATACAGCAGCCCAAGCCTTCATGAACGGCCTGAAGCTCCATATAGGCGGCGGCAAAGGTCAAATCGATGGGGTACGCCAGCTGACCGTTGGGCATGCGGTAGTCGATGTTTGTGGAACAAATGGCGATGACGACCGGCGCTTGCCCGACCCAGGGTTCATTGTACGCAGCGTCTTGGATGGCGCGGCGGTGCGATTCCTGTTGAATGACGACAAAACGCCAGGGCTGCCTGTTCTTGGCCGACGGTGCCCGCCGGCCAGCCTCAAGAATTCGCTCAAGGGCCTCGGGAGAAACCGGATCAGGGAGAAAAGCGTGGGCGCTGAAACGCTGTTGGATGGCGGGCATTACATCCATGTCGGGGTATGGGCAGTATACACGAACTTGTGCAACTGTCAAAGATACCTTATTTTAGGACAGTGAAAGCTTTGGCGGTCTTGGGCGTGGTTCTTTTCTTCGGCGGCACCCTGGGAGGACGGCTCGGGGCCGAAGAAACGCCGCCGGCGCCCAGCGATCCGAAAGCTGTCGCCCTTTGGCTTTCCGACCTGGGGTTCCGTCGCGAGGGTTCGCCCGCCGAGGCCCACGTTTTTCTAGCCTTGAAGTTGTGGTTTTCGGGTCGCGCCGACCTTCAGGAAACCGACTTTTCCGACATGGACGACGAGTACTCGTTCTCGAAACGTCTATGGTTCCGGGTGCCGGGCCCTCTTCACGGGGAGCTTGTCGTCGTGGCGCCCACCGATGGGGCCAACGACAGGGGGTTGGCCTGGGCCGCCGCCTGGGCCGAAGACGCCTTGACCCGGGGAACCAAAGTCTCGGTGACCTTTCTGTTTACAGGGGCCGAGAGGGGTTCTGGAGCCTCAGCGGGTCTGGGCTCCCGCGCCTTCCTCCACAATTTTTATCCGATCGATCCAGCCGCCGTGCTCTACCTCGACACCAGGGAGAAAACCGACGATGTGATGCTTATCACCGAATCCGGCAGTTTTCCCACACCGCTGTGGCTGTTGCAGGGTGTCTCCAATTTTCTTCAACGGGAGGGTTTAGTGCCCAAGATCACGGGCAGCTCGCCGTCGTTGTTTCGGCTCGATCTCCCCGAACGCAGAAACGCGCTTTCGCCTTGGTTCGAGCGCTCGATTCCCGCCATCGGCGTAGGCGACGGACCCTCCGGACCAATGGTGCCTGTGGCGTTTGAAAACTTTGCGGCCTCGCTCCCTGGGGGATTGCCGGCCCAAGGCGACCAGCACTACTTGGCCTTCCATTTCGGGTCGTGGCGAATGTTTCTCGATCAAGAAACCTACGTGAACCTCTTTCTTGGACTGGCTGCTGTTGTGTTCTTCGGGTACGCCCTCTTAGGAAGGAGCCGACGCGGAAGTTTGCGGACCGTCGGCGTCGGTTTCTGGCAGCTGCCCCTGCTTTTCTCTCTGGTTTACCTTGCCCTTATGGCCAGTTCGCAGGCCGCGGATTTTCTGCAGCAGGTCCGAGGTGATCCCGAGTTCTGGAAAGCGACGCCCTGGGCGGTTATGGCATTCAAGTCCGTGGTGGCCACGGGATTGACGCTGCTTGTATTGCTCCCTTTCCGGAGGTCACCCTTCAGCTCCGACCCCGACTTTTACGCCCAGTCGGCGCTTGTCCTTCTAGGGCTCATGGCCGTGGGAGCGGCGGCCATCGAACTCAGTTTCTCGTTCTACTTCCTTTGGGCACTGGTTTGGGCGGCCGTCTTGGTGGTTGTTCCCTGGAAAACAGTCAAACTCCTGTGTCTGTTCGGCGGTCCTTTGTGGCTGATCTGGGGTGCCTACGGGGTCTTCGGGCCCAATGCCGACCTCGAACTGAGCCGCTGGGTCCTGACTTCGTCGGTGGCCGGAAACTTCATTCTGACGGCTTTGATCTTTCCCTTTTTGCTGCAAATCACCGCGTGGCACCTGTCGGGGCGGCGTCACCAAGAACGTAACGAGGGATTCAGGGCCTTGGTCCAACTCACCTTCTGGGGATTGGGTTCTCTGGCGCTGGCCGTGGTTGTCCTAAGGCTCGAACCAGGGATTAAGCCCTTTCAGGAGCCGTCGGCCAGGCGCCTCGAAACCTCCAAAGCTTCCTCGATGCCTCGCGGACTTTGGGAAACAAAAGTCGAAAGATCGGCGTTCCTGAGCCGCTCGGTCTGGACGCTGACGTTCACTGGCTCCCTTGACCCCGAGGTCATCGACCTCGACCTTGTGTCGAGCGAGCCGCTGACCATTTTCCACTGCTCATTTCCTGTCGTCCTCAACGCCGATGGAACCACCGCCCGCATCGTTCTGGGCCGAGATCCTCCCCTCCCCCTTGTGATTAAGCTGACCTTGCCCGCCGAGACCCAGGCCAGTCTTGAGGTCAGGGCCTCGAACCGCTCGAACCGCCAAATCGACCTGCTTGATTCGGTGGAGCTCAAGCCGTGAACCCGGCGTTCTTTCATCTCGACCTCGACGCCTTCTTCGCTTCGGTGGAGCAGATGGATCACCCGGAATGGGCGGGCAAACCTGTGATCGTGGGGGCCTTGCCTGGCGGGCGCGGTGTGGTCTCAACCTGCTCCTACGAAGCCCGGACGTTCGGGGTTCGCTCGGCGCTGCCGATTTCGGAAGCCTACCGCCTCTGCCCGCAGGGAATCTACGTCCGGCCGCGCATGGAACGCTACCATGAGCTGAGCCAACAGGTGATGGCGGTGCTCCGGGCAAGCGCCCCGCGGTTTGCTCAGATGTCGGTCGACGAGGCCTACCTCGACCTCTCGGGGACACAAAATCTGCTGGGGCCAGAAGTTGAGGTGGCCCGAGGTCTCAAGGAGAAGATCCGCGGAGCCACCGGGCTGAAAGTCAGTATCGGGATCGCGTCTACCTGGTACCTGGCCAAGATCGCATCCGACTTCGGGAAACCCGACGGTCTCTATGTGATTGCTCCCGAAGAGATCGACGGCTTCATGGAGGCTCTCCCCCTTAAGAAACTCCACGGCGCCGGGGGGAAAACCCGCCAGAGACTTGAGGAAAATGGAATCACCACGGTGGCGGCGCTTCGGGAAATGCCAAGGGAGGCTCTCAGGCGCCTAGTGGGCGAAGGAGGAGCCGAGTTCCTCTATCGAGCGTGCCGGGGACAGGCCGACTACAACCCCTTTCGCGAAGCCCAGAGCCATTCGATTTCCGCCGAGACAACCTTCGGGGAGGACACCGCCGACCTCGAAGTTCTGGAGACAACGTTGAAGGGTTTGTGCCAGGAAGTCACCTTTCGCGCCTACGATGAAGGCTGGAAAAGCCGGACACCGCACCTGAAACTCAGGTGGTCGGACTTCACCACCGTCAGCGCTCAAACCACCTTGTCGCATCCTGTGGCGTCCTCGACTGAACTCTACCGAGTTATCCGCCAGCTCTTTACGTCACGGTGGACAAAAGGGCGCACGGTCCGTTTGGTCGGTGTCGGTCTGGGGAGTCTGGAGGGTGCGGGCGGACCCGAGCAGGGCGACCTTTTTTCCACAGACTCCGAAAAACAGGGCCGGGTCGAGAAGGCCTTGGCGGAACTGCGAAAGAAGCATCCGGGCGGTGTCGAGGTCGTCCGCGCGAGTCTTCTGAACAAGAACCGGCGGTAGATGTACTTCATGGAAAGCGCTACTGTTGGGGCATGAACAAGCAAGATCAGCATCGGTTCCAGGCGAACTGGCAGGCCGAGAGCGAAGCGGTGTTTCTCTACCGCAGACTGGGCGCGACCGAACCCAACCCAAAACTGAAGGAAGTCTACGAAAAGCTGGCGCTCAACGAAGAAAAACACGTGGCCCTGTGGGCGGGCAAGCTCGTCCAGGCTGGAAAGGAACCCGGCGTGTTTCGACCGGGGTTGAAGACTAGAATTCTGGCGATGCTGGCCAAGCGTTTGGGTGCAGGATCGGTGATTCCCCTGATTGCTTCGATTGAGAAAGGCGCCGCCGGAGAGTATGCGGGCCAGACAGAAGCCGAAATTCCGGGGCTGGTCAGAGACGAGTCCAGCCACGCGCGCGTGTTCAGCTACCTGGCCAAAACCGGGTCCGGCCTCGAAGGGACCGAAGTGGCACGCTTCGAAGGACGTCATCGCACGGGCGGCAACGCCTTGCGAGCGGGAGTGCTTGGCGCCAACGATGGCCTGGTGAGCGTGTTTTGCATCGTGATGGGCGTGGCCGGCGCGGGTGTGGCTAGTCCCGTCATCCTTGTGACCGGTGTCGCGGGACTCTTGGCCTGTGCCTTGTCGATGGCGCTTGGCGAATGGCTTTCGGTTCAGAACGCCCGTGAGCTCTACCAGAACCAGCTCAAGATCGAAGCCGAAGAACTCGAGGAGGCGCCCGAAGAGGAGAAGGAGGAGTTGATCCTCATCTACCAGGCCAAGGGCGTCGAAAGGGCTCAAGCGGAAGTCATGGCCAATCAGATCTTTATGGACAAAGCCTCGGCGCTCGACACTCTGGCACGCGAGGAGTTGGCCATCGATCCTCAAGAACTTGGAGGCTCGGCGTGGGAGGCCGCGTTCACCAGCTTTGTGCTGTGTCTGGTGGGCGGGATCATCCCTGTGTTTCCCTACTTCTTTTGGCACGGCACGGGCGGTGTGCTCGCGAGCGCGGTTTCGTCGGCGGTCGGCCTCTTCATCCTAGGACTGATCAGCTCGATGATTACGGGGCTGAATTGGGTCTGGGGAGGCGTGCGGCAGATCCTGTTTGGCGTGGCGGCGGCGGCCATCACCTACGGCATCGGCCACCTCATCGGTGGAGTCCTTTAGGCACTCCTTTTAATCACCCCTAACATTCCTCCTGATTTTCCTTGCTCGAAACCTTGAGCGGGTATAACGTACATTAACAAATATTAAGCTGAACTATTACTGAATGGTATTCAGCTTTGGAGGAATAATGAAGAAACTCATCTTTGCACTGGCGGCGCTCCTGTCCGCTGTTACTGCTATGGCGGGAAGCGTCGACTATCTGTCCAATCAGAGCGCCGACTACCTGCGGACCTTCAGCCGCAACGCCTCTCTCGATGCCGACGCCGCCGTGTACAACCCGGCAGGCACGGCGTTTATGCCTTCTGGATGGACCTTTGGCCTGTCAAATCAGAGCATTTTCAAGCTGTATGAGAATGATCTTACCCTGCCAAGCTCTGCCGCGGCGGTCATGGGCACAGGATACAACAAGCAATACAAGAGTACCGAACCAACGCTCCTTTTGCCCAACGGGCAGGTCGTCTACAATGGCGGCGGCTGGGCGGGTCTTTTGAGCTTCGGCGTCGTCGCGGGGGGCGGGACAGCGGTGTACAGCGACGGGGTTCCTTTCATGATTCTTCAAGGGGCTCAGAAGCTCGGAACTCAGCTGGCCACCGCTTATGGCGCCGCATCCAAAGCAACGGGTTTGACTGTGACCGACACCAACATCACGGCGACGAGCTTGTATCCTCAAGTAACATTGGGAGGAGCCTATGCGTTCACCGACACCCTTTCCGGCTCTGTCGGTATAAGGGCCGTGTACGGTTACAAGGCTTTCACCGGAAAGGCTACGTATTCGTTCACTACGGTCGGGATCGGCCCCCAGACGGCCACTTACAAAGCCGATGCAACTCAGACGGCGTTGGGTCTTGGCGGTATTTTGGGCGTCGACTGGAAGACACCTTTGGAAGGTCTGCTGGTCACAACCCGATTTGAAACCCCCACTCCTTTGGAGTTCACAACCAAGGTCAACGATGGCAATGACTTCAACAAACTCTTCTCAGATGGAAAAAAGGAAAACAAGGATCTCCCTGCCTTGGGTGCCCTCGGGGTTCGCTATGACTGGGAAGCCCTGTCGGTCACTGCCAGCGGCACAGGTTACTTTTTGGGCCTGAGCAAGAACGGCAGCTACCTGAAAGACTACGACGATTTCGGGTGGGAGACAGGTCTCTCGGCTGAGTATGCTTTTCTCCCTGGGCTGCTGAAAGCATCAGTCGGCGGAATGATCACCAAGGTTGGGGGCAACAGCAAGACGTACAATGACTTTGACTTCAGTCTCGACAGCAGTTCTATCGGCGGTGGTGTCGTCTTTACGGCCATCAAGGACCTTGATTTAACATTGGCTCTCAGCAAGACCTTTTACACGGACGGAAGTGGGCAACCCAGTGGAACCACCAATACAACCACCTACAAGAAAGATGCCTTCACAATTGACGTGGGCGTCCAATACAGAATGTTTTAGTTGATTGGCAGCGGCGCCTTCCCCGGGCTATCCTCGGGAATGCGCCGCTTCTCCTCCCCCTTTCTTCTGGGCCTTCTGGCCTCCCTTTTTTTCAGCGTCACCTTCGTTCTCAACCGCGCGATGAACCTGGCCGGAGGCTTCTGGGCGTGGACCGGGGTCTTGCGTTTCGTCTTCATGGCGCCGCTCCTGGCTCTTCTGATCGGAAGAAACGGCGGTTGGGCGCCTTTGTTTACCGAGATCCGGCGAGCTCCCTTGCGATGGTGGGGCTGGAGCACGGTGGGCTTCGGGTTGTTCTACGCTCCTGTCTGCTGGGCGGCCAGTTTCGGAGAAGGGTGGCTGGTGGCAGGACTTTGGCAGGTCACCATTGTGGCTGGAACTCTGCTTTTCCTCCCCAAAAGTGGTTTTCCCTGGAAGCCCCTGGGCTTTTCAGCGCTGATCCTGGTCGGTGTTGGCCTCTTGCAGGGAGGCCACGCTTTGAAGGCCGACTTGGGGTCTTCGCTGGCCGTGGGAGGCCTGGTTCTTGTCGGAGCGACCGCCTACCCCCTGGGCAATCGGAAGGTCATGGCCCTAGCCGGTGGCCGCCTGTCGACGGTTCAGAGGGTCACCGCGATGACTTTTTTGAGTCTGCCATTCTGGGCTGTTCTGGGTGTCTTTGCCTGGACGCTCGAACGCGGCCCAACGGCGGCACAGGGCGTCCAAACGCTCGCCGTCGCGGTATTTTCGGGCGTCATCGCCACGCTTCTGTTCTTCAAGGCCACCGACCTCGTGCGTGGAAACCCGGTACGTTTGGGTGCGGTAGAGGCCACGCAAGCCGGGGAAGTTGTCTTCAGCCTGGCCGGGGAAATGGCGGTTTTGGGGGGAAGTTGGCCCGACCCGTGGTCGGCCTGCGGTCTCGCCTTGGTGATTGCCGGGATGGCGGTGCACAGTTTGCATGGGCGGCCGCGGCGCTCTATTCCTGGCCCGGAGAGGCGATCCCATCAAGGATGACGGTCATTCTCGATGAGACTGAGGCGGAGCCGCTAGCAATTCCTCAACCGCTGGCGAGCGTAGCGACGCCCGTGAAGAACTCCGAGCTTCCTCCTATGAGACCACTTCCACTTTGACGGCGCCGAACTTAAAACCCGGTTGCCGGCTATGCGGATCAAAAACGGGAAAAGTCAAATAATTCGCCTCGGGATAATGCATGGGCAGGAATACAAATCCCGGACGGACCGAGTCCTTCACCATGGCCTTCACCCTAACCGCCCCCCGTCGGCTGGTAACCTTCAACTCGGTGCCCGTCGCGATGCCCAAGCGTTCCGCGTCAGCGGGATTCACCTCAGCGTAGCTATCGGCTGGATACATCTTCTTGAGCATCTCGACCTTGCCGGTTCGTGTCTGGGTGTGCCACTGGTGCATCGTCCCGCGGCCCGTCAGCAGGAAGAACGGATAGATCTCATCGGGAATTTCGGGGAGCGGGACGACGTCGGTGAACAGAAACTTGGCCCGGCCATCGGGAGTAAAGAACTTGCCGTCCGCGTAGAGCCGGCGCTGAACGGCTTCACCTTCGGGAAAACCGGCCGACACCTTTTGGCCGTCCGCCTCAGTCCACGGCCATTGAAGGCCTCCGGCCACGGCGAGATCCTTCCAGTTGATCCCGGTGATGTCGCAGGGCTGTCCTCGGCTGAGTTCCTTGAGCAGGTCAAACGCGGCCTCGGTGTCGGTCCAGCGGTCGAGCCAAGGGCCCGTCCCCCACGCCTTGCCCAAAAGCTTGAAGATTTCAAAGTCGGTCTTGGCTTGGCC
>CAYYUZ010000116.1:0-12294 GCA_964475005.1 uncultured Spirochaetales bacterium
TCGACGATGATGTAGGCATCTTTCTTGAAGTTCACCAGCTGGAGCTGGAGAGGATTGTCCATGGACCGCTGATGCCCCCACTTTCAACCAGTATAGGGATGCCCCCAAACCCTGTCAACAAAAGCCCAGGATCATTTGTCGGAGCGGACAACTTCCCATTGAACGACAGGCAGGGGGCCAGCCCCTGAAACTTCACCTGAGGGCCGTCCCAGACCCACGGGCGCCGCCGCGCCGTAGGTTTTGGAGCGCGGCAACAGCCTCGCTGGCGGAAGGCGGACCGTCTCGAACACGAAGTGGCGGTTGTCGAGACTTCCCAGTGTGCCGTCACAAACGTCCCAGGAGATCCAGCCGCCGCCCGGCAGCCAGACCTCGGTCCAGGTTCGGCCGACAACCTGATCATCGGGCTTCCACCAAAGCCCCGAAACTAAACGCGCTGGAATGCCCGACTGCGAGGCAAAAAAAGCCGCAAGCGAGGCGGCGTCGATGAAGTCGAGGCGGCCGGAAGCGAGAAGTGCCGCCGAGGCCCCGGAAAGCCCCGAATTCGTGCGGCTGGTGGGTGTGAACTGGAAGGCCGCAGCCAAGCCTGTCTGAAGCCGCTGAAGGCGCAGCCAAGGATCGGCAGTGGAGAGTCCCCATTTTGCTGAAAGCACCTTGAGAGCCGCCACGGAATCTTTCCACCATTCCTGAGGGCGATCATCGCTGACGGGAGGATCCTGGTTGGAGGGCACGACCCCCGCGGCCCAGCCATTCCATTTTCGAGCAAAACTTGTGAGTGACAGCTTGTAGGTGGCTTTGCGTTCACCCGCGGAACCGGACGGCCAACGAAATATCAAGGATCCCGGCGCGGACAGCGCTTCTGGATCTGCCGAAACCACAGACCACAACGTTGTTGCGGAGGTCTGAGGAACAGGACCCCACAACGTCACTTGTGAGCCCTCGGGAACCGTCACGCGCGCCCGAAATTCCACGACAAGAATTCGGGGGTCACCCAGACTCACGGGACCGACCCCGTTAAGCTGAATCGGGGCCGAAGTTCCCCGTGAAGTCACCACCGAGAGCTTAGTTTCCGAACCGGCCCCGCTTGGCCAACGGAACAGAACCGAACGGTCGGACCAGCGAACTGCGTCCGCGGGCGCCACGACGAGCTGCGCCCCGCCGCCGGTGTCAAGCTGCACCCACACGTGCTCGTCACCAAGACCAAACCCGCGGCCAGTCAGCTCGATCGTCTGTCCGGCGACCGGTTGGGCGGGCAAAACGGCCACCACAAGCGGCCTTCCTGGTTCGGCAGCCGCCTTGAGGACGGTCGGGATCGACTCGGTGTTGGTGAACAACACTCCTGTGCTGGTTCCCTGACTGTTGGAGACCGTCACTAGCCCCGAGGTTGCGTCCTCGGGAACAACAAAGACTATCTTTTGGTCGCTCCAGCTTTGAATCAGAGACGGCGGCGGGATCTCACCGGCCAGACTGAGGCTCCCCTCGCGGGTGGTCCGGCCAAAGTAGTCTCCGGAAAGCACCACCGTCTGACCCGGCGCCGCCATCGCAGGATCCAGGGAAGCGATGACGGGTGCCTTCCGGGAAAAAGTCAGCATCAAGGCGAACACAACGGCCAGACTCCCGACCACGACAAAGGGCCAAAAGGCGATCAGGCGTCTGACCACAGGGTTATTCACCCTGAAACTCCACCTGAATCTTCACCATCATTTGGTGCCCTGTGTCGGCGGGCACGCGCCCCAAAGGAAAAAAGACAATTGTTTGACCCGGCGAGACCATCACCGACTGAACCGTACGCGAGTGCCGGGTGCCGTTGGCTTTCAACTGCTTCACGTCACCTTGAACCACAAGCAGGAATTCACGGCCCCGGACAAACGGCGTGACCGCCACGCGCATTACCAGCGGTGCTGCATCGATATTGACGACGACGGAGTTGCCGGGCAGTGTGACTTGAGACAGAGGCTGTTCCCAGGAAACGGATTGATCGGTCTCGACGACCTGCGGCGTAATGCGCACGATCAGGGAGTCAGAAGGATCGGCGAAAACGGGACTCAGAGGAGTCCAGAGAAGAAAAGCCAGAAGCAAGCACCCGCAACTTCGGATCAACGGTGGCTCCCCTGAAGCGTCGAGGCCATGATGAGTTGACCCTCACCCGATAGCTTCAATTCCAACTGCCGGGGCACCTGGACCTGAAGTTCCGAAATCTGTGGCGTGGCCGCGGCCGTGTTCCGACTGCCCAGCCAATACCCGGTCCCGGCTGCCAGAACCAAGAGCGCCGCGGCGGCCGACATCCAGACCAGCGGAAGTCTCCGCAACGTCACAACCCGTGGCGCTCGTGCCTGGACGATCCGGCTGACCCGTTCTTGCGCCTGGGTGAAATCGGGTTCGGGAGCCGACGCCAGCGCGGCTTTCAAGCGAAGAATCTTCTCGGCCTCAGCCGACCACGAAGGATCTTGCACCAGTTTCTGTTCGATCCGTTCTTTCCAGGGAGACTCGACTTCTCCGTCCACGTGGGCCGAGACCAGCATGCGTTCGATTTCTTTCACAGGACCTCCTTCAGGAGCTGGGCCAACCTTGCCCTGGCCCGAAAAACCCGGACCTTCACGTTCCCTTCGCTGATATTCATCATCTTTCCAATCTCGGCGTAGGCAAAGCCCGTGTATTCCTTCAGAATCAAGACCATTCTCAGGTTCTCGGGCAGCAGCATCAGCGCCTTCTGAACATCGCCCACCGATTCCGTGTCGGTCAGCTGTTCGAGCGCTCCTTTTTCAGACCGCGGCGAGGGCTCGTGAAAGACCCGTTCCAAGGCCCGCCGTTCCCTCCCCTTTCTCTTTTCATGGTTGAGGGTCAGGTTCCTTGCCACCCGGATCAGCCAGTACTTCAGGCCTTCGTCGGTCGGAAGAAGGTTTTGCCGTTCGTAGTACTTGATGAAGGCTTCCTGCACGATCTCTTCTGCCGCTTCCCTTCGCCCTGTCATCCGATAGACGATTCTAAAAAGGAGAGGAGACCAGGCCGCATAGACCTCGGAAAACCCGGACGGAGTTTTCGCCGTGGCCCCAGGACCACCTTCCCCTGTCATTGAAAACAGAAGTGTCCGAATCACGTTACAGCCTTCCCTCGGTTTTCTTCACGACCGGTCCAGAGGCCGTATCCTCAAGCGACCACCCCAGCGATTTAAGCTCATCGCGGAGAGCATCGGAACGCTTCCAATCCTTGGCCTCGCGGGCCGACTGCCTGGCCCGCAGCAAGGCGGTGACCTCGGGAGGAACGGCCAGGGTTACGGGAGCCTCAAGGGCTGCCAAGCCCAGACCCAGCACGTGGTCCATCCAGACAACGCCGGCCAGTTTCTCAGCCGGGGAAATCCCTGAATCCTTGACAAGACCCCAGAGCGAAGCCAGAGCCTGAGGCGTGGAAAGATCGTTCTCCAAGGCCTGCTTCCAACCCTCGCGGTACGAAAGCGAAGCCGGTCCCAGTTCACCGGGAGCCCCGGCCGCCTTCCACTCCAAGACACGGTCATTGAGGTTGCGCCGGGCATTCCTGGCGGCGTCGAGGGCCTCCCAGGTGAAGGTCAGGGGGCTGCGGTAGTGCGCTCCAAAACAGAAGAACCGATAGTCTAGGGCGTCGTAGCCCTTGTCGAGCAGCCTCTGAAGCGTAAGAAACTCCCCCGAGGACTTGGACATCTTTTCTCTGCTGAGAAGAAGGAACTCGTTGTGAAGCCAGTAGTTAACCCACTTGTGTCCGAGGGCTCCCTCGCTTTGGGCGATCTCGTTGGTATGATGCACGGGCACGTGGTCGATTCCACCGGTGTGAATGTCAAACCGCTCTCCCAAATGATGAATTCCCATCGCGGAACATTCGATGTGCCAGCCCGGGTAGCCCAATCCCCAAGGTGACTCCCAGGTCATGGCCTGTTCTCCAAACTTGGATTTGGTAAACCACAGCACAAAGTCACGCGGATTCTTCTTTCCGGCGTCCGCGTCGACGCGGCTCAGCGCGGGGGCTTCCTGGCGGTCGAGCAGCGCCATCTTCCCATAGTCGGGGAAGCGCGCGGTGTCGAAGTACACGTTGCCTCCGGCCACGTAGGTCAGCCCCCTCTCCTCGAGTTTCTGGATCAAGGCGATCATCTGCGGAACATGGGCGGTTGCCTGAGCCACAATCGTGGGGCGAAGCACATTGAGGCGGCCGGTATCGACAAAAAAAGCCTCAGTGAAAAACTTAGCGATGTCCCAGACACTCATGCCTTTTTCGCGCGCACCCTTGATCATCTTGTCTTCACCGTCGTCGCCGTCTCCGGTCAAATGGCCGACGTCGGTCACGTTCATGACGTGCTTGACCTGATAGCCCTCCAGTTCAAGAGTCCGGCGCAGGATGTCCTCAAACAAGTAGGCCCGCAGATTGCCGATGTGGGCGTAGTTGTAGACCGTCGGCCCACAACAGTACATCGTGACTTTCCCGGCTTCAAGCGGGACAAATTCAACGACGCGGCGGTCGGGGGTGTTGTACAACTTCATGGACAAGGCGGAGCTCCTCGGGCTAGATTGGGCGCGTGTCAACAATAGGTGATCTTCTTTCAAAAATCAACCTGACGGGAGACTGGCGGGTCGACGAGCCGCTGTCGGAACACACGACCTTCCGCATAGGGGGGCCGGCCGACGCCATGGTTTTTCCCCGTTCGATTGCCGACGTCAAGGCGGTCCGCTCCCTCGCCCGAAACCACGGATGGCCGCTGTTCGTGCTCGGCCGGGGAGCCAACCTTCTGGTTTCCGACAAGGGTATTCGCGGAGTCGTCCTGAACCTCAGCACCCTCAACCAATGGAGTCTCCAAGGCGGGATGCTGGTGGCCCAGGCCGGGCTGGAAGTCAGCGAGGCCGCCCAAGCCGGCCGGGCTCAAGGATTCTCCTGCCTTGAATTCCTGAACGCCATGCCCAGTACAGTAGGAGGGGCCGTCTTCATGAACGCCCGCTGTTACGGCGCCGAGATCGCTGATGTGTTCAGCCAAGCGCTTGTTCTCGATGAAGCCAACGAAGAACTGGTGGTCCCCTACCGCAAAGAAGACTGGGCCTATAAGAGCTCGCCTTTTCAGAACAAGGACTGGGTCATCGTCGAAACCCGCTTCAAGACAACGCCAGCCGATCCCGAAGCCGTCGAGCGGGTGATGAACGCCAACGCCGCCGACAGGGAGGCCAAGGGCCATTTTCGGCTGCCTTGCGCCGGCAGTATCTTCAAAAACAACCATGCTTTCGGCGCGCCCAGCGGCGTCCTCGTCGACAGGGTCGGTCTCAAAGGACTGCGCCGGGGACAGGCCGCCGTCAGCGCCTGGCACGCCAACATCTTCGTCAACGAAGGGGGAGCGTCTGCCTCAGATCTGCGCGCTCTTATCTTCGAGGTGAAGGAGAGGGTCCTTCAGGCGACGGGCCTTGCTCTCGAGGAAGAAGTTATCTACGCCGGAGACTGGGACTAGAATATCCAAGACATGCCAAGATCGAAGGTCGTGCCGGGCCCGAACCAACCCAGCCGGAAGCCCTGAACCTTCCATTTCGCCTCGATCTCCAGCGAGGGTTCTTTCCAGTTGGCCGTGACCGTGTGCGTCGGAACAGGTTTCTCAAACTCGACGAGCCAACCGACCATCCACCGGCCGCGTTCGGCCTCGCCCGCCGCCGACACTCCTTCCTGATGGGTCCATCCCCTCCCGGCCTGATCGGCTTCGCCCTGGACGCCCAAAGTGAGGTCCCAAACCTCGAAACTGGCGTGGGCCTTGGCCTGTGTGCCCTTTTTGGGTCCCCAGGAAAGGGAGGCTCCCCGGCGGCCGTCGTCCCAGGAACCTTCGGTGCGCCCCGCGCTGTCACCTTCCGACCCTTGCCACCCAAGGCGTCCGTGCTCCCACCCGCCCTGGGTGTCGAGGACCCAAAGCTCCTTGTCGGTAACCGGGGCGCCGAACAGTCGGCTTCCCTTCACTCCCGCCATCCAAGGTCCGCGACTGACCAGCAAACGGCCCTTTTCAAACCAACTTGAACGCCCGTTAACCGGAAGGTAAGTTGTGGACTCCCAGCCGCTTGAGAGGCCGCCGGATTGGTAGCTCAGGCCCACCCGGCCGCGGTCAGTCCAGGCGACGTCGTTGGGCCCAGGGTCTAGAAGCCACGTCCGGTCACCGCTGCCGGCCGCAGTCCACGGGCCCCAACGCCCTTTCAGCTGAGCACCGGATTCAAGGTTTTCAGGCCGCTGAACTGTCCAAATGCCCCACGAATCCTGGTCGAGGCCCACACCCCAGTGCCCCGAGGTCAGCCAGGATCCCGGTGACCAGGTTCGCACCCCCTCCCCGCCCGAGTAGACCACCAGGGGACCCGCTTGAAGTCCGTCGGCCCGCACCCAGGCCGAGCCGCCGCCTTCGTTCCACCACCAGCGCCCCTCCCACTCCGGAGCGGGACTCCACCAGGAACCCACACGAGCGAGCCTTCCCTGCACCGCCTTGGTGTCCAGGCCGCCATGGGCTTGGCCGTACGACTGGAGGGTGATTCCCGCAAAGACCATAAGAAGGAGCCTTTTTCCCATACTCGTGGTGACAGGCTCGGACGCGGCGGCGCTTGCGTCCGGCGCCAGAATCCGTGGCTTGAAGTTTGAGACGCTTTCATGATTGACTGGAAGCTCAGCCCGGCTTGGGCACCTATCCCTCCGATGGTGCCCAAACCCGGCTCTTCGGAGGTTATTTTTTCATGGTTATTCTCACCCTGAACTGCGGAAGCTCTTCCGTCAAATACCAGGTCTACCATTGGGATGAACAAAAGGTCCTGGCACGGGGGCTCGTGGAACGGGTCGGTTCCGTTGAAGCGGCTTTGGAACACACAACCCACCACGGCGAAAGCCTGGAACTCGTCCGGGAAATTCCCGATCACCAGACGGCGATTCAAATGATCCTCGACACCATTGTCGACTCCAAAGTCGGGGTTATCAAAGCGATCGGCGAAGTTGTCGCCGTCGGTCACCGCGTGCTCCACGGTGGCCAGAAGTTCGTCAAGTCGGTCCAAATTACTCCAGAGACTCTCCAGACGTTCCGCGAAATCGTCGACCTGGGGCCGCTTCACATGCCTGCAAACATTTCCGGCATTGAGGCCGCCCAAAAGGTCATGCCCAATGTTCCGCACGTGGCCGTCATGGACACCGCCTGGCATCAGACCATGCCGGCCTCGAGCTACATCTACGCCGTACCCTACGACTGGTACAGCTACTACGGGGTTCGCCGCTACGGTTTCCACGGAACAAGTTTTCTCTACACCGCTAAGAGGGCTTCGGCCATCTTGGGACGAAAACCGAGTGAAACGAATCTCATCATTGCCCACATCGGCAACGGTGCCTCGATGAGCGCGGTCAAAGACGGCCAGGCTCTTGACACGTCGATGGGCCTGACTCCCCTCGAAGGGCTCGTCATGGGAACCCGGTCCGGCGATATGGACCCCGCCATCATCAACTACATCGCCCGGCGAACCGGTCTGACCAACCAGCAGATAGACACGGAACTCAACAAGAAGTCCGGGCTCCTGGGAATCACCGGGAAATTCAGCGACCGCCGCGACAACAACAAGGCCGCCGACGAGGGCGAGTCCCGCTCCATCCTGGCGCGCCAGATCGAGTGTTACCGCATCAAGAAGTACATCGGCGCCTACATGGCCGCCCTTGGGCGTGTCGATGCCGTCGTGTTCACAGCCGGTGTCGGCGAAATGGCGTGGCAGATCCGAGAAGAGGCGCTGCTCAGCCTCGACAACCTCGGTATTATTCTCGACACCGCCAAAAACAAGCTCAGCCGGACCCGGAACGCCGAAACCAGGATCAGCGCCGACCACTCCCCCATCGCCGTGTTTGTCATTCCCACGGACGAGGAACTCGTGATGACTGAAGACACCTTCGCAATCACCAAGGGAACCTACGACATCCACACCAATTTCCGCTACTCGTTCGAAGACAGAAACTACGTGAACAAGGAGCGCGCCAAGGCCCTTGAGAAGGAAATCGCCAGAAATCCGGCGCTCAAGGAGATTCTTGCATGACGATTGTCGGGGTGGGCCACGCCTTGGCGGACTCCTTCGCCTTCGTGGACGAAGATGTTCCCAAGACCATGGGCCTCCACCCCGGAAGTTTCAACCGAGTCCCGGACTACCGGATGCGCGCCATTTTGACAACGTTGCGGCAAAAGTCCCTTATGGCGGGCGGAAGCGCCGCGAACACGATCAAGTTGGCCGCGCGTCTTGGCGTCGATGCCCATTTTGTGGGTCAGTGCGGACACGACGAGGCGGGCCAGGTGTTCGAGTCCGAGATGCTGGGCGCCGGGGTCAAGGTGAATCTGACCAAGAGTGATTCGCCCACGGGTCTTTGCGTCACCTTTCTTTCGCCCCAGCAAGATCGAACCATAGCAACTTTCCGGTCGGCCTCGGGCAACCTTCCCGTCGGTCTGTTGGGAGAGACCCTTTTCCGAGCGGCCGACTTGGTGGTCATTGAAGGCTACCTGCTCGACGAGCCCGAGTTCCTCGACGACCTGATGGCCCGCTGCAGTTCCGCCGGAAAGCCTGTCGCCTTCGACACCGGAGACGGTGCCCTGGTGGAAGGACACCGCGAAGCGCTGCTCAGACACCTTATTTCTGGCAGCATCCGGCATTTCTTCCTTCAGGAGTCTGAGGCGGCCACGCTGACCGGTATGGACGCCGAAGGGTCGCTGAGCCAGCTTTCGAAACTTGTCGAAACCGTGGTCCTCAAGCGTTCGTCAGAGGGTTACTTGATCCGTACCGGAAGCCGGTTTTTGGCGCTTGAGCTACCCGAAGCGGTCTCCGTCGATTCTTCAGGATCGGGCGACGCCTTCGAGGCGGGATTTTTGTGGGGTCTGGACCGCGGCTGGTCGACGCTCGACTCGTGCCGTGCCGGGAGTCTCGTTGCCGCCTGTATTGTGGGACAACCAGGAACGCGGGTCGATGAGGTTCGCTGGTCGGCCCTCACAACTGAACTCAGCAAACTCTCGGCGCACACCACCCTCCTCTAGTTCCGAAGGGCTACTAAGGGAAATCCTCGAGTTTCCGCAGCACCTCCGCCATGAGTTCCCGCGCCGACGGCCAAAGGGATTCTGGCCTGTCGTCGACGGTGTGCATGGTCTTCCACGCCGGTGGCAACTCCCCCGGAAGGTTGCCGCTGAACTCCCCTGGAAGTTCCCGGGTATGTCGATAGTTCAGAGCCTGTTTGCGGGGGAGAACGCTCACCTGAACCGAAGGTATTCCGGCCAGGAAGAAGCCCAAATCGTCAGAAAAAGGAGCGTTCACCTCAAGCGCGTCGCCCGAGCCGCACGTGGCCAGCCAGCGTTTGGCCCTGAGCCGGAGCTTGGCGTATTCGTCGAGCGCCGTCGGCCCCGCCGGGACGCGGGTCTGCCTAACCAATTCTTGTCCCAGGTGTCCCAGGACTAGGGTATCGCCGATCCCTGTCATGTCGAACACAACCGGAAACAGCGCCCGTCCGCGGTCCCAGGATTCGGCCAGCGCAAAGGCCCCCTGTTGGTCACCGCGCATTCCCTGCGTCAATTCCTCGCCGTCGGTGAACACCACGCGCATCCGGCGTCCGGGGCTTGGCCTACGCAAGTAGTCCACCAAGGCCAACACGCTGGCACCGTTGTCGTTGGCGCCAGGACTGGCTGCCACACGGTCGTAGTGGGCAATCAAAACCTTCTCTCCCGCCTGGGGGTTCGGCTTTCTCCCCAAGCGGACTTGAAGGTGGCGAAACCCGCGGGTCTTGACCAGTTCAAAGGGGATGTCAGAGTCGTGGAGCACCAGAGCCAGGACCGAGAGGCGGTCAGCATCGGGCGCACAGAATTGAGAAAACCAGGGTGGGAGCGAAGAAGGCGGGGGGCTGTTCATGGCAAAGACGAAAAAAAAATCCTCTGTGGAGCTACAGGTAACAGAAAACCCTCCTCCCCGCAATGGGGCGTCCCAAGCCAGTGAATCAAAAAAAAGCGAAACAAGATTTGACAACCCAATTTCCATAAACGAGACTTTGGATCAGCCCCTGAGAAACAAAAGCAAGGGGGACTGTCCAGAAATTCTTACAAGGAGGAACCTATGGATAAGAAGACCGAGAGAGTTGTCGAGGAACAATGGTCGCGTGAATCGATCATGGAAACAGAGATTCAGATTATCGAGAATATGATTGGTTGCCGCACCGTCGAATCGGTGGAAGCCTCAATCAGTTACGCTCATTTTCTGCATCTTTCGGGACTTTCGAATGACAATTACCCACTGTTCTTGAAATTGTTGGAAGTTGAGAACCATTGGGTGATCGATGCGATGCTTGGAAAGAAAGATCCCTTCCTTCTCCTGAGTCCCATTCCTCCCAACAACTACCTGATTATGCAGGCGTTCAAGCTTCTGACGAACTGGCATCCGGGCGGAATTTATCCGAAGACGCTGGCGATTGTTTTGGGTGTGCTTCAAGCCTCGTATGCCTCGCCAAAAGACGGCCTCAAGATTTACAAGGTGAGCATTAACGACACCAACAATCTGGCCAAACACCTGAACAAGGAAACCGGACAGGAAGAAGCGAACAACCGTTTCATTCTTGAGATCCTTGACAGGTTTGGCTCGATGGCAGGAACCAGCAACGACAATGACATTGAGCAGATGGCCCGCCAGGCGAACAGTATCCGCACCTTCTTCTTCGACAAGAGAAAGAAGATGGAAGATGTCATTCCCCAAGTCCTCTTGGTGAAGTCCGACTACGTCGCCAAAGAAACCAGCCCGTCGCAGCTGTACGCGGACTGAGGAATAAAGGAGGAAAGACATGATTGAACTTTACGAAAAGAAAGAAGCTTGGAGCACCGAGCAGATCGCCCAGATCGAATACAATCTTCTGCGTGGAATCATGGGATGCCGAACCACGGAAGCCGTTGAGGCAGCCGCGACGTACTCCCGTTTCCTAAACTCGGTGGGAATCACGAACGGAAACTATCCGATCTTCTTGAAAGTCCTCACCACCCGCAACCACCACGTGATCGATTCTCTGCTGGGAACCCGTGACCCCTTCCTGTTCATGAGCTCCATTCAGCCGAACTATTTCATCGTGGCAACTTGTTTCAGCATCCTGGCGAAGTACCTCAAGGGAGAGATCTATCCCAAGACGCTGGGCATCATTTTGGGAGTTTTCCAGGCCACATTCAACTCGCCCCTCGACGGCTACAAGATCTATCCTCCGACCATTGCCGACATCAACAGCCTCGGCAAGCATCTGGTCGAAGAAAAGGGACAAGACGACCTCTTGAACCGGAGCATTCTGGACATTCTCGACAAGCTCAGCGAACTGGAAGGACTGAACGTCGACGAAGACATGGAAGACCTTGCCGTCCACAGCCACAACATCAGGAACTACTTCTTTGACTCGGCTAAGAAACTTGTCGAAGTGATTCCCGATGTCTTGCTTCGGCAAGAGCCGAACATGGAGCTGGATGTCGAACCCCGGAACCAAGCCCCGTTGTCTTGAGTTGAGAAACAATAGAACAGGACCGTACCCTTTTTCAGGTTGCGGTCCTGTCACAGTAGGAGAATCCGATGGCTATTCCGAACAAAGAGCACGAGCGGATGAAACTCGGCTGGCCCCAAGAGGAAATCGACGCCTTGGAGCTTTCCTTCCTGAAGGAGATCTTCTCGTGCAGGGACAAACTGGGCGTCAGCGCGGCCGTGCGGTACGCCGCGTTCATGGCCAACAAGGTCGCCCTCAACTCCGACAACTACCCGGTGTTCTTCGAGCTGATTGAAACTGGAAACCAATGGGTCATCAACACCCTGCTGGGAGACCAGGCTCCGGAACTGTACTTCAAGCCCGTCCAGCTCAACGCCTTCATGATTGGCGAGGCCCTTCGGATGCTCACCAGCTGGCAAACCGGCGGTGTGTATCCCAAAGCTCTGCAAATCATCTTTGGCATTCTCAAGCTGGCGTACGACAATCCGGTTGAAGGCTACCGAATGTACCAGTTGAACATCCCCGAGGTGAACAACCTGGGAAAGCACCTGAACAAGGAAAAGGATCAGCGCGACCCGGTCAACCGGGTGATCTTGTCCATTCTCGATAAGGTGGCGTCCCTGGTCGAACCCGGAAAGGAAATCAAGGACAAGGCCACTCTCGACGTCGCAACTCAGGCCAACAACATCCGTGGAAAGTTCCTCGACCTGGAAAAGACCCTCGACGAGGCCATTCCCGAGCTGCTGCTCAAGAGGGGAGACTACACCCAATTCGAAGTGGCCCCCGAAGACTGAGGGCCCAGAACAAAAAAAACCGACCCAATCA
>CAYYUZ010000117.1:0-4883 GCA_964475005.1 uncultured Spirochaetales bacterium
GAGATCAATTTCACCACCGCCGTGGCCATGGGAGCGGCCGCCGGGGCCGGAGGAACGGGTTTCGACCTGTTTATGGCCGCGGGCTACTACTTCAACATCCGCGAGGTCGGGGCGCTGACCTGGGGCATTCTTCTAACCGCGGTGGCGCTGGAATGGGCGGCCACCCGCCTGCGTGCCTTTGCCCGAAGTGCCTGAGGAGTCGCCTTGATCGACGTAGAAACCAGACTCGCGGTGGCCCGCCAGGCCGCCGCGCACGCCGCCGACTACTTAAGAAGCGCCCAGTGGGACGAGCACGAGGTGACCGCCAAGGGACCTTACGATCTGTCGCTGACCGCCGACGCCGAGGCCGGCCGCCGCATCTCCGCCGTCATCCGGGGGCGCTTTCCTCACGACTTCCTTCTCGAAGAAGATGGCCCCGACGACCCGCTGACCAGCGAATGGGTGTGGATCGTCGATCCCCTCGATGGAACTGTCAACTACCACCACCGCCTGCCGTGGTTCTGTGTCTCGGTGGCGTGCTACCATCGCACCCAGGCTAGCGACCATCCGTTGTGGCGTCACGGACGCCCCGTGGCCTCGGTGGTTGTGGCGCCTGTCTGGGGTCAGGAGTTGTGGGCGGCCGAGGGGGAGGGGGCCTGGTCGGGAGCACGCCGGCTGGCCGTGACCGACTGCGGCTTGCGCGAGGGACTGCTTTCGTTCAGCCGAGGTTCGAGGCCCCAGGATCAGGAGTTCATGCAGACCTTGATGCGCCGGCTGGGTTCTTCGGCCCGCAAGACGCGCTCGCACGGCGCCGCCGCGCTCGATCTGGCGTTTGTCGCACAGGGTTCTTTGGCCGGGCACCTTCAGCGTTCGCTTCGCCCTTGGGACATCGCCGCCGGTGCCCATTTAGTTCTTGAGGCCGGTGGCCGGATTGCCATAGACTCTGCCGACGACGGGGCCCACCATGTCCTGGCGTGCGGACCGGGCGTTTGGGACGAACTGCAAAAGGAGTGGTCTTGCGTTTTGTAGTCATCACCCTGCCGCCGCGGACCATCCGCGACCGAATCGAGACTCTCAGGCGCCCGCTCAACGAGCAGGTCGGCGCCCGAGAGGCGCTCCGTTATCCGCCCCACCTGACACTGCGGACAGGACTTGTGTGCCCCGACGAGAGGGCCGACGAGGTGGCGCACGCCTTCTTTGACCACGCGCAGACCTTGAGTGCGGTTCCCGTTCGCACCGAGGGGCTGTTTTTCACGACCTACGGCGATCCCGAGAACCTTCGGGGCATGGTGGGTTGGACGGTGGGGGCCACCGGACCACTCTTGGCGCTTCATCGCGGGCTTTTGGATTTCACCGAATGGGCCAAGGGTCCTCAGGGCTCGTTTCGTCCGCATCTGACCCTGGCCTTCGACGATTTGGGATCCGCCGAGGTGGAGCTCCTGCGGCAGCGCGTCGAAGCTCTTCAACCCCCGTTTCCCGACTTTTCGTGGACGGTGGACCACGTGGCCCTCTACCACGAGGTCCCCCAGGGCTGGATCGAGTGGGACAGAGTCGCGCTTAGAACGAACACCAAATAAAAAAACCGCCCCGAATGGAGCGGTGCTTTTAGATTACGGCCGCGGACTTCTGAACCGTAGGTTCGGAACTCCGGGCATAAGCGCTTCGGGCCGAAGGCCGAAGCGCGTTGTCTAGCAGTAGCCTTCTAGGCGGCCCTTAAGGCTGCGTTCAACGGTGTTGATTTCCAGGATGTTCGACCCGGCGTCTTGGTGACCGGGCGAGCCGGCCAGAATGACCACAAGGTCGTCCTTCTTCAGTTCTCCATCGGCCACAAGACTCTGGAGCGATTGAACAATCAGCTCGGAAGTGTTCTTCGGCAGCGGAAGATGCTCGGCGTAGACGCCGTAGCTCAGGGCCAATTGCCGCACAACGCGGGGGTCGTGGGCCTTCACGTAGAGAGGAACATCGGCGCGGTAGGTCGAGATGATGCGGGCCGAGCGGCCGGTCAAGCTGTCGCAGACCACGGCCTTGATGGGCAGAGTCTCGATGGCTTGAATGGCGGCCTGGGCCAAGTAGTCGCGGATCGGGTTGTCTGTGGCGTAAGCTCCGTGGGCCCTGACCTTTTCCTTGACCTTCTCGATCTGGTTGGCGATGCGGCTCATGACGCCGACGGCCTCAAGCGGGTATTTACCGTAGGCAGTTTCACCGGAAAGCATGATGGCGTCTGTTCCGTCAAAAATGGCGTTGGCCACGTCGCTGACCTCGGCGCGCGTCGGCCGGGGGTTTTCGATCATCGAGTGGAGCATCTGGGTGGCGGTGATCACCGGCTTGCCGCGGGCGATGCACTTGCGAATCATCATCTTCTGATAGACGGGAACCTCTTCGGCGGGGACTTCGATGCCCAGGTCGCCACGGGCGACCATGACACCGTAGGCCACATCCAGGATCTCGTCGATGTTCTTGACGCCTTCTAGATTCTCAATTTTGGCGATGATCTTGGCCTTCGAACCGTGGGCGTCGAGAATCGCCTGCACGTCGAGCACGTCTTGCTTCGAGCGGACGAACGAATGCGCCACAAAGTCGAGGTCGTTCTCGGCGGCGAACTTGATGTAGGCCCTGTCCTTTTCGGTGATCGACGGAAGCGTCAGGCTCGTGTCGGGAGCGTTGATCGACTTGCGGTTCTTGATCTTGCCGCTGTTTCCAATCTTGAGCTCAAGGTAGCCGGCGCCTTTTCCGGTCACCACCATGCCTGTTTCCCCATCGTCAATGAGCACCCTCGCGCCGACGGCCACTTCGCCGACGAAGCCGTCGTAGTTGGTTTGGAACCCCTTCTGTCCGGCCGGAACCGCGTCTTTGTAAATTCGGATGGTTTCGCCTTCGACGACTTCGAGGGGCGATTCAATGTTGGCCGTTCGAACCTCGGGCCCCTTGGTGTCTAGCAGCAGGGCCAGCTTTTCGGAAACCGCGCGCACGCTCTTGATGACCTTCAAGGTGTCTTCTTCTTTCTGATGGGCTGTGTTGAGCCGAACCACGTTCACGCCCGCTTCGTAGAGGGCTTTGATGTGGTCTACGTCGCACATCAGGTCGGAAATCGTGGCAACGATTTTCGTCTGCTTCTTCAGCATGTATAGTATCTCCTTTCAAATCGATGGTATTTTATCCGAATTTTGGCCTCTGGTTCAAGGGAGGATGGGACAAGGAGCGTACTATAGTGGCCAGCAAAGCCGTCCTCAGGACGCCTTTCCCGCCCTTGCCTTTTTCCCTTGTCCGTACCATCCTGATTCATCATGGTACCGCAATCCACCGAGAGTCGGCTTTTCGAGTTGAAGGAGCTGGACCGCAAGATCCATCGGTTGGCGGCGATCAAGGCCACCCTTGAATGGGATCAAGAGACCAATCTTCCGCCCCATGGTGTCGAGGAACGGTCGGAACAGCTGGCTCTCCTCGAAGGCATGATTCACGACCTTCAGACAAGCCCCCAGCTGGGACCCCTGACCCTGGACTTGTCAGAAGCCACCATCGTCTCCGACGAAGACCGCGCCCTGGTCCGTCTTCACCGCCGCGAATTCGAACGTGCGTCCAAGCTTCCCAAGGATTTGGTGGAGAGGCTTGCGCGTCTCACAGGTGTGGCGCAGCCCCTCTGGGCCCAGGCCCGGCGAGAGAACGATTTCAAGAAATTCTCCCCCTCGCTCGCGCAACTTGTGGACTTGGCCAGGGAAAAAGCTGAACTCCTGGGTTACCAGGACCACCCCTACGACGCCTTGCTCGACCAGTACGAGCCAGAAACGACAAGCGCCGAAGTCAAAGCTGTCTTTGACGGCCTGCAACCAGGCCTTGCCGATCTTGCGCGGCGCATCGCGGCCCGTCCGCAGGTGCCCAACGCCTTCTTGAGCCGGAGCTTTCCCAGGGTCAGTCAGGAAGCCCTCGCCCGCAAGGTCGCGACCGATCTAGGCTTCGACTGGAACGCCGGCCGCCTCGACGTCACAACGCACCCGTTTTGCACGACTCTGGGCCCCCGCGACGTGCGGATCACCACCCGCTACGACGAGAGCTTCTTCAACATGGCGTTTTACGGGGTCATTCACGAGACCGGCCATGCGCTCTACGAACAGGGCATCGACCCCAGGTTCGGCACCACCATCTTGGGCACCGGCACCTCGTTGGGCATCCACGAAAGCCAAAGCCGATTCTGGGAGAACTTCATTGGCCGTTCTCGACCGTTCATCGACAGGTATTTTCCAAGCTTTCAGAAGGCCTACCCGGAAAGTCTTGGCGACGTCGACGCCGAATCGTTCTACCGAGGCGTGAACCTTGTCGAACCGTCGTTCGTTCGGGTCGAGGCCGACGAGGTGACCTACAGCCTCCACATCATCTTGCGGTTCCGGCTCGAAATGGCCCTGCTCGACGGCAGCCTGAAATCCGACGACGTCCCCTCGGCATGGAATGCTCTGTTTACCGAACTGTTCGGAATCACGCCTCCCAGCGACACGCTGGGTTGTCTTCAAGACGTTCACTGGGCGATGGGGGGACTTGGGTACTTCCCCACCTACGCACTGGGAAACCTGTACGCAGCGCAGTTCTTCGACGCTTTGAAGAAGTCCATTCCCGACTGGAGTTCCCTCGTTTCTCGCGGAGAG
Source organism: uncultured Spirochaetales bacterium (assembly GCA_964475005.1). Lineage (GTDB taxonomy): Bacteria > Spirochaetota > Spirochaetia > JABEVK01 > JABEVK01 > JAIFLN01. The sequence goes on from CAYYUZ010000117.1 coordinate 4,614, forward strand.
TTTGCTCCCCTTCTGGCATGGCTGCGCCATAACATCCACCGTCACGGGCGGGTCTACACCGCCGGGGAGCTGTGCCGTCAGGTCACCGGCCAGGCGCTCGACCCTGACTTTTTTCTCGACTATTTGAACCAAAAGTTCGGGGCGATCTACGCACTCTGAAGCTTGGGCCGCGCTCGGGGGACTGGCCTTGGGTCTTGCGCTTTCCGGAGGCTTGCGACTGGGAAACCGCCATCGCCGCACGCGGGCCATCCTGGTTCCCTTCGGTCTCAA
>CAYYUZ010000117.1:4983-11878 GCA_964475005.1 uncultured Spirochaetales bacterium
TGGCGGGCGGATTTTCTTTCGAGCCCGACGGGATGGCCCTTTCCGCCGGTTGAACTGTACCGCCTGAGACAGGGCAACGCCCAGCCGGGCGAATGGTGGTGGGGTTTGGCAGCGGCCAGCGGCTGGGGAAAGTCTTCGGGAGCGGTTCCCCCGCTCAACCCCATGAAGTTCGGCCTCTACCGGCTGGCCCTCAAGGGCGAAAAGCCAGTGTGGACGCTTTTCAAACCTGAGCTGACACCGCCCCAACCTTGAACTTCTTTGCCTTCCCCTCTTGATTAGGAACCGATCGGTTTATTATATTTCCTACAGGAGGAACGATGGCTCGCCCACGAGAGTTTGAAGTCGACCAAGCCCTGCGCGACGCGGCCGAAGTGTTCCGTACCAAGGGGTATCATGCCGCCAGTCTCGAAGACCTGACTCAGGGGACGGGCTTGGCGAAGGGGAGTCTCTACAAAGCCTTCCACGACAAGAAGTCTCTATTTCTGGGAGCGTTTGTTCTTTACGCTACGGAGAACCGTCAGAGGTTTGTCGAGACCCTCGAAGCTCCCGGCTCGCCCAAACAGGCCATCAGGGCCACCTTGGTCGGCTATGTGGAGCGGGCGAGGGCGACCGGCGGAAGTGCAGGCTGTCTGATCACCAACACGGCCGTGGAGCTGGGTGTTGGCGACGCCGAGATTGCCGCCGAGGTTCGCCTCAGTTTTCAGCGCCGGACGGCCCTGCTCGAAGCGGCGGTTCGACGGGCCCAGGGAGCCGGCGAAGTGGCGGCGTCCAAGGACGCCCGGGCGCTTGCCGAATTTCTGGAACTTGTCGTGCAGGGACTGCGCGTGCTTGTGAAAACTAACCCGGACGAAGCCGCGCTCCTGCGCGCCATCGAGGTGGCCATGGGAGCCCTTGTATGAGGTTTTCTTTACATCAATTAGGAACTGGTTGGTTCCTAATTATCTTCGGGAGGATTTGATGAACAACACGACATTGGGAGTTCGGCGGCCACGGTGGTCGTCGCTCCCCTTTTTGCTGGCGGGAGCCTGCCTTCCCGTCCTCGACACCTTCGTCGTGTCGATGATCTTGCCGACGATTCGAGCGGCTCTCGGCGCCGACGCAGTGCAGTCCCAGCTTGTGGCTTCGGCGTTTTCGGGCGTCTACGCGGTCTTTCTGATCACCGGCAGCCGTTTGGGTGACCTGTTTGGCCGCCGCCGCCTGTTTGTTGTGGGCACGGTTGTGTTCGCGGCCTCTTCACTCGCGGCGGCGTCGGCACCCTCCATCGGCGCTCTGATCGCGGCCCGTGCCTTTCAGGGAGCCTCGGCCGCCTTGTTCGCGCCCCAGGTCTTGGCTGCAATCCAGTCCCTTTTCGAAGCCGAAGAACGCGCTGTCGCGATTCGCTGGTTGGGAACGGCTTTCAGCGTGGCCGGTGCCTTGGGTTTTGTTGTTGGCGGGGCATTGATCGCCTGGCACCCGTTTGGTCTGACCTGGCAGGCGTTCTTTCTCGCCTACGTTCCCCTCGGACTGACTATTGCCTTGGGCGGGCTTGGCGTTCCCGAGTCGAAAAACGACCACGCCCAGGGCCTTGACCCATGGGGTGTGCTCCTTCTCTTTCTGGCCTTGGGTCTCGTGCTCTTTCCTCTGGCCGAGGGCCGGGCTGCCGGTTGGCCTCTCTGGTCGTTCGGACTCCTGGCACTGGCTCCTTTGGCGTGGGCCGGGTTTTTGGGCTTTGAGCGGCGCCTAACGCGGAAGGGAGGGTCTCCCTTGGTCGTGTTGGACCTCTTCCGAGAGCCGCGGTTTGTGCTTGGCCTTGTGCTCTCTTTCGCCCTCTACCTCGCCTACGGTTTTCTTTTCTGCTATGCCCTCGACCTTCGGGCCACTCTCCATCTGAGCGCGCTCGATCTGGGGATTGCGATGCTGCCGTTCGCCCTTGGCTTCTTCGGGGTTTCTTTTACCGTGGGCCGCGTCTGGGCGTGGCTGGGTCCCAGAATCCTGACTGTGGGTTTCGGTCTTCTGACCCTTGGCTGGAGTTCCATCCTGGTGTCCGTCCTGACCGGCGGATTCGGCGTCGATGCGCTGGCCCGTGTCGGCCTGCTCGTCGCGGGTGTGGGCAACGGGTTGGTCCTGCCTTCGCTGATTCGCGTTGTGACGACAGGAATGGATGCACGCCACGCGGGTCTGGCCTCGGGAGTGCTGCTTTCGGTGCAGCAGATGGGGAGTTCCCTGGGCGTGGTGATTTTGGGCGGCATCTATTTCAGCCTGTCGGCCGCCGGTAACTACAACCAGGCCTTCGCCTGGGCGCTGGGGGTCTCGGTTGCGCTGGCGGCCGGCGCGGCGGCACTGTCGAGCGCCTTGGGAAGGTCGGCCCCAGCACCCGCGAAGACTGCCGGAACGTGTTTGGAGGGTTGTACCGCACTCGACGAATGAGGTCTCTAGTCGCCGGCCGTCCTGGTCTTTTCGAAGGTCAGGGCGTTGCTTCCTTTGTCTACGGTGATGGTATCGCCTTCGGCGAAGCCTCCCTCCAGCAGTTTCTTCGACAAGGGATTCTGTACAAGAGTTTGTATGGTTCGCTTCAGCGGCCGCGCGCCGAAGGCCGGGTCGTAGCCTTCTTCTGCGAGAAAAGCCTTGGCCTGAGGCGTCACTTCGAGCCGAATCCGTTTTTCTTCAAGGCGTTCGGCCAGGAAGCGGAGTTGCAGGTCGACAATGCCAAGAATTTGCTCCTTGCCCAGCTTGCGGAACAGTAGGGTTTCGTCGATGCGATTGAGGAACTCGGGTCGGAACAGGCTATGGAGCCGCTCGAAGACTGCTTCGCGGACCTGTTCTGGATCGGGTGCAGTCAAGATCAAGTCGCTACCAATATTGCTTGTCATAATGACGATGGTCTGTTTGAAGTCCACCAGACGGCCTTGACTGTCGGTGAGCCGCCCTTCATCGAGAAGCTGCAACAGAACGTTGAATACATCGGGGTGGGCCTTTTCGATCTCGTCGAAGAGCACCACCGAATACGGACGGCGGCGGACGGCCTCGGTCAGTTGACCGCCCTCGTCGTAGCCGATGTAGCCGGGCGGGGCCCCGATCAGGCGGCTCACGGCGTGCTTTTCCATGTACTCGCTCATGTCGATGCGCTTGAGCGCCTTCTCGTCGTTGAAGAGAAACTCTGCCAGGGCCTTGGCCAATTCGGTCTTGCCGACGCCGGTGGGTCCCAAGAAGAGAAAACTGCCAAGAGGTCGACCTAGATCGCTGAGCCCGGCCTTGTTGCGCCGGATCGCGTCGCTGATGGCGCCTATGGCTTCGTCCTGGCCAACGACCCGGCGCTCCAAGATAGCTTCCAAGTCCAGCAGCTTTCCTTTTTCACTCGAGAGCATCTTGTTCACCGGGATTCCCGTCCAGGTGCTCACGACGCGGGCGATGTCCTCCTCACCGACTTCCTCGCGGAGAAGCGACCCGTTGGCCTGAATTTCCCCGAGGCGGGCCGACAATCCTTCGAGTTCTTTCCTGGTCTGAGGAACCAGCCCGTGCTTGACCTCGGCCGCGCCCGCCAAGTTGCCTTCGCGTTCGTAGAGCGCCTCCTTGGCCTTGAGTTCCTCCAGACGGCCCTTGGCCTTGCGGATCTCGTCGATGACGGCCTTTTCGTTCTGCCATTGCGCGGTCATGGCGTCTCTTTGAGAGGACAGTTCCCCCAGCTCCTTCATCAAGTCGGCCAGGCGTTCCTGCGATTCCTTGTCGTCTTCGCGCCCCAAAGACTGTTTCTCGATGTTGAGGCTGAGGATCTTCCGCAGGATTTTGTCGAGGTCGGTGGGCTGGCTTTCGATTTCGATCTTGAGTCGGCTCGCCGCCTCGTCGACCAAGTCGATGGCCTTGTCGGGCAAGAACCGGTTGGTGATGTAGCGGTCGCTGAGCGTGGCCGCGGCGATCAGCGCCTCGTCGCGGATGCGCACCCCGTGGTGGACTTCGTACTTTTCCTGAATGCCCCGAAGGATGGTGATGGTGTCTTCGACCGAAGGTTCCTTGGTGAACACAGGTTGAAACCGCCGTTCAAAGGCCGCGTCCTTTTCGATGTGTTTTCGGTATTCGTCGAGAGTCGTGGCGCCGATGGTCCTGAGTTCCCCCCGGCTCAACGCCGGTTTGAGTAGATTGGAAGCGTCCATGGCGCCGTCGGCGGCTCCAGCGCCCATCAGGGTGTGCAGTTCGTCGATGAACAGGATGATCTCGCCGTCTGAAGAGGAGATCTCCTTGATGACGGCCTTCAGGCGTTCCTCGAATTCACCGCGGAATTTTGTCCCGGCGATGAGCGACCCTAGGTCGAGCGAGAGCAGGCGTTTGTTTTTCAGGCTTTCGGGCACGTCTCCCGCCACAATGCGCCTGGCCAGGCCTTCGACTACGGCCGTTTTGCCGACTCCCGGTTCGCCGATCAGAACCGGATTGTTTTTGGTTTTTCGGCTCAACACCTGCATCACGCGGCGAATTTCTTCGTCGCGCCCGATCACGGGGTCGAGCTTCTCCTGGCGTGCGAGGGCCGTCAGGTCGCGGGTGTACTTTTCAAGCACCTGGTAGCGATTTTCAGGATTCTGATCGGTGACTGTTTGATTTCCCCGCACAGCTTTGAGCGCCGATAGGAGTCCGTCCTTGGTGATTCCCTGTTTGCGCAGAAGATCGCCGGTGGGGGTTTCGCTCTCCGCAAGCGCAAGAAGCAGGTGTTCGGTGCTGATGTACTCGTCTTTGAGCTTGTCGGCCTCGGTTTCCGAGCGGTTCACCACCCGGTTGAGAAGACCCTCCCAACTGACGTTGCCGTTGGTCCCAAAAACCCGCGGTGCCAACGCCAAGCGGTCCTCAAGCGCTTTTTCGAGTGCGGCTCGATCGACGCCCAGTTTATCGACAAGAGGCCCCGCGATTCCATCCTTCTGATTCAGGAGCGCCAGCGTCAGGTGATCGGTGGAGACCATTTGGTGGCTCCTCTGGTCGGCCATCGCAGTCGCCGACTGCAACGCTTCTTGAGCCTTAATGGTTAACCGTTCCGCATTCATAAAACACTCCTTCTGGTGTGGTGGGCTCCGGGCCGGGCGGCACGCCTGGCCGTTCGCTCCCCTAAAAAGGTACGGTTGGAGGAGCCGAGCGTCAAGCTGATTTGATTCCTTTTGACTCCAGTGCGTCAAAAAGATACATATTGAAAGAATTGTCCACTCCAGGATTCTTTGCTGTCCACATACTGGTCATCACCTCGGCGTCGGAGGTAGCATGGTTGGCATGGAAAAGACGGTCAAGATCCTTGTTGTCGACGACAGTCCCGACACCCACACCTTGGTCGACTTTTTGTTTGGAAAGGCTGGACGGACGGGGTCAAAGTCCGTGGTGGTTCACGCTGAAAACGGCAAAGAGGCCCTGAACCGGTTGGCGGAGCACCCCGACCTCGACGTCATCATCCTTGATCTATCCATGCCGGTTATGGACGGGTTCACATTTCTTGAACACTGGAACCGAGACGCCCGGTTCCGCTCGATTCCCGTTTGTGTCTTCACAGGCAACAAGAAAGAGGCGGCCAAGGCCCTGAGCCTGGGCGCCCGGGACTTTGTGGTAAAATCGGGCGACGAGCAGGAGCTTCGGCTGAGACTGATGAACCTCGTCGAGGGAAAACGGCGCGCGCAGGCCACCGACAGGGCCAAGATCGACTTCCTGGCCGTCGTGAGCCACGAATTGCGGACGCCGATGAACGGCATCTTCGGCATGGCGCAAGCCATTCGGGACTCTGGGGTGAATTCCGAGCAAACCGGGTATCTGGAGGCCTTGGAGCTTTCTTCCAAGCGCATGCTGGCGATGGTCAACAACGTTTTGGACTTTCTCGAGAGCGAAAATCCCTTGCAGGCCTTTCCGCGGGTTCCCTTTGCGTTGAGGAGGACGCTCTACGCCACGCTGGAGCACCACGCTGCCGAGGCTCGCCGGAATGCCGTATCCACCCAGGTTGTCGTGGACTCGGCCGTGCCCGACAAACTTGTCGGTCTCCCCGACAAGCTCCACTTGGTTCTTCACCATCTGATCGGCAACGCGATCAAGTTTTCGCCGGGCGGCCAGGTCGTGGTGAGCGCCGACCTCGGGGAGAAAGCCGCCAACGGGGTCTTCTTGAGCTTCTGTGTCCGCGACACGGGGACTGGTTTTTCCGAGGAGAGCCGCCAACGCATCGTGGAGCCCTTCATTCAGCTCGACGGTTCGCAGACCAGGGCCTTTGGAGGCTTGGGGCTGGGACTGTCGATTGCCGAACGCGTGATCCAGCACTTGGGTGGGGCTCTTGAAATTCAAAGCCAGCCCGGCCAAGGGAGCACCTTCCGCTTCACCTGCCCGTTTGAAGTGGCCTCCGAGATCGAAGCCTGAGTTGGCCCCCCCAAACTGTGACCACGCTCCGAATCCTCCAAAAGTGTGGAAATTCCTTGCCGCTCGGCTGAGAATCATAAGATGGACCGTTGGATGAAATTTGAGGACGAGCTCCCCACAGAAGGGCAGTTTATAGCAGCGATTACACAAAGGGACGCGAACCTGCCCATCGAACAGTGGGAGTCGGACCTTGAAAGAAACGCGATAGGCATTTGGGTGGATGGCGTGCTGTGGGAGGGCAATGTGCCCAGGACCGGCCTCACGCATTGGATTGCGTTGCCCGACCGGCCCACCTCGCCACCGCCTGGCCAACTATCGCTTTGGGACCTCTTGGAGGGCGCCTAGAGAAATCGGCTCTTCAAGAGTGGTTTGGCCCACCAGAAATAGGCAAGCGAATCGGCCGCCAAGAACAACCCCATCCCCGAAAGCAAAATGATGGTGATGACTGTGTTGAGCCTCTGCACGTGCAAATGCAAGGTGTGAACGATGCCTTCCCGCAGAAAGACGAACAGCCCGAAGGGAACGATCATCGGCAAGGCGTAAACAACGTTGT
>CAYYUZ010000118.1:0-11540 GCA_964475005.1 uncultured Spirochaetales bacterium
CCAAAAGTGCGGCGGCCAAAGTCAATCCGGAGGCCTGTTTTGGTTGCGGCTTGTGTGAGTCGCGCTGCCCCGTGGGCGCGATCTCCGGAGTCCTTCAGCGCCCCTGAGGGCAGGCCGACGCGCGACAAACTCGCCCTTTCCCCCCAAAAACTCCCCATTCCTGACCACAAAGCTCCCGCGAAGCATAGTGGAAACCACGCATCCCTTCATCGATTCTCCTAACCAGGCTGTGTGGTCGGCGTCGCCATGATGCGTCTGCACGCGCCAACGCGGCTTGGGGTCAAACAAAACGACATCGGCATCGAAGCCCGGCATCAGACTCCCCTTGCGGGGCCACATTCCATAAATCTTGGCCGTCCTTTCGGTGAGCTTAGGAAGGCACTGGTCGCCGAACTTTCCCCACAGGGAAGGCAAAAGAAACTCGACGCCTCCGATTCCCATTGGAATGCGGTCGGTGGTTGGCTGGTTCTTCTGCTGGTGATTGTAGGCGCAATGGTCGGTGCCCAGAGTGTCGAAGACCTCAAAGGCCGCGGCGAGCTTCTTTCGTTCCTCGGGTGACCGCAACGGCGGCGTCATGGTGAATCGGGCGCCATCAGGCCCAGAATATCGGGCCGAGTCCCACAAGAGGTAGTGCGGACAGGTCTCCAAGAAGAGCGTCCTTCCAAGGAGACCCGGATGCAGAGCCTTCAGGCGCTCGACGGTCGTGCCGACGTTTGTGTGCACTACGTACAACCGGCCACCTGTAGAACGGACCAGTTCGGCCAACGTGAGCACGGCCGTCACTTCGCAGAGAGCCGGCCGACTCTCCTCATGCCTGGCGACGGGAGTCCCCGGCAATACGTCCATGAGCGACTCGTTTTCGGCATGCACCAAGACCGTGGTGCCCACGCGCGATCCGGCGGCCAGGAGGAGTCCAATGGTTCGATCGTCGGTACGCCGATCGGTCGAAGAATAGGCGGTGAAGACTTTCAGAGAAGGGAGCCCCAAAGCCAAGGCAGCCTGAACGAGGGCTTCGGCGGGATCGGTTGGGTTTCCGAGAGTGGCGTGGAAGCTGTAGTCCACACAGCTTGACCGAGCTAGGGCCGAACGGGTTTCGAAGGCCGCCGTCATTTGGTCGGCCGTTTTGACGGGGTCAAGAAAATCAATGACGGTCGTCACGCCTCCGAAAGCCGCCGCCCGCGAACCTCCCCCAAAGCCGTCAGCAGTGAGGTTGGCACCAACGCCGAGATCAAAGTGCACATGGGGGTCGATCAATCCGGGAAGTACCAGCAAGCCCTCTGCCCGAACCACTTCCCTGGCTGGTTCGGGTCCTGCGGTGAGGCTGCTAATCCTGCCATTCTTGAGGCCAAGGCAGCCCTGCATCCAGCCGGCTCCCGTCCAGATTTTCCCCCCGACGATCTCCGTGTCATTCATGCGGTTCCCCCCATGACCATTCTTTTTTCCCGACGAGTTCCTGTCAATGAGCACCGCTACCAAAAGGTTGACGAACGAACACACAAATTACAGGAATGTATCGGAAAGCCCTCGGGACAAGGATTTACCTATGGCACGGGAATTGCCATACTGATGGTATTCCGAGGAGGAATCATGAAAAACTTTACCAAGATCGCGGGCCTCTGTCTGGCCTTGCTGACCCTGGGCGCGACGGGCTTGGCCTGGGCCGGCAGTCCCATCCCCACTCCCCGAGTAGCCTATGTCTACATCGGACCCCCGGGTGACGGCGGCTGGACCTACCAGCACGACCAGGGACGTCTCTATATGGAAAAGAAGCTCGGCATCAAGGCTGACACTGTAGAAAATGTCCCCGAGGGTGCCGATGCAGAACGCGTGATCGCCGATCTGGCTCAGAATCACGACGTAATCTTCACAACAAGTTTTGGTTACATGGACCCCACGGTCAACGTTGCCAAGAAATTCCCTAAGGTCGTCTTTCTGCACAACGCAGGCTACAAGACCGCCGACAACCTCGGCACCTACTTTGCCAAGAATTGGGAAGCCAGCTACCTGGCCGGTATCGCCGCCGGAAAAATGACCAAGAAGAACTTGCTGGGCTATGTTGCGGCTTTCCCCATTCCCGAATTGATCTACAACATCAACGCTTTCACCATCGGTGCCCTGAGCGTCAATCCCAAGGCCAAGACCGTTGTGGTCTGGACCAATACCTGGTTTGACCCCACCGTCGAACGCCAGGCAGCTCTCAGCGTTCTGGACAAAGGCGCCGACGTGATCATGGCCTATCAGGACTCTCCTGCCAGCCTTCAAGCCGCGGCCGAACGCGGTGCTCTCGCCGGCGGCAACGACAGCGACATGACGCGGTTTGCCCCCAAGGCCTACCTGACCAACCCCGTTTGGAACTGGGGTCCCTACTACGCGAAGACGGTCCAGGCCGTGAAAGACGGAACCTGGAAGAGCGAGCAGTTCCTCGGAAACATGGCCGACGGTTCCGTTGACATCGCCCCCCTTGGTGTTTCGATTCCCGCCGACGTCAAGAAGCTGGTCGCCGACGCCCGTGCCCAGATTTTGGCCGGCAAACTCGACCCCTTCCAGGGCCCGCTCGTCGATCAGAGCGGAAAAGAGGTCGTACCCAAGGGCAAGGTTCTTCCGGTCGGAGACATCCTGGGCATGATGTACTACGTGAAGGGCGTCGAAGGGGCTATTCCCAAGTAAGGCTGCTGCAGAGGCTTTTGCCCGCGCCCAGCCGGGCATCGGCATCCTCACCGTACTTCCAGTACGGTTCCGGTGCCTCAAACCCGGCTGGTCTTGTCAAAAGCCTTCCTCGCGACGCCTTACCTTTGTACGGCCCTTAGTCGCCGACGACGATGCCGTCTACGAGAAACATTCGGTGGCCTTCGATCGTCAAATCGTACGTAATGAGGGTGACGGGAAGGGTTCGGAGTGACTTTACCGCAACTTCTGCAAAGCCTTTGGGCGTCCAGAGCAGGACTTTGTCTCCCACTTTGAGCGTATTAAAACGAACCATTTTTGCCCCGGTCAGGGCAATCCTGTGCGATCCAGTGGCGTCAACGAGGTGATCTCCGGCGACCATCTCAATGTAGGTGTCGCTGTGGACCCGGCGAATCCCTGAAACTTTTCCTTCCGCCGGTTTTTCCGAGGGCATCCAAGTCCAAATTTCTGTTCCGAGCGTCAGGTCTTGAACGGCCACAGTCGAACCGTCGAGCAGGGTGATCGGTGTATCGGGAACGAGGCTTCCCAGGGTGTCCTCGGCCGTGAGAGGAGACAGAGAGAAAATGAAACCAAGGAAGAGAATGGCGGGCCCGAGGAGAAGCAACTTGGGGGTCATTGGGGCATCATACTCCTCCCTTGCATTTTCGGGAACACAAGTCCAAACTGGGGTCATGATCGAGGGCGAGAACCTGGCGCGAATCCTTCAGAATCAGTTGAAAAGCCCCGTCTCGGGAATTCTCAGCCTAGCTCAGCTCATTTTGCTAGAAGGCGCCAGCAACCCCGATTTACGGGACTACGCCCAAAGCATCTATGATCGCGGTCAGCGGATGTTGACGGTCATGGACAATCTCGTTGATCTGGATCGCATGGAGCGTGGAAGCTTCGTTCTGCACAGAGAACCCCTTGTCGTCAACACGCTGGTTGACCAGATTCTCCGCGACTACGAGCGCCTCCTGAAGCTCAAAGGATTGACCATGAAAGTGTCGATCCAGGGCCTTCCTTTGGGCAACGCTCCTCTTCTGACGTTTTGGGGAAAGGAAAACCTGCTTTGGGGGATTTTTGAAAACGCGTTCCGCAACGCGCTTGAGGCGGCCTCTTCTGGAACCCTGGTGGAGCTCAGAGTCGAGCTCAGCGGGGATCAGTTGGTTGTCTCCCTTGAAAATGGAGGAGAGGTTCCCTTTGAGCTTCGAGACAGGTTCTTTGACCCCTTCCTATCGTCGAAACCCGACGGCGCTGGCGTCGGTACCTATGTCGTTCGTTCGTTTGCCCGGGCTCTCGACGGCGAGGCGACCATGGAGACAGGCCAAGGCCGCACAACCGTGCGCATCACCCTGCCGCAACACGAAGGTGTTTTGGACGTCTAGGCGATGAAGATCCTTGACGTTGTGTTCATGTTCCAATTGAAAGAGGAGAGGTTGCTTCAGTGGCACAGCCGTCGCCACGCGCATCCCGAGCCGCAGTTTGAGTTTCACTATTTCCTGGGTGGCCACGGCCTGTTCAAGAATGGATCCAAGTCCCACCAGATCGAGAAAGGCAGCCTCTTTCTTTCGGTTCCCGATCAGTTGCACGAGATCCAAGCCGAGAACCCCGACCATCCTCTCAGCTACTATGCCCTGCTCTTTGAGGCGAACCCTGACGATTATCTCTATCCGAGTTTGATGGATCCGAGTTTTCAGGCGTTCTTTCCCGCCAAGATCGGCACCAACCACCGCATGTTCTTCGAAGATTCCAAGAACAAGTTCAACCAGAGCGACAACGCCTACAGGGTCCGTGCGGTCGAGTTGCGGCTCGAAGCGCTGGTTCATGATTTGATAGGCGATCTGAGGTCCGGAGAGAGTTCGTTCCTCGATAGCGAAGGTCACGAGGAAGGCTTCAACCTTCACGTCGAACAGGCCTTGGGAATTTTGCAGAACCACATGTTCTCGCAGATCTCCCTGGGGAATGTTTGCGAGCAGCTCAAGATCACCGAGGAATACCTGATCCGTTTGTTCAAACGGCACATGAACATGACACCGATGCGCTACCTTAACAACCTGAAGATGGAGACCGCCACCAGTTTGCTTCTGAACTCCGATCTTTCCGTCAAGGAGATCAGCTGGAAGCTCGGGTTTTCGAGCCAATATCACTTCAGCAGGAACTTCAAAGCCTACTCAGGCTGTACCCCCACCGACTACCGCGCCAACTATTTTCTGAACAACCCGAATAACTACCACATGAAGATCTTGGATGTGAGCTGAATGACTGATCCCAATTCTCTTCCTCGCGGCTTTGACGGGCTTGTGGAGATTCTGGCCCGGTTGCGGGCTGCCGACGGTTGCCCTTGGGACAGAGAACAAACCCACGAGTCGCTTCTGAAACATCTTCTAGAGGAGTCGGCTGAAGTTGTGGAAGCCGTCCGTTCTGGCGACGACGCCAACCTGGCCGAGGAGCTGGGCGATGTCTTGCTCCAGGTCGTGTTTCACGCACAAATTGCCGCCGAAGAAGAACGCTTCACCATCGACGATGTGGTGAATTCGATTTCCGCCAAGATGGTCCGGCGGCATCCCCATGTTTTTGGCCAAGCCGTCGCAGAAACCCCTGAGGCGGTCCATATTCAGTGGGAAGCGATCAAGGCCCAGGAGAAGGTCGCCCGGGGCACCGCGAAGCCTGGTTCGGTCCTCGATAGGGTCAGCCGGTCGTTGCCAGCGCTTATGCGGGCTCAGGAGCTTCAGAAGAGGACTATTGCGACCGGCTTTGCGTGGCCTCAAATCTCCGACGCGGTCGCCAAGGTGAGAGAAGAACTGGCCGAAGTGGAAACCGAAATCGATTCGGGGAACCGCACACGACTGGCCGAGGAATACGGCGACTTGCTTTTGGCGACCGCTGCCCTGGGGCGCTACCTCGGGCTCGACGCTGAACAGGAGCTCATCCTTGGGAACGCCAAGTTCGAGACCAGGTTTCGGCAACTGGAGTCCTCTGCCGGGGGCGCCGAGGCCCTCAAGCAGCTGAGTATCGAGGAGCTTTTGACAAGGTGGAGACAGACAAGCCGTTAGGTAAGGTGACGGATCTCGTCGTCGACGAGTCTGCTTGCCTTCTTCAAGTGCTTTTCTGAACGGACCTTGAGGCCTGTGGCTGGTTCAGTCTTTTCCTCTTTGATTTCCTTGCGCGCCATCGCCAGAAGTTTGAGAGCCTCCCGGAAACGCTTGGTCCTATCCAACTTGGCGTCGCTGACCCTGGGGCTCAGTGCTGGCTTTCCACCGACAACGCTGGCCTTGTTCAGGTCACCAATGGTGGCATCAATTTCTGCCAATGCGGCTGCTTCCTTCCCGTCCAATTTCTGTGTCGATGTTGTCTTTTCCAGAAGGGCACGGGCCAACTTCAAGTTGGACAGAGCCTGAAGATAGGCAGGGTGTTTTTCCGATCCCTGGGCATACAGTCCTCCCGTGCCAAGAAGCAAACTCAGGACTCCGGCTGTCAAGGCGAGGCCGAACGGTTTCCGTGTCATCATGAAGACTCCTTTTGCTTGATGATCGGAGTGGAATTGGTCTAGGGTCACCAATTTTTGATAAAAAGAAGCGTCCGCCTAGCTTTGGCTAAGTTAACTCCTATGCTTCATAATAGGAGAAAGGACAACGAAAGATCGTGAAACAAGAGAAAACGCTGAATCTGCTGATGAACATTTCACTCGGCACAGGATTTTTCATGTTGGCCGTGAAAATGTGGGCACTTTGGGTGACAGGGTCGATGGCTATCCTCTCCGATGCCGCTGAATCAGTCGTACACGTCGTGGCGGTTGTGTTTGCCGCCTACAGTTTGCGACTTGCCCGCAGGCGCTCCGACAAGAGTCATCCCTTCGGTTACGATCGAATCACTTTCTTTTCTGCGGGGTTCGAAGGCGCCATGATTCTGTTGGCCGCGCTCTTTATTCTCTATCAAGCGACCCTCAAATTCTTTGTCGGCCCCAGTGTGCAGGAGATCGGCGTCGGGACAGCCGTTGAGTCCCTGGTTGTCGTGGTCAATGGCATTCTGGGATTGGTGCTTATCTTTCATGGAAGGAAGACCAAGAGCTTGATCGTTGAAGCCAACGGAAAACATACCCTGGCCGACAGCGTCACCTCGTTGGGAGTTCTTGCCGGGCTGGTTCTTTGCCTGATCGGAAAAAATCCCTGGTTCGACAGCGCCTACTTCGACCCGATCTTCGCTATCCTGGTGGCGCTCAACATCCTTAGGGAAGGCGCCGGCCTCGTCTTTCGCTCCTACCATGGACTGATGGACCAGGTCAGTACCGACGAGGAAAAGGCCATTGAGGCACTCCTTCTGGCGGCTTGTCAGGAGCGCAACGTGACCATGCACGAACTGCGAATGCGGTACTCGGGAACTCGCTACTGGTTCCAGTTCCACTTGATCTTTGCCGACGATGTTCTGCTGGCCGACGCTCACCACATGGCTACCGAGATCGAGACGATTCTCAACGCGTCGTGGACGGGTTCTGTCACGACAACACACTTGGAAACGCGAGGCGATCACGACATCGTTCACAAGCACGCCGCCGACGATTCAGAGTAAACTGTGGCGGCCATGCCACTTCACCGAGCCGGCGGCAAGCTGACAAGAAGCCACACAACGCTCATCGACGCTGCCGCTCCCTTGGTTGACTACCTGCAGGGTTGCGCCGACGTCAGCAAGATTTCCCTTGGCATCATCAAGAGTCTCGGCAAGGGGTCAACGGGCCTGAAGTTCTACCCGGTGACGGGAGGGTGGAAGGTCACGGTTCGTGGGAACACGAGTCTTCAAGAGATTGTCGTCTATACGACCGACCCCGAGCGCATACGTCGAGAGCTTCTGGCGCTCTAGCGCCGACTTCTTCTCAAGATTGGCCATCCCGAGAAAGTTTGGCTATTTTCACGCAGGAGGCCGTTCTCAAGGACCACGGTATCAAACAGGTTATCCTGACCGGCATCGTCACACTGACACGGACCGATCTGATCGGCTTGTAGATTCGTAAGAGCACACGATGGGGGTTTTTGATGTCGCCTGTTTCAAACGTACGGGACTGGCAAACCAGAATTCGGCTGTGGGCTGCCCTAGTCATGGGGTTCTTCACCATTGCCAATATGCTTTTCTACGGACTGGGGTTGGTTTCGCCCGATGCGATGGAGGCCTACGCCAACGCGATGAATCCGGTCTGGCTCCTGTATCCTCTGTATTTCTTGGCCATCCTCGTTCACATCGCGCTCGGATTGTGGAAACTCTACAGGCGCAACACGCTGAGCATGCCCCTTTGGGAAGCGACACAGATTGTTTTTGGACTGGCACTCCCCTTTGTCTTTCTTCCCCACTTGTATGTCACTCAGGCCATGGGCTACTTCCTCCCCTTCAGGGAGAACTACGTCGACAAAGTGTTGCTGACGTTTCCTTCGGTCGCTTGGCGGTACGTGGCGGTTGCCCTCATCATCGGCGTCCACGCGCATATTGGCGCGCACGTGGTTCTCAGAATGCGGCCTTGGTATCCGAAAGTCCGCGCGTGGATCTTCCTTGCGTTCTTGATCATTCCGGTCGCGGCCGCCGCGGGTTACTGGGTTGGCGGATCCGAACTCTATCAAAGTTTTACGGCGGGGCGGCTCGCCGCTGATGACATGCCGCACCTGCTTTCGGCAACCCTTCAGAGTTCTGTTCAGGTTTTCGACTATGCCACCTACGGTTTTTTTCTCGGCCTTTACGCTCTCATCTTTGGCGCGCGGGCAGTGCGGATCGTGGCTCAAAAGGGGCGACGAACCGTCAGGGTCCATTATCCCGATGGCAGAGAAGTTGCTGTTGTTCCAGGAACCACGATTCTGGAGGCAAGCCGGTTGGGCAGGATCGCCCACGCCTCTATTTGCGGGGGGAGAGGGCGTTGCACCACGTGCCGGGTGCGCGTCGAAGCAACCGAGGGGAGCGTCTCGCCGGTAGGAGACCGCGAATCAAAGGCTCTAGCCCGTATCGACGCGGCGCCGGATGTTCGTCTGGCCTGCCAAACCGAGGGACTCTCGGGAGTCGTCAAGGTGACGCCTTTGCTCCCGCCCGACGTTCGTCCTGGGCTAGCGCGCGCGGAGACTCCCGATACGGTTGGGCGTGACCTCGACCTAGCAGTTCTGTTTGCCGACTTGCGCGGGTTCACGAAACTTTCTGAAGGCAGATTTCCCTACGACGTCGTGTACATTCTCAACCGCTACTTTCGAGATATGGGCGAGGCTATCGAGAAGCACGGAGGCCACATTGACAAGTTCCTCGGTGACGGTATTCTGGCCTACTTTGGCCGGAAAGGCGAACCGCGAGATGCCTGCCGTCAAGCGCTTGAGGCCTGCGTCGAAATGGCCAAAAACCTTCAGGCAGGCAACGCGCAGCTCGCCACCGTCCTTGATGAACCTCTGTCCTTGGGACTTGGGCTTCACTTCGGGTCGGTGATACTGGGTGAAATGGGCTTTGGCGCGAACAAGGCGGTAACCATCATCGGCGACACCGTGAATACGGCCAGCCGGTTGGAGCAACTGAACAAGGTGGCCAAGAGCCAGCTTGTGTTGTCGACGGTGGCGGGAGCTCAGGCCGGTCTGGACCTGAGCTTCTTGCCAATGGCGCATGCTTCCGTCCGTGGAAAGACCGAGAAACTACGAGTGTATGTGGTCAAAGACGTTCTGGCTGAACTGGGACCGCTAATCGTCCCGGGCTAGAGACCCATTCCAAAAAGGAAGAGGGCGCTGCCGGTGAACGTGAAATCTTTGTTGAGCTGTCCTCGGTCCTTGGGGTAGCGGCCGGAGAGGAGAATCCCCTGGGAGCCGAAGGTCATCTTGGAAATCGAATCCTCGGTAAGGGGGTAGCCGCTGCGGCCCAGGAAATCGGTCACGGTGGCGCGACACCTTTGAAAAAGGGCTTTCCTTTCATCGGGTGTGATCGAGGCGAGCAAGTTTCCTTCCTGCGGGGAGAACTCAACGGTTTCCAATCCCTCGTCAGCGGCCAGAAAGTTATAACGCTGGGTGAGCGGCGGGGCGAAACAGCGGTACCATTCCCACGCAAAAGCGTCGCCCAAATCAACCAAGTGGGTGGCGAAGTAGTGGCTGACGGCGAGGTAGCGGCTCTTTTTTTCGGAATCGGAGCTGTGATTTTTCCAGGCATCCTGCAATGCGGCCCAACCCTGAATCACGATTGGTCCCTTCTGAAAATGCAAGGCCAAAATAGCTGCCAAGGAGTCCTGGGTTACGGGTCCACTCGCCAGACGTTCAAAGTCTTTCTGCCAGTCCAAGATCTGAGAATTCAAAACGGTCAGACTGATCGCTGGCTGCGTCCAATCGACACCTCGTCCCGTGGACTGTGCCGACAAGCCGGTCACGAGAAAAGAAAATCCAAGAAATACCGCAAACCTCAAACAACCCATGGTCGTACCTTCAGGATTTCAGCGTAGTCGCTGAATCCTGTGTCGTCAACGCTGGCGGCTCCAAACCGCGGAGCGCCCCGTTTGGCTTGTTCACAAGACGACTTTCGAGGCATGCTGAGCACCAAGGATACCCCATGACCTGGTCTTCGATTCTCCCTACGTTTCTTGCCTCGATCGTCGAATTTGTCGAAGCCCTCACAATCGTCATGGTGGTCGGCACGACCATCAATTGGAAGAGTAGCCTGCTCGGCGCGGGTGCCGCCATAACGGCGCTGGCCGCCATTGTTGTGGCTTTAGGGTCCGCGTTCCTCCTGATTCCTTTGAGTGTGTTTCGTCTGTTTGTCGGTTTTGTTCTTGTCCTGTTTGGGTTGAAATGGCTGAAGAAGGCCATCTTGCGTTTCGCCGGACTCAAGGCGCTCCACGACGAGGAAGCCATCTACGAGGAAGAGGCGGCCGCCTTGCGACAGCGGGGAGTGCCTCCAAAGACAGTGTTCGACGGGTTCGGTTTTACCACTTCGTTCAAGAGCGTCCTCCTCGAAGGGATGGAAGTCGTCTTCATTGTGCTAACCTTCGGAACCTCATCGGCGTCGACTGATCTGGAAAAGACCGCAGGAATCTCCTTGGCTTCACTGGGGGCTGGTCTCGCCTTGCTCCTTGTCGTGGTCTTGGGTTTCGCGATCCGAAAACCGCTGACCAGGGTCCCCGAAAACACCCTCAAATTCATCGTTGGCCTGATGCTGACAACTTTCGGAACTTTCTGGGGAGGTGAGGGACTAGGAGTTGAGTGGCCAGGCGCGGACCTCAGCCTCTTCGCGATTCTGCTGAGCTGGGCGGCGGCGAGCTGGGCTCTGGTTGCCTTTCTGAAGCCCAAGAAGGAGACTCAAACATGAACACGATTCTGAGGTTTCTCAAGGCCGTCTTCAATTTCGTGGTGGGCGATTGGATCTTGCTTCTCGGCACAACGCTGGGCTTTGTTCTGATTGGTCTCCTGGCCGCCTCCCAAGCGTCCTGGATCGCCTCTCCAATTTTGGTGGCGGTTCTTCTCCTCACGCTGGCCCTGTCGCTATTTCGAGAAACCAAGGGCCGACGCTAGAATTTTACCAGAGTTTCGTTCCGATCGCTAAGAGGCTCATATCGTCACGGCGCCCTTCCTCCGCTGAAAGGCACGCCGCCTGGATCGACAGGGTCATGGTGGCGATGTCTTGAGGAGCGGCGGCGCGAATCAGGTCCACCAAGGCACCGTAACCTTTCTCCACGTCTTTCTTCCCGAGGGTTTCCAAAACTCCGTCAGAGCACAGGATCAGACAGTCGTTGGTGCGGAGCCGACCCGAAATTTCCTCGAAGACGACCTCGGGGAACGCCCCGAGAGCCGAACCTTCGCCTTGAAGCCATTCGAACGTGCCGTCTGCCTTGACCCAAAGAGTTCGCGTGTGGCCGGCGCGAACCAGTTGGAACTCGCCGGTGCTGG
>CAYYUZ010000119.1:0-11490 GCA_964475005.1 uncultured Spirochaetales bacterium
TCCTCGACCGCGCGGAAGGTCTTGTTTCCCTCCCAATAGGCCTGCCATTTCTTCTCGATCTGGGTGTACGGGTACTTGCTCATGCGGGCGATTTTAGCAGAGGACTTGGGCGGGGTGGAAGTCGTCGGCTCAAGAAAGTCCCGAGTACCCAGTTCTTTGTATATGCCTTGACAGGCATGTACTGAGAGGCGTATCTTCCAAGAACCGAAACGTTCTTCCAGAAATAAGGAGAAATAGCGATGTCCTACGCCGTCGACTTTGTCCAAGTGTCCACTATCGGACTCGAATCCTCACCAGTCGCGAAGGCTCTCGCCGGTCTGCGAGCCAACGAAGCCAGGTACTTCAAGAACAAGTACAATCACGTCTACGCGACGGTTCCCGCAAGCGAGAGTCCAGAAAACGTCGACTTCGTTAACAAGGTTCTGAGGGACGAAAGAAAACTCCAGATTGCTTCCAAGCCTTTGGAAACCTCTCGATTCCAAGTAGTGAATATCCGGTTCACCTACGTGTTCTACGAAAGCGGTCTTGCGATCAACGTGATGTATACAGTTGATGACCCCAAGAAACGGGCTGTAGGATTCAAGCTTTCTGACGGTATGGAAGTTCCGAAGGAACTCGAAGACAAGTTTAAGTTTGCCAGGCAAAAGTCCAAGCTGGCCGGAACGATTCGCGGTTCGTTCTTCGTGATCAAAGGCGAATACCAAGCCTAGCCATGATGGCCCACTGGCCCGATTGACGGAACGGGAGCCATTTTGGGAAGGGTCATTTCGAACACGGTGCCCTGACCTAGCTTGCTCGTGCAGGTCACCGTGCCGCCCAGAACCTTGGTCACGAGGTTGTGGACAATCTGGAGTCCGAGCCCGGTACCTCCTTGACCCCGCTTGGTGGTGTAGAAAGGCTCGAAAATGTGCGGCAAGTTTTCGGGGGCGACGCCTTGTCCATCGTCGGCAAACTTCAAGCACACCGAACGCCCCCTGTCTTCCACCCGGATGTCGATGGTTCCCGACTGCTCGGGTGCAAACGCATGGACCAAGGCGTTGATCAGAAGATTGGTAACAATCTGCGCAATGGCGCCGGGGTAGGAGTCGAAAGCCAAATTGCTCGGACCCCGAACGTTCAGCGTCAGCGGCCGATTCTTCCACTGCGGTTTCAGGCTGACAAGAGTTTCTTCAAGGTACTCTTTGAGCGCGAAAGACCGGCGGTTCTCACTGGCCTGATCGGCGGCCACTTGTTTGAAGCTAGCGACAAGTTCGGCGGCACGGCCCAAGTTCGAAACCACCAAATCGCCGGCTTCAACCACGCGGGCCACGAAGATTTCGAGGTCCGACTTCCGAATCTGCTGGGCCTCGAACAGCTTTTGAAAGTCCACCGAGAGCGACTTCAAGTAACTGGCCGCGCTTACCGCGACCCCCAGAGGGGTGTTGATTTCGTGGGCGACACCCGCCACGAGGTTGCCCAGCGCGGCAAGCTTCTCTGATTGTAGAAGCTGGTGTTCGGCGCGCTGGTTTTCTTCCAACAAGCGGACTCCTCGAATCGCCCCGCTGATTTGACTTCGCAGCGAACCGCTGATCCGGGCTCCTTCGATGTCCGTTGAGAAGACCACGAGGCCAAGGGGCTTGTGTTGCGAAGCCAGCACCTCGACCACCAACAGCTTGTGGTGGGAATCGAGTTCGGCAAGCCCTCCGGGAACCAACTGCGTCCCTCTAAACGCCTGTCGGGGAACTTCGGAGGCTCCCCACTGATCGAACGCCAACGCCAAGACGGGCGCCTCAGAACTTCCCCCATCGAGCAGCGAAAGCCAGGCCCCCCTGAGCCCCATGGGAGGCAGAAGTTCACGAAGAACTGTCAAAATGGAGTCCAGGCTGTAAGACGTGGCCAGGGCCTCTGCGCAGGCGATCACCTTGCCGGCCAGTTCCTCGGCACGAAGACGCAAGAGCACGTCGCGCCTGAGCACCTGATCCGCCACCAAACGGCGGGCCTCGTGGAGCAGCCCTTCGCCAAAGGCCCTCTGTTCCGCGGTCAAAGTCTTGGTTTGAAGCTCGGACCGGATCAGGCTCAGTCCCGCCTGCCAGGCATCAAGGCCCGAAGAGGGGGCTTCTTCGAGCACATGGTGCAGCTCCGCAAAGAAAACCTCGTCCTTGTTCCCAACCAGGGCCTGGTCCAAAGTGTCTGACAAGCGGCGCCTCGAAATCTCCCCTTCGGCCAGAAGCAGCGACGGATCCCAAAAACCCCCGCTGGGCGCCGCCCATCGAACGCAACCGCACGACCCGCGCACCGACAGCTCCGTCGGGACCAAGGTGAGCGGCGGGGTTCCCGAACCAGTGCGCAGAACCGCGTTCACGGCTTGTTTGGCGAGAACCTCGATGAACTGCCTCACCGTCGTGAGCGGCGGGTTATGAAACCGGCTCTCCTGAATGTCGTCAAAACCCGTCAAGAACAGGTCGCGGGGAACCTGGTAACCGCACAGGGTCAGGGCACGGTGTGCCCCAAAGGCCATGTAATCGTTGGCTGCGACCACTCCCTCGAACGGGAGGGTTCCCCCTGAAAGGAGGTGTTCCATGGCCTGAAACCCCGATTCCTCTGAAAAATCGCCTGAAACGAGCCAGGACTCGGGCGGACTGACGCCCTTTTCGGCCAACTTTTCGAGGAACACGGCCCGTCGGAGGTCGGCCTCCTGGTAGCCTTCGGGGCCGCCGATGAACGCGATCTTACGATAGCCGTGCACGTCGAGGAGGTGGTCCATCAACGCCGACATGCCCCCGCGGTTGTCCGACTGCACGCAGGGAATTCCTGGCAGCTGAATGGCGAGAGTCACCACCGGGCGCGTCTTGTAATGACGGCAAAAGTCAGTGAAGGTCTCGTTGGCGCTATGGTGGTTGACCGACCACGACATAATGTGGGCGTCGAGGATGGGGCCGTCGCAAAATCCGTCGTAGAGGGTGCGCATAGCTTCGAAGCCGTGCGGTGAGCTGACAGCACCGCTGTTGAAGCAAACAAAACGGGCGCCAAAGTCTTGGGCGGCTTCCCAGACGCCGCGGATGAGGAGGTTTTCGTTGGCGTCGTCGGTCGTGCCAACAAAGAGGCCTAGGGTGGGGGTCCCGGAACGCGCGGCCATAGGAGGAGTATAGGACCGAGTCTCAGGACTGTCCAATGTTGTTCGTCACAGGGTATCCTTGGTCCATGCCCAGTCCAGAATTTCGCGCGCTGGGGGTTTCGCCCGGAGCGAGCCTTGAGGAAATCAAGACCGCGTTTCGCCAACGGGCGCTGGCCCTGCATCCCGACCACAACCCCGACCCCGCCGCCGCCCGTCATTTTCGACACCTCACCGAGTCCTACCGCCTCTTGGAGGCTCAGGCCTTAGCCCGGCAACCACACCGGACCCGCCCGCGTCCTTTGAAGGATCAGGTATCGTTTGTTCTGATCGAGGTTCGTTCGATGCTCGACCGCTGGAGCAGCGACCAATGGTCGAGGGTGGTCGATGGCCTGAGCTGCCAGGTCTGGGTGGTCAGTCTTCTCGACGTGCTGACAACGACCGCACGGGGGACCCTTGGGGTGGAACCTGTGGGACCCCACCCCGCCGGCCTCGAAGCCGCCTTGGCGGCCTGCAAGGCTACTTTCGAATCCTGGACGGAGCTGGACTCTCTTCCGCGACGATCCGTTCAGGCACTTTCGTCTGTTGTTCGCGATGCCCAGGACCGGCTGGCGGCCCTGAGACGGCCTTCACGAAACTCGATTCACAGGAAGGGTTTGTAGTACAACCCCAAGCTTTTGGCGACTCCCTGGTGAACCGTGTCGCCGCGGTAGAGGTTGAGTCCTCTGGCCAGATCGGGATACCGCCGGACCGACGCCTCAAGTCCTTCATCGGCGATCTTGAGACCGTACTTCAAGGTGGCGCTCGTCAACGCCACGGTGCTTGTAAAAGGCACAGACCCGGCCATGTTGGTCACGCAGTAGTGGACCACACCTTCTTCCACGTAGGTCGGATCGTCCTGGGTCGTCGGGCGGCTGGTTTCCGAGCACCCTCCCTGATCGACCGCGGCGTCAACGAAGACCGAACCCGGCCGCATGGCTCTGAGGTGTTCGCGGCGGATCAGTTTGGGCGCCGTTTCACCGTGAATCAGCACCGCGCCGATGACCAGGTCGGCGGTTTTCAGAATTTCGGCGATATTTTGTTCGTTGCTGTAAAGGGTGTCGACCCGGTTGCCAAACAGGTCGTCGAGGTAGGCCAAGCGCCGGGCATCGACGTCGATCACGGTGACGTGCGCTCCCACTCCTGTGGCGATCTTGGCCGCGTTGAGGCCGACCACGCCGCCGCCCAGAACAACCACATGACCCCGGGGCACACCTGGAACTCCACCCAGGAGCAAACCTCGTCCGCCAAAGGCTTTTTCGAGGTACTTGGCGCCTTCTTGAACCGCCAGACGCCCGGCAATCTCGCTCATGGGCGTGAGGCAGGGCAAGTGCCTGTCGGGCGTCTCGATGGTCTCGTAAGCCACGGCCTTTACGCCCTTTTCTAACAGAGTTTCCGTCAGGTCAAGGTCGGCGGCCAGGTGGAGAAACGTGAAGAGAATCTGGTCCTTGCGCAGTAGCTCAAGATCGCCCACAACGGGTTCTTTGACCTTGACAATCATCTCGGCTTCGCCGTAGACGGCAGCGGCTTGGTTTTCGATCACGGCGCCGGCGGCCTGGTACTCCGCGTCAGAGTAGCCTGAACCGAGTCCGGCTCCTTTTTCGACAAGCACGCGGTGTCCGCGGCCAACGTAGTCTCTTACATTGGCAGGGGTCAGTCCCACGCGGTATTCATGGGTTTTGATTTCTTTGACAGTTCCGAGGATCATGGTGACCTTCCTTGTGGTTTCCAGTCTAGCATAGGTGAGGTTCTTGACAAGAGTTTTAGTCATAGCTAAATTAATCCTATGATTTGTTTTGACCAGGCTAAAAAAATTCTGTCCGAGGCCCAAGAAGACTACCTGAAGCAGATCTATCTGCTGACCGAATCCGTGCCCACCGCGGGAACCCAAGCGCTCGCCGACAAGTTGGGCGTGGCTCCGGCTTCGGTGACCGTGATGATTCAGAAATTGGGGGAGAGGGGCCTTGTCGCCTACGAGCAGTACAAGGGCGTCAGTCTGACCGAAACAGGCGTGGCGGTCGCGTTGGAAATTCTGCGCCACCACCGCCTCCTTGAGAGTTTTCTGCATCAGGCGCTGGGCTATGGGTGGGACGAGGTTCACGCCGAGGCCGAAAAGCTTGAGCACTACATCAGCGAGACTTTCGAGGAGAAAATGGCCGCGTGGCTGGGACATCCCAGCCACGATCCCCACGGAGACCCGATCCCCGACAACAAGCTCCGCCTTCCCGATGATCATGGCCAGAGCCGCCTCACCGAAGAGAGACCTGGCTTCAACGGACGCGTCGTTCGAGTGGGAACCCAAGACAGCGACGAACTCAACCTGTTTCGGCAGCTGGGCCTGGTCCCCGGAGTGGTCTTGTCGCTTCTGGCCACCGATACCGGCACGGTTCGTGTCCAATTGGGAAAGGAATCCTACCTCCTGCCCCTCACCCTCGCGCACAAACTTTGGGTCGAAAGAGCCGCCTCATGAGCCCCCGAGAACTCAGCTTTCAAACTCGCGCCGCAGCCGCCCTCGCCCAACCCAAGTTTCGCTGGAAAGACCTTCTGCCGTTTTTGGGACCGGCGTTCATCGCCAGCGTCGCCTACATGGACCCAGGCAACTTCGCCACCAACATTTCGGGCGGAGCCGGCTACGGCTACTCGCTGCTTTGGGTGATCCTGGCGGCCAACCTCGCGGCCATGTTCATTCAGTACCTTTCGGCCAAACTGGGCGTGGTGACGGGCCGCAACCTTCCAGAAATCATCCGCGACAACTCTTCGAAGACGGCTACGATGGCCTTCTGGGTCCAGGGGGAGCTGATCGCCATGGCCACCGACCTGGCCGAGTTCTTGGGTGCGGCGTTGGCGCTCCATCTGCTGACGGGCATGCCTCTGTTTTGGGGAGCTGTCGTCGCGGGGTTCGTTTCCTTCGCCCTTCTTGGTTTGCAGAAGTGGGGGTTCCGGCCTTTGGAAGCCGCCATCACGGCCCTCGTGGGCGTGATCGCTGTCTGCTACGTCGTTCAGTTCTTTTTGGCGCAACCCGATCCCAACTTGTGGAAAGGCTTCATCCCCACGTTCAAGAACACGGGGATGATCTACCTCGCCGTCGGCATCTTGGGCGCCACGGTCATGCCCCACGTCATCTACCTGCACTCGGCGCTCACCCAGCACCGCATCCCAACGGGCACGCCTCAGGCGAAACGGAAGATGCTTCTGTTCACCAAGATCGAGGTCCTCATGGCCTTGGGAGTGGCCGGACTGATCAATATGGCCATGCTCGCCGCCGCGGCTGGGGCCTTTTTCGGCAAAGGCCCCGCCAACACGGGTGACCTCACCTTGGCGTATCAGACGCTTTCGCCTCTGCTAGGTCCGTTAGCGGCGGGGGCTTTCGCCGTGGCCTTACTGGCCAGCGGCCTCTCGTCGTCGACCGTGGGCACGCTTTCGGGCCAGGTGATCATGCAGGGTTTTGTGAATTTCCGAATTCCCATTTGGATCCGCCGGGCCGTCACCATGCTACCAGCCTTCGTAGTCATTCTGGCGGGCGCGGACCCGACGCAGGCCCTGGTCTTGAGCCAGGTCGTGTTGTCGTTCGGAATCCCGTTCGCTCTGATTCCCCTGCTACGGTTCACCGCCAATACAAAGATCATGGGAGAGCACGCCAACACGCCGTGGGTTCGCGTCACCGGTTGGCTCATCGCCGCGGTCATCATCGGGTTAAACTTTTCCCTTCTCGGGCAAACGATCTGGGGAGGCTCGTCATAGAGGAGCCTAGGCTCCCTGGTACTCTTCCCAGCCTTTCTTTCGAAGCAGGCACGAGGGACATTGTCCGCAACCCTTACCAAAATTCTGCGGCTCAGAAGAACCCAGGTAGCAGGTCATGGTCTCGGTCAGAATCAGATCCAGACACCCCAGTTCCTCGGCCATGCGGAATTCCTCTGCCTTGGTCAGCCACATCAACGGCGTATGGATCACCACGTTACGGTCACGAAAGTCCGTGGCTAGGTTCAGGGTGGCCTGTGCCGATTTGACAAAAACATCGCGACAGTCGGCGTAGCCCGAGGAGTCGGTTTCACAGACGCCCGTCACCAGGTGTTTGGCGCCCACCGTGCTGGCCCAGGCCGACGCCAGCGTCAAAAAAAGCAGGTTGCGATAGGGGACGAAACTCGAAGGCACCTCGGCACTGAGAGTGTGCCTTTCGTTCACCTCGCCGTTTCCCTCAAAAAGGCTTGAGATCACCAGGTCTTTCAAAAAGGAAACGTCGACAACCTTCAGCTCGACTCCCAACAGTCCGCAAATTCTCTTTGCCGCCTCGACTTCGACGGCGTGTTTCTGCTGGTAGTAAAAGCTGATCGCGTGAACCTTCTTGAAGTTCCGCAACGCCCAAACCAGGCAGGTCGTCGAGTCTTGCCCGCCGCTGGCGAGCACGACGGCCTCGTCGTTTTGGTAGGACTGGGTCACCTCAAGGCTTCTTTGGCCGCCGGGGTCTTTGTGTGCTCGCTTTCGACCTTGATGCCGATACCGCCCCTCAAGCTAAAATCTCCGGTCACCTTGATCCAGTGAGGGTCGAGAACGGCGATGAGGTCATCGATCATCACGTTTGTGAGGTGCTCGTGAAAAACTCCTTCGTCGCGAAACGACCAGAAATACAACTTCAGCGACTTCGACTCGACGACTTTGGCGTCGGGGGCGTACTCGATCGTGATGCGCGCGAAATCGGGCTGCTTGGTGAGCGGGCATAGGCAGGTGAATTCGTCGGTGGTCAAAGTGACCTTGTAGAAGCGTCCAGGGCTCCGGTTGGGAAAGGCCTCAAGTTTCTTGGACGGTTGGGCTGCGCGGCCCAGAAGTGAAAGGTCTTCCAGGTCTTGCGAAGGGGTGGGCATGATTGTGCCTCCTGTGTTTTGTTCAGGCGGGTACGACGACCGCCGTGGAGAAGTCTTGTATGCCTTTCACACGCAGGAAAGTCAAGTTCGGGTCAACTCCGGAGCGTCGAGACCCAAACGTAGTCGAAGCCAGCTTCCATCGCGATGAGGCCGATCTGGCCGGAGTGGTAGCTCCAATGCCAGGCGACATGCGCCAGAAGTTCCCGGTTGGTTCGGCAAGCGATGTGGTCGACCGTCCTGTCCAAGAAATCGGTGCCGCGGCACTGGGCAAGAAAGTGCGTGCGACGGAACGCCGCATGCGCCGTCAGGATCTCGGGGGCAAACCAGAGGTCCCCCGGCTCCGAGGCAAAGTCCTGGGCCGACACCTTGCCGAGCCGCGCCTGATACTCTGGTTCGGCCACTCCGGGGACAGCTTTGCCCAGCATGGTCAAATCGGCAGAAATCAAGTGCAAGATCAGCCTACCGATCGACAGCGTCGAATTGGGCCCCGTGAAGTTGAGGGCCGACGCGGGAAGGTGGACCACTTGGTCTTCCACCCTCACGACGAGTTCATCCAAAAAACCCAGCAGAAAGGAGAGTTCCTGTCCCGAGGCATCACCCGGAACACCGAAGTCGAAACGCCGCGGACGGCCTTGTTTGGTTGTCATGACGAGAAGATACCACTGGGCACCTCTAAAAACGTAGCGAGGAAGCCAGAAGTCGGCACCGCCGACTGCCCGGCGAAGCGAAAGTCGATCCGAAAACCGCAGTTTACTGCGTGTAAATGAGGATTTGAGGGAGGCTTTCGCTTCGTCGGCTGGCTCCGCAGTAGTTTTTAGAGGTGCCCATTTGTTTGCATCAGGGCGTCCGGCCACTTATAGTGAAGGAAAGTATTATGACCAGCCAAGTCGCCCCGCCGTTTCAAAAAACTCAGCCCCATCGGAGCATCCGTTCTAAGCTCCTGCTTCCGTTGCTGGCTGTCACAGGGGTGTTGTTGTTCCTCATCGTCGGGCTTCAGATTCTTGAGAAAAGGGACGATCTGGAGAAGGACCTCCTTGCCCACGCGTCCATGCTGGTCCGCACCACGGCCATGGGACTTTCCAACGCTGTCTGGACCTACAACGCCCAGGGTATCGAGCGGCTTTCTGAGGGGCTCTTTCTCGATCCCGATGTGCGGAGTATCGAGGTCGTCGATGGCAACAACAGGCCCCTCTACAAAAAGGTCGTCGTCGGTCCTCTCGAACATGGGCTCACGGTTTCGATTCCCGTCTTGGAAGGCGGCGCCGACATCGGAAACCTGTCCGTCGCCTTTTCCCGTGACGGCATCCACCAAGAGCTTCTGGCAGAAGCCGTGGCGGCCGTCCTTCTGGCGCTGGTGCTGCTGGCGGCCGTCTTCGCCACGACGGTCCTTGTGGTTTCTCGGGTCCTGAGGCCGCTCAAGGCCATGGTGGGGCTCATCGAAGACCTCATCGTCGCCAAGCCTCCTACTACCCGATTCGCATTCGCCAACGACGAAATCGGATACGTGTTCGGTCGGTTTCAGGAACTCGCGGCCTCCCTTTACGAAAAGAAGGTCGCAGTTCACCAGCTGGCCTACCGCGACAGCCTAACCAACCTCCCCAACCGGGCGGCCATCTACTCGGAGCTTGAAAGACTTCTTTCAACGGGCGAGTCGCCTCCCTCACCATTTTCTGTCCATCTGATCGATATCGACGACTTCAAGTTGATCAACGACACGTTCGGCTACCGGGCCGGCGATACCATGCTGGGGGCGATGGCGACCAAGCTCCGCTCGATCAAGGAGTCACACGGGGTCCAAGTCGGCCGCCTTGGCGACGACGAGTTCGTGGTCATCAAGAAGGACGAGCAGAACCGCAAACAAGATTTTGGTCCCTTCATCACCGCGGGACTGGCTGGGGTCTACGAGTTTGAGGGCCTCACGCACTACCTTTCCGTGAGCGTCGGGGTGGCTCGGTTCCCAGAACACGGCGAGACCATTGAAGACCTGATGCGCAACGCCGACACCGCCATGCTGACGGTCAAGGCCTCGGGCAAAGGGTCTTCCCGCGAGTTTTCTCAAGAGATGGGAGACCGCCTGCGACGCGGCATTCACCTGGAAAGGCATTTGCGTTCCGCGCTCGACGCTCAAGAGCTTTGGGTCGCCTTCCAGCCGCAGTGGGATTTTGCCACAGGGAGCGTCCGCTCGTTCGAAGCGCTCCTGCGGTGGGAGACCCAGGAGTTCGGGTTTGTATCTCCCGCCGACTTCATCCCCTTGGCCGAGAAGACAGGTCTAATCGTCCCCATCGGGGACTGGGTTCTCGATCAGGCCTACCAATTTCTTGATCGATTGGAGGGCCTTGGTTTCTCGGGGCTCCAGATCGCGGTCAACGTTTCGCCGGTTCAGCTTCTCGATGACGGGTTTCTCGACCGCATCAGCCAAACCGTCTCGTCCAAAGGACGCAAGCCGGCCTCCATCGTCCTGGAGATCACCGAATCGACCTTCATTCAGAATCTCAAGGAGGTCCAGCCCCGACTGCGAACCTTGCGCGACTGGGGCTTCGGTCTTTCGCTTGACGACTTTGGCACCGGGTATTCTTCGCTCTCGTACCTGAGGGAACTGCCGTTTGACGAGCTCAAGATTGACAAGTCCTTCCTCGACAGCCTAGACCGCGATTCTACCGCCAAGGGCATCTTGCGGGCCTTGGTAGCGTTGGCCAACGAGCTTAGGCTGAGCGTCGTGGCGGAAGGTGTGGAATCCCAGGACCAGTGGAGTTTCCTTCGAGCCTGCGGCTGTCATAAAATTCAGGGCTATCTTCTCAGCCGTCCGTTGCGAGGGGAATTGGCCCTCGAGTTCCTGGCCTTGCCGGTCATGCCAGGAATACACGGATGAGCCGTGTCGGTTGGGTTTCCTTGTTGGCGGCGGCTATTCTGACGGGCTGCCATGACGCCGAACCTTCGCGCATCGAGCTGAACCCGCGGGTCGCCCTGCCCATAACACCTCCCGAGGTGTCAAAACAAGACAAAATTCTCCGCGTGTTTACCCACGAGAACAGCTTCCCTCCCCTGGATTTCGGGCTTCCTGCATCAGGCCCTCCGCGGGGCATCTATCCCGAAATTCTGGGCGCGCTCAGCCGCAAGACGGGAATCGCTTGGGTCCCGGTAGCCCTGCCTCCCGGAAGAGTCTACGAGGGTTTTCGAAGCCAGGACAGCAACGTGGAGATCGGTTGCAACCCCGCCTGGCGGACCAACGAAGCCGACATCTCGCTCTACACCGACGCGTTCGCCACCGATTCCAACGTCTTGGCCTTCCGCAAGAATCACCGCTTCGTCCTGCCGAAAGCGGACGGACCTGTGGCGCCCCCCAAAACGGTGGGAACGATCATTGGCTACGTCTACCCCAGTTTGGAACCACTGTTTCACGCAGGAAGCCTGGTCCGTCAGGACGTCAGTTCCGAAAAAACGCTTATGGAAGTCTTGGCGGCCGGAAGGGTCGACGCTATCATCATCACCCGGCTCGTCGCT
>CAYYUZ010000120.1:0-5892 GCA_964475005.1 uncultured Spirochaetales bacterium
AGCTCTGTTTCAAACTCCTCGACTTCCTCGTCAAAACTGTGAAAAGGAACTCTCAGTTTTTTTGCGGTATTCCGAAAGACGTCGAGGCTTTCCAGCTTCTGGGGTGCGCACCAGGCCGGGACACCAGGTTTCAGAATGCCTGCCTTTTCGGCGGCGATCAAGGCCAAGGTGTCGCCCAGAATGTCGGTGTGCTCCAGTTCGATGAGTGTCAACAACGAGGCCGTGGGCGTTTGGGCGTTGGTCGCGTCTAGACGGCCTCCCAGTCCGGTTTCCAGCACTTGGGCATCGAGGTCTTGTTCACGGAAGACCTCGAACGCCGCAAGCGTGAGCCACTCGAAAGTCGTGGGTTCTCCTCCCCAATCAAGAATCCACTTGGCCTTTTGAGGAGGTTCCTTGCCTTCCCAATAGGAGCGGAGGCCATCGAGGGTGCGCGCGTAGACCTCTTCGGGAAAAAACTGCCCGTTGAGAGTGATGCGTTCCCTCCAGTCGGCCACATGGGGCGAAACGTAGAGTCCCGTGGTCCTTCCTGTCGCGGTGAGAATGGAGGAAAGGTAGGCCGCCGTGGAACCTTTGCCTTTGGAACCCGCAAGGTGCCAGGTGAGTCTTGAAGCCTCGGGGTGGCCGCGCTCCCCGAGCAAGGCGTGCATGCGGTCTAGCCGCCAAGTGCGTTTCGCCGACGAGAGATTCTTTTCCAAGTTGGTGAACGAGGCCAGCCAGTCCCAGGCCTGAGCGAGGGTCATGGGTGTTCTCCGGACCGGCTACACATCGCCGCGCTTCCGGAAGGCGTCGGCGTGGCTGGGAAAACCCTCATAGTCGGCCAAGATGGTCACAGGCCCCTTGAGTTTGTCGTAGGCTTCTCCGGTGGCGAAAATGACCGAATTGAACTTCATGAAATCGCGGACGCTGGTCGGCCCCCAGGTCTTGGCCTTGCCCCCAGTCGGAAGGATGGCGTTGGGGCCGCACGCGTAGTTGGCGGCCGAGAACGGCAGGTCTTCCCCCAGAAGGATCTCGGCGGCGTTGGTGATGAGGCTCAAGGTGGAAAAGGGTTCTGCGGTCTGAATCGACAGGTGTTCTGGAGCAAACTCGTTGATGATGGCCGCTCCTTCTTCGATGGTTTGGCACACAAGAATGGCACCGTAACCGCCGAACACGTCCTTGACGAAGGTTTTGCGGGGTTCAGGAAGTCCTTCAGCAAGCGCGCCCAGGTAGAGTGCTGTCTGCTTGGCGAGGTCTTCGCTTGTGGTCACCAGCAGGGCACAGCTGTCGCTACCGTGTTCGGCCTCCACCATCAAATCGAGGGCGACTTTCCAGGGTTTTGCGTTGCCATCGGCCAAAACGGCCGACTCGGAAGGTCCCGCCGGCAAACCGATGTCGACGCGGTCCGACAAGAGCCGCTTGGCGGCGGCAACGTACATGCTTCCCGGACCATGGATCTTCACGACCGGAGGGATGGAGGCAGTACCGAAAGCTAGCGCGGCAATGGCCTGCGGACCTCCGGCCTTGTAAACTTCGTGAACACCGGAAATCCTAGCCGCATACAGGCACGCCGGGTCGATGGAACCATCGGGGAGAGGGGGGGTCACCACTACCACTCGCTTGACACCAGCAATTCTGGCCGGAACAGCCTGCATGTAAACCATGGAAGGAAAACTCCCTCGGCCACGGGGAACGTAGAGACCGACGGACTCGATGGGCAAGGGTCTCTCGCCCGCTAACAGGCCCGGCTGGACTTCCACCCAGGTCATTCCCTCGGGTTTTTGTGCCCTGTGAACCTTCTCAACGTTGCCAATAGCGAACCTCAGGGCCTCTTTGACCTCGTTGGAAAGAACAGCTTCAGCGGCGTCAAACTCGGCTTCGGTGACTCTGAGCGCCCCGGGCGCCAAAGTCGCCTTGTCGTAGAGAGCTGTATAGTGCACGACCGCTTCGTCCCCGCGGACCTTCACATCGTCGAGGATGGCCTGCACGTGGGGCTGGACCGAAGAAATATCTTCCTCGGACCTTCGAAAGATCTTGTTCTTGTTCTCGGGGGTAAGTTCGCGCCAATACCGGACGGGGACGACCATGTTCACCTCTGTTCTTGGCTTATACACGAAGCCTGAGGAAAATTCAAAAGGGGGAGGGGGGAGCAACGGGCGAGACTGGTCCGACAACGGGAATCGACGGCCCTTCTGGCGGGATCAGCTTCGACGGTGCAGAACCTGCCACCGGCGGCTTGGTGCTGGCCTTCGACGCGAGCCGGACGAGGAGGGAGGTTTGAACCACGGCTCCGCCAAATGTCTCTCCCCAGAGCCCAGTCGGCGTGGCGCCGTCGGGAAGCCGGATCTCGATGATCCTCACCTGGTCCAGGCGGCCTGCGGCTTCCCCGTAGACCGCGCTTTCAACGATCCCTCCCCTCGTCTCTCCATCGGACCAAGGCTTCCAAAACACTTGAAGCTGCCTGGTTTGAGGCGTTCCTGGCGAGGTCTTGACCAGGAAGCGAAAGCCGCCGACGACAAAACCGGACTTGACCACCTTGAGCCAGTGACCGGGCCGTGGTCCAACCCAGGAACCCGTCTGAGACTCCTTCAAAGTTCCGTCAGCCTCGAACGTGGAAAATACAGGTGCCCAGGCCGTCAGCGGTCCAGAAGCCGGCCAAAGCAGACCCGTGAGAACGGTGGCCGTCGGGCCGGGTACTTCAAACCTCGACGCCTCGGAGGGACCATCGATCGGCAGCGGTAGCTTCACCGACGCCGATGTGGTTTGGGCGGCCGCAGGAAGGACCAAAAAGGCCAGCATGCAGAAAAGGAGCCCGTTCATTGCTGGTTTTTCGGGAGAAACATCATCATGGACTGTCTTTGTGCTTCCTGGGCCTTACGCCCCGGGTTGTTCCAGACCAGCGGACGGTCGCTTCTGACCACCAGGGCGGCGCCGTAGGAACCGATCTCAGGGGGCTTGGCTTCGATCAGGTTCTTTGTGTCGGGGTACTCCACTACGGCGACCAACTTGTCGTCTTGAATTTCGACCCGGCTCACATTAGGCGGAAACGAAAGGCTTTGGCTGTCAAAGATGACAAGCAGCATGAAGCGTGACCAGTCGAACAGGGGACCTTTGATCATGGGGTCGGGGTTAGGTCCAGGTCCAGATTCCCGTGTGACGTCGTTTTGCGGCAAAAGGCTTGTGAACCTTTCAAAGCCGGCCTGATCGGTGATGAGCAGGGGAGGAGGCTCTTTGGACTCAAGCTCTTCCGATACGACCATTTTGGCGGTTCCGCCGAAACGCTGGACGATTTCCAGGCCTTCGTTGGGAAGGGCAATCTTCGGTTGACTGACGACCGGCACCAGGGTCACGGCCGCCAGAACAAAAAAAAGAATCAATCGCATAGTCCGATCCTAGACCACAAGAGGAATGTTGGTCACTGTTCTCTCTGGAGTTTGGCAATGCCAAACTCCAAGACATAAGAAAAAAACCCAGCCACGAGGCTGGGTTTTTTCGTTGTCAGGCACCGAGCGGATTCGAACCGCTGAATGAAGCTTTTGCAGAGCTCTCCCTTACCACTTGGGTACGGCGCCGGGTATCACGGAAGTTCCCCCGGACCTACTGCGGCGAACTTGGCCCGCGCTTCCGACTCGCTCGAATGCTCACGTATCAGAGATACGTTCCGCTTCTCCCTTCGTCGGAATCTTGTCCAAGTCCGTCCTCGCTACGGTCTGGGGGAACTTCCGCTTCGCGTCGTTCCGTCTCGACCTGGTCAAAGGCAACGAACGAAAATATACAAAGAAGGACCTTGGCTGTCCAGCGGGTCGGTGAGGAAAAGGTTAGCGGACTTCTTTCTGGACCTCGATGACGAACGCGCAGAGCTCTTCAAAAGGGAGGCGAGTCAGATCAAGACCGTCTTGGATGTCTTGTCGACTCACCTGGGCCGCGAAGGCGGGCTGCTTGAGCTTCTTTTTGACAGAACTGATTTCCATTCCATTGTAACCCTCGGGCCGGACCAGACTGACCGCGTGCACAAACCCCGAGAGTTCGTCGAAGGCAAAGATCATTTTGTCGAGGTCACTTACCGGCGTGACGCCAAAGTGCTTCCAGCCATGCGCGGCAATTCCATGGATAAGCTCGGGGTCGTAGTGGCGTTCCTCCAGCCAGGCGATGATGATCTGTCCGTGACGGTCCGGCCACTTATCCCAATCGGCATCGTGAAGGAGGCCGGTCAAGTACCAAAGGTTGATTTGTTCCGCGGGAAGCTTCAGTTTGTCACGGGCCCAAGACTCTAGAAGGCACGCCACTTGGCGCATATGCAGTTTCAAACGGTCGTTGGCGACCCAAGACTCAACAAGAGCGGTTGCTTCTGACCGATCGGGCAGCCTGCCTCGGTCCTCCGGGCGGCCGAATATTTCTCGGCCTAGGAACAATGGTCCTTTCTCCATGAAATCCTCCCCGGTTCAACATACTAGAGGTTCCGTTTCCTGAGCAAATGGTCTATGGTTTTTGCCCAAGGAGACTGTCCATGTCCTTTTCTGAGATCATCGTCACCGGACACAAGAACCCCGACACCGACGCCGCGTGCTCTGCCATCTGTTATGCCGACTTCAAGGGGAAGTCAGATCCGGCCAACGTGTACCGCGGTGTGGTCTGCGGAGTCCTCAATCCCCAAACCCGTTTTGTGTTTGAGAAGGCGGGCTTGCCCCAGCCCGAGCTGCTCAAAGACGTCTATCCCCGCGTGATCGACGTTGCCCGCGACGACAGCCTGAGCCTCCACGAGGACGAGCCGATCTTTCAAGCCATCCGCGAGATTGACGAAAATACCGTGAGCGTGATCCCTGTGTTCAACGACGCAAGGAAATTCCTTGGGATCATCGGCATTCACGAAGTCGCGTCGTACTTCATCAAGACCAACGTCGGCAGAAAGAAACAGCACTTCATCTTCCATATCGACAACTTCGAAAAAGTAATTCCCGGCCGTTCCTTCAAAAAAGGGGCCACCAAGGAAATCAACGCCCCGATCATGATCGGTTCCATGGACTACGAGAAAACAATCGAGCGGATGGATTCGCTGTTGGAAGACAAGCCCGTCTTGGTGGTCGGAGACCGAAAACGCATTCTGGCGCACGCCATAGCAAACCAGTTTCCGGTCATCGTCATTACAAACGTCACCGCGATGCCCGAGGTTGAGGCCGATCTGGCCGCGTTCACCGGCACGATCTATCTCTCGAGCGCCGACACGGCCGACACGATTCGCCTGTTGTGGCTCAGCGCACCGGTGAAGCACATCATGAATCCCGATCCCTTGGTTCTTCATCACGATCAGATCTTTGACGACGCGAAGAAGATTCTCCTTGGTTCCGACCTCCGAGGACTGCCCGTTCTCAAGGACGGGCGCTTCGCGGGCATCGTCACAAGACGGAGCTTCATCGAAAAACCCCGGCGCAAAATCATCATGATCGACCACAACGAGGCGGCCCAAAGCATCAGCGGCGCCCACGAGGCCGAGGTAAGGGAGATCATCGACCATCACCGCCTGGCAGCCGAAAAGACCAACTCGCCGATCTATGTCTTCTCCAAGCCTTTGGGAAGTTCGTGCACCATTGTGTTCCAGCACTACCGGATGCACGGCGTCGTCATTGAGCGGCCCTACGCGGTGCTGATGCTGTCGGGTATTCTCAGTGATACCTTGATCCTGCGTTCTCCCACCACGACCGACGAGGACCGGGCGGCCGCCCGCGAGTTGGCGGCGATCGCTGGGCTTGATATTCCTTCCTACGCCCAAGAGATTCTTTCGAGAATGACGACGCTAGAGAATCTTGAGCCGCTCAAGACGGCTTCCGGGGATTTCAAGGTCTACCAGGACTTCGGGATGTCGGTAGGGATCGCCCAGGTCGAGGTCATCTCCCTCGACGGTGTGGAATCCGTCATGGA
>CAYYUZ010000120.1:5992-11427 GCA_964475005.1 uncultured Spirochaetales bacterium
CGTATGGTGCCCTCAAAAAGCCACGTGTCTTGAAGGACCATGCCGAAGCGGCGCCGCAGGTCGGTTCGAGTCAATTTCGCAATGTCGACACCGTCAAGAAGAATAGTGCCAGCGTCGAGTTCGTAGAAACGCATGAGAAGGTTCACCAGGGTGGTCTTCCCCGCTCCGGTCGCCCCTACCAAGGCCACGACTTGGCCCGGTTCGACGCGCAAGTTCAAGCCGTCGAGAAGCGGCCGGTCGGGGAGGTAGCGGAAGCTGAGCCCTTCGATAACGATTTTGCCGCGAACAGTGTTCAGAGTCTCCGGGAGGACGGGGTCGGGAGTTTCTTCAGTTTCGTCGAGGAGGGCGAAGATCCGTTCCCCGGCCGCCAGGGTCGACTGGAAGATGTTGGCGGCACCGGCCGTCTGAGCCAGCGGAAAACCAAACTGGCGGAGATACATCAAAAACGCCTGGATATTGCCCACCGAAAGACCTGTGGCGCCGGAGGCCAGGAGTCCCCCCGCGATGCAGACAGCGACGTAGCCAAAGTTGTTGACCAGGTTCATCAGCGGCATCATGACTCCCGACAGAAACTGAGCCTGTCGTCCCGCGTGGTACAAGCGTTCGTTGACGGCCTCGAACACCTCAATCGATGCGGCCTCGCGGCCAAAAGCCTGAACCTCCATGTGGCCCGCGACCATTTCTTCAACGTGGCCGCTCAGTTCTCCCAGCGCTTTCTGCTGCTGGGCAAAGTGTTTCCGCGACCGTTTGGTGATCGCTCCGACGACAAGCACCACAAGGGGCATGACCACCAAGGCAACGAGCGTGAGGACTGGGCTGATCCAAACCATCATCGCCAAGGTACCCGCAAGCGTGATGGCCGCGGTAACAAGCTGGGTCAACGACTGCTGTAGCGTCGAGGCCACGGTATCGACATCGTTGGTGACTCGGCTCAGAACGTCTCCGTGGGCATGCTTGTCGAAGAATTTCAGCGGCAAACGCGCCAGTTTGGCATGGACATTTTCGCGTAGCCGGGTGACGACTTGCTGCGAGACGATGGCCGTCAGCCATTGCTGGCCCCATAGGAAGAGCGCGCTGGTAAGGTACAGTGCCGACACGAGCGCCAGCAGTTTCCCCAAGGCGCCGAAGTCGATACGGCCTCGGCCTAGTCCTTCCACCAAGAGAGTTGTCGCATCGCCCAGTAGTTTGGGGCCTGAGACGGAAAACACACTCCCCAAGAACGAAAGCAGGAAGATTCCGAGCAAAGAAAAACGGTGGGGAGCCAAGAGGTTTACCAGCCTTCGAAGCGAAGCCTTCGCGTCATTCGGCTTTTCTACGGGGGCTCCCAGGCCTCCGAAAGCGCGAGGTCCGGGGGAGGCTGGCGGTCGGCGGTCGCTCATGGTCTCTCCTCAAGACTTTCCTGGCTGACGACGATTTCTCTGTAGACCGGGCAGGTGGACAAGAGTGTTTCGTGGGTCCCCGTCCCGACGACGCGGCCCTCGTCAAGGACCACAATGAAGTTTGCCTGCCGCACGGTTGAGACGCGCTGGGCGACCAACAGGAGGGTGGCTTCAGGGAGCCTTTTGGCCAGGGCCGACCGCAATGCAGCGTCGGTTCCGGCGTCGAGGGCCGAAAAACTGTCATCAAAGAGCAGCGCTGCTGGCCGTCTGACCAGCGCGCGCGCAATCGCGAGCCTCTGTTTCTGGCCACCCGAGAGGTTGGCTCCGGCTTGGTCGATCTTTCCCGTCAAACCGCCGCTGGCGTCGACAAAATCTCTGGCCTGCGCCGTTTCCAGAGACCATAGCAGTTCCTGTCCGTCGGCGTTGGGTTTGCCCCAACGGAGGTTCTCTTCGACCGTACCTGTAAAAAGCCTGGCTTTTTGCGGTGAGAGCCCAAGACGATGGCGGAGGGCGGCTCTTGACCAGTCCTTAACGTCGAGACCATCGACAAGGACCGAACCCGAGCTTGCGTCGTGGAACCGGGCGATCAGCTGGACGATGGTCGACTTTCCGGAGCCCGTCCCACCGATAAGCGCCGCAGTCTGGCCCGGCAGAATCCTGAAGGACACGTTCTCAAGCGCCGCCGTTTGGGCACCGGGATACCTGAACGAAACATTTCTGAACTCGATTTCGGCGGCCGTCTTGGGTACGGGTTCCTCCGACGCACCCTGCTGAGCAATTCCTTCGGAGACCGGCAGTTGCAGAACTTCGTTGATCCGGCCTGCCGAGACCGCCGCCCTGGGCAACAGGACAAACAGCATCGAGAGCATCATGAGCGAAAAGAGAATCTGGGTGGCATACTGGAGAAACGCCATAAGTCCGCCGATCTTCAAGGTTCCGGCTTCGATTCTAAGCCCCCCGAACCAGACGAGCAGGACACTGGTGAGGCTCATAGCAAACAGCATTGATGGCATCACAATCGACATAAGTTTCTGGGTCTTCAGTGAAACCTCGGCGAGGTCGAGATTGGCGCGGTCGAACCTTTTGGCGTCGAAGTTCTGCCGGTCAAACGCCCGGATGACGCGGACTCCCGTGAGACTTTCTCTGAGCACGAGGTTGAGCCTATCGATTTTTTGCTGAACCAAACGGAAGTAGGTCACGCCGCGCCGCGCCAAAAGAACAATGGCCGCCCCTACGACCGGAATGACGACGACAAGGACCGTCGCCAGTCCAGGGTCGAGTGTGAAGGCCAAGACGATGCCCCCGAGCGCCATGAGCGGCGCCGAGGCGAGCATTCTGAGGCTCATGATCACAAAACTCTGCACTTGAGTGACGTCGTTGGTTGTCCGGGTGATGAGGGTCGCGGCACCGAAAATCGAAAACTGATCGACAGTGAGGCCGGTCGTCCGGTGGAAAACGGCCGATCTGAGGTCGCGGCCGTAGCCGGCGGCCAAACCCGAGGACACCCAGGCTGCGGCCACAGAAGCCAGGGCGCCGACGGTCGCGACAAGAAACATCCACAGTCCTCCGGAAACCACGGCGGCAGAGTCCTTCCCCAAAACGCCCTTGTCGATGATCCCGGCCATTAGTGTGGGTAATCCCAGCTCGGCCAGAGCTTGAATCAGAATGAGAAGGAGGGTGACAACCACCGACGCTTTGTAGGGTTTCAGCCGTTTGAGCAGCTCAAGCATGGCAGGTCTCCTACTTCTTTAGCGAGGCGCGCAGGATCGGCCCTTGAGTTCTGTGAAACTCAGTCAGCCACTGCTGCAAGTCGCCGAACCATTTCTTCTGAACGGCGCACGCCTGGATTCCGATGTAGCGAAAATGCCAGGGTTCGAAGATGTAGCCTGTCAACGTTTCTTGACCTTCGGGGAAACTCATCGAAAATCCCGCGTCTTCGGCGTGTTCGGCCAGCCACCGGCCCTCCTTGGTGTCCGCGAACTCAGGTGTGACGGACCCGAAATCGAGCACAGTTCCTAACTGATGCTGGCTGCGGCCCGGCCGAGCCGAATAACGTTCAGCGGTGGCTAGGCCATCCTTGGCGACATAGCGCTGAAACAGGTCCTTTTGGTATATCCAGGAACGGTAGCCCGACGAAATCGTGAGTTTCAGGCCGACTTTCTTCGACGCATCCAGCAGGAGTTTGAGCGGCGGAAGGTAGACCTTGCGAAAGCGAATTCCCGGGTGGTTGGCCGGAAACGCCGGCGCCTTAAGGGTCACCAGGTCGTCGGGCTCGTAGTCGGCCGGAATCTCATTGTTCTTGTCTACCAGGATCAACAGGTCGGCCGGCTGGGTCAGAAGCGGCTTATAGTCGTCGAGAAAAGCCTTCGGGTTGGCCAAGACAGCCGCTCTCACAGGTTCGGGCAGAGCTTGGACCACAGGGGCAAAACTCTGTTCTGTGAACGTGTAGGCCGCAGAGATGGGCGCTTGGGCCCCGAGAACGCTGATCCCCAGAGTACAGGCAAACGCGTTCAGAAGTAAGATTCGGTGCATGCTTGCAAGGTGCGCCGACGAGCCGTCCTTCGTCAAGGAATCTCGCCCCCAAAGACAAGGTCATTTCGTCATGGCAGTCGGCTTGGCAGCCGCCGGACCGCCCCGAGGAAGGTCAAGCAGGATGTCGACTACCTCTTCCATCTTTTCCACGACGCGGATTTCCAGGCCCTTGCGGATGTAGTCGGGTATTTCCTCCCAATCTTTCAAATTGCTCTTGGGAAACAAAATAACTCTTGTTCCCGCCCGCCGAGCCGCAATGACCTTCTCCTTGAGCCCGCCGATGGGCATGACCTTGCCGCTCAAAGAAAGCTCGCCCGTCATCGCATGGTGGCTCTTAACGGCCTTTCCGACGGCCAAACTTGTCAGCGCCGCTGCCATGGTGATGCCCGCCGACGGGCCGTCTTTGGGTGTGGCTCCTTCAGGAATGTGGAGGTGAACTTGGTGTTTGTCGAAGAACTCCTGCGAGATGCCGTACTCTTCCCGGTGAACGTGCACCCATGTGTAGGCGATCTGCGCGCTCTCTTTCATCACGTCGCCCATGCGGCCTGTGAGTTTGATGCCGCCTTTGCCTTCGGTTTTCACGGCTTCGATGATCAGCACGGCTCCGCCAAGACTTGTCCACGCCAGGCCCTGAACCACTCCGGGAATCATGGGCAGCTGGTCTTCCTCTTCAGGAAAGTAGGGCTTGCCCAAATAGGTGTTCAGATCCTGGGGAGCGATGGTGACAGGAGTGGGCAGTTCTTCGGAGACAATCTTCAACGCGATCTTGCGGTGAATCTTGTCGAGTGATTTTTCGTAGTTGCGCATGCCGGCTTCGCGGGCGTACCGGCGGCTGATTTCAGCCAGCGCCTTCTTCGCATACTTGACGGTGCCTTTCTTCAATCCGGAGGCTAAAGCGCTCTTGGGAACCAGATACTTTTGCGCTATGGCGACTTTTTCTTCTTCGATGTACCCCGAGAGCCTGATAACTTCCATGCGGTCGAGCAGCGGCCTAGGAATCGTGTCGAGGCTGTTGGCGGTGGCGATGAACAGCACTTGTCCGACGTCGAAAGGAAGGTCGAGGTAGTGGTCTCGAAACGCGTGGTTCTGCTCGGGATCGAGCACTTCCAGCAGAGCGCTTGAGGGATCGCCCTGCAGGCTTTGGCCGAGCTTGTCAATTTCGTCGATCATGAGCACGGGATTCTTCTTTCCCACGATCTTCAGACCCTGCAGGATCTTGCCGGGCAAGGCTCCCACGTAGGTGCGGCGATGCCCCTTGATTTCGGCTTCATCACGCATGCCGCCGACGCTGAACCGAAAGAACGGCCGGTGAAGGGCTCGGGCTATGCTCTTGCCGACACTGGTCTTTCCGACACCTGGGGGGCCAAGAAGGCACACGATGGAGCCCCTTTGGTCTTGCTTGAGCTTTCGGACGGCCAGGAATTCCAAAATCCTCAGCTTCACGTCTTCCAGACCGTAGTGGTCGGCTTCCAGCACTTTTTTGGCCCAGTTCAAGTCCACCTCGTCGGCGGGTTCGTCTTTCCA
>CAYYUZ010000121.1:0-11335 GCA_964475005.1 uncultured Spirochaetales bacterium
AGAAAGACGAACAGCCCGAAGGGAACGATCATCGGCAAGGCGTAAACAACGTTGTAAAGCAGAATGAAGCCTACTTGAACGCTGGGCACTAGGTGAGAGGCTGCGATCTTCTCGATGGCTCCTACGTAGGGGATGGCCGAAGTAAAACTTGTCGCTGAAAGAAAAGCCCCAAAACCCAGGGCAACCCAGAAATTCATCCTCTTGAGGAGAATCAGCAACCGGTTTTCGACGGGAGGCCGCTTGGATTTCTTCTTGAAAAGCCAATAGAGGGGACCCCCGACGGTGAGTCCCGCACCCAAAACTAGCTGGCCGAGGTAGTACGACTGGTCGGGGACGGCGTCGAGGTTCGGCAGGAACAGCTTCAACATCGCGTTGAGTTTGTCGACAAGGGCCAGCCCGATCAGACCGCAAACGAAATAGGCGACGGTCACCCCGAGGATGAACCCCAGAGAGTTCCGTATCGGTTTCTCCGTGGAAAACAAGAGGATGACGATGATGATCTGCTGAGTCGTCGAGAAACTGTCGAAAAGCGCGGCACCCGAGACGAAGAGCGTCAAGTCAAACATAGTCCATCCTATTGGTTGACCATCCACTTGGAGAAACTGTTCAGGTATTCGCGAAACGTCCCCAGGTGATCGGCAGGAAAGCCAAAATCCTCAGGCGCCGATCTGAGTGTTTCTTCCCAACAGCCTATCCAAACCGTTCTGGCTTCTTCGGTGATGGCAAACCCCTGATGCCTCAGGCGCATGCGAGGCGGTCCGAATTTCTGTTCGTAGAGCGGCGGACCGCCGCAGATTCCCACAAAGAACAGGGAACTCTTGTCGGCGGCGCTTTGCAGAGCCTCGGGGTCGCTGGGAAACAGCGAAGCGATGCTCGAGGCGGCCAAGCGTCGGTACACCGCCCTGAGCAGATTGCGCAGGCCTTCGGCGCCCATCGCCTGAAAGATGGCCGGATCGGGAAAAGCCGTAATCGGGGGAAGGGAAGAAGGGGCGGGAGCCATGGTGCCCACAATACCCGCAATCTCCCTTTCAGGGCAATCCGGTCAGCCCCTGGGCACGGGGGGAGGAGGGAGTCCGGCGGCACGCGCGGCTTCCCTGGCCTCGTTGAACGCCATCATGGTCGAGTGGTCCTTCCTGACTTCCAGGATCAGTTGTTCCACCGTCATCTTGATGTTGTTCTTGGTGCTTGTGCTGAAGGCAATCGACTTGGGATCGGGGGAGTGCTTCTTGATGAGGTCGACAAGAGCAAACAGCTCCTTTTTGTCGAATCCATGAAGGTAGATAACCCGTTCGTTCGAAACAGTAGGGGTTTGGTCGCTCATTTCTCAAAATCCTTGTAAAGCAGACTTGGTTGAATTCCCTGGTTATTTTGATACTTGCCGCTCTTGTAGTTCTCGTAGGGCCCTTCGAGGGTGTGGTAGAAGATTTGGCAGATTTCGACCCCCGCATAGACCCGGACGGGCTGCACGCAAAAGATCTCAAGCGTCCAGAAGCCCCGAAAGCCGACGTCGCCGAAGCCCGCCGTGATGTGAATGAAAAGTCCCAACCGGCCGACAGAAGAGCGTCCCTCAATCATGGGGACAAGGTTCTGCGTTGCCGTGAATTCAAGGGTCCGGCCCAGGTAGAGTTTTCCGGTTTCGAGGAGGAGGCCCTCGGCTGGGATGGTTCGGCGTTCAAAGGCGTTGGGCTTGGCCATATCGAGTACCGGATCGCTGTAGACAAGAAGATCCTCACCGAGTCTCAGGTTGTAGCTGTTGGGGTTGAGCTGGGCGTGGTCGTAGGGCTCGATCACGACATCGCCTCCCAACCTCCGCTCGATTTCTAGACCAGAGAGAATCATGTTTCCTACCTTGCAAGAATTCCTGGCAAGAGTACCGAAGGTCCGAAGAAATGGCAAGTCGGCGCCCGGTGGCACTATACTGGCGCTATGGGCAAACCCACAACCATCGCCGCACGCCTCTTCCTTCTGGTTTTTGGGGGATCGGTAGCCTGGATCAGCCTCAGCACGGCGACCCAGATGGCCTTCGAGTACGGGCGAACCCGTTCGGACGTCGACGCCAACCTGCAAGACCTTTTCGTGGCCACAAGCGCTGGTTTGGAGAGCGCCCTTTGGAACTACGACACGGCCCTGGTTGAGAGCAGTCTCAACTCCACCAGGACCGTGGGCATCCTGTCGGGAGCGCAGGTGCGCAACGAACGGCAAGGCGTGCTGGCGTCGTGGGGAGAAGTTCCTCAGGTTCCCGTTTCCGGCGCCATCGAAGAGAGTTCGACTGTGGGAGCGGTCTTCGAGCCGCTGAT
The DNA here is from genome assembly GCA_964475005.1 of uncultured Spirochaetales bacterium. Lineage (GTDB taxonomy): Bacteria > Spirochaetota > Spirochaetia > JABEVK01 > JABEVK01 > JAIFLN01. The sequence goes on from CAYYUZ010000121.1 coordinate 2,298, forward strand.
TCACCGTTTTCCGCTCTACCACAACGCTGGAACCTCAGGCCGCAGAATCGTGGGCGAATTGATCCTGGTCACCAGCCTGCCGACCATTCAGGGCCGGTTGGCCGGCAGCCTTGAGCTCATCTTGGGGAACTACGTGGCGACCACCGTGGTGCTGTTGATCATGCTCTTGGTGGGCTTGAACCGGCGGGTCGCGGGGCCTCTCAAAAAAATCACGAGCGCCATTGGAACCTACAGGTTCGACAGGGCCGACCTTCCGGTCTTTGACGAACGCCCCGGGCGGCGGCCCGACGAGCTGAGCGTCCTGTGGAAGAGTTTTGAGGACCTTACGCACTTTCTGAAAGAGAGCTATTTGCAGCAAAGAGTCATGTCTTCCATTTTGGAGGAGGCCGCTGTGATGGCGCTGGTTTGCGACGCCGACGGTCAGGTGGTCTCAAGCAACGCGCAGGCCAGGGTTCGGCTCTTAGAAGGTCATCCCGGGGGGAACCTGGCCAACCTAGCGTACGGAAACGACACGGGTCCCCTGTTCGACAACGTTCCGGCCTTGTTGGCGGCAGGGAAATCGCTTCGGGAAGAACTGACCGTCCGCAACGACCAGGGACAGACCTTCTGGCTTTCGACGGCTCTGATTCCTTTGGAGGTTCCCGACAAACCCTCGGCCCGCTGGGGCGTGATGATCGAAGACATCAGCGCCAAGAAGCTGACCGAACGCTACAGGCAGGAGAGGGACCTCGCCCAGCAGGCCACCCGGGCCAAGGGGTTGTTCCTGGCCAACCTGAGCCACGAAATCCGCACCCCCATGAACGCGGTCGTTGGCCTGACGGCCTTGGCTCTTGACGAGGCGGTCTCACCGCGCGCCAAGGAGTACCTGTCTCAGCTCAAACGGTCGGGCGCGGCGCTCTTGGGTGTCATCAACGACATTTTGGACTTCTCGAAACTTGAAGAGGGAAAGCTCGAACTCGAATCGGTGGACTTCTCGATCACGACGCTGATCGACTCGGTCGACGCGATGGCGCGATTCAAAGCCGACGAAAAGGGTCTGATCTTCTCGATCAAGGCGTCACCCAGAGTTCCCCCCATCCTGAAGGGCGACGGCCTCAGGCTGCAGCAGGTCCTCTTGAACCTCGTGGCGAACGCCATCAAGTTCACCGAGAAAGGATCGGTCGAGGTCAGCCTCAAGCCGTTGCCGGCCGCGGACTTCGACTCGCCGGAAACGGTCCGCCTGCGGTTTGAAGTCCTCGACACGGGCATCGGGATCGCCGCCGAGGATCAACAGCGACTGTTTCAGTCTTTCACTCAGGTCGACGCTTCGACGACGCGTGTCTACGGCGGCACGGGCTTGGGCCTCGCCATCTGCCGTCAGTTGATTGTGCTTATGGGCGGGACTCTGGGAGTTCAAAGCTCGCCGGGCCAGGGGAGTCTCTTTTGGTTCGAACTGACGCTCAGTGTGGGCCAGGCGCTGCCCGAGCTTCCCCGGGCCCTGTGGAATTTTGAAGGGCTTCGAGTCCTGTTGGCCGAAGACAACAAGGTCAATCAGCTGGTCGCCAGGGAGATTCTTGCGAAAGTCGGCGTTCAGCCAGTCGTGGTTTCCAACGGACTACAAGCCGTCGACTCGGTGGAGTCGCAGGCCTTCGATCTTGTCCTCATGGATCTGCAGATGCCCGTCATGGACGGCCTGGAAGCGACCCGCATCATCCGTCTGACCAGGGACGCCGCTTCCCTTCCCATTCTGGCGTTGACAGCGCACACCTTTGCCGAGGAACTGGAGACGTGCGTCTCGGTCGGCATGCAGGATCTGGTTCCCAAACCCGTCGACCCCGAAGACCTGTACCAGAGAATCAACCGTTGGCGGCCGGCAGTGACCAAGCCGTGACTGGGCGTCCTTCGAGCTCGCGGGGGTAGTGCGTGATGATCAAGGCTCCCAGGCCCCTTTCGGCGAGCACGGCGAAGGTCAGGTCCCACAAGGCCGTCCTTGAGGCTTCATCGAGGTTCTGAAAGGGCTCGTCGAGCACGACAAAGTCGGGGTTCTGCATCAAGGCCCTGGCCAGGGCGGCTCGCTGCCGCATCCCACCAGAGAGTTCCTCGGGGAACAGCGACTCCTCACCGGCCAAACCGACCGCGGCCAGAAGCGCTCTCGCCCGGCTCTCGGCTCCCACGGTTCGCTGTTGCCAAGCCGGGAGGAGGGTGTTTCCAAGCACATCGCGGTGGCTCAAGAGGCCGTCGTTCTGAAACAGGACCGCCGGTCGGCGCGGCGGGTGAACCTTGCCGCCCGATGGTTTGATCAGGCCGAGCGCTACCCGGGCCAGAGTGGTTTTTCCCGAGCCCGACGGTCCAGCCAGCATCACGATTTGCCCCGGAGCAATCGTGAGATTGATGTTCTCCAGCAGCGGGCGGGGACCCCACCGGAACTCGACGTGTTCAAGGGTCAGGGTGGCGGGAGGGAAGACTTCGGGCTCGGACCGCTTCGATGCGGTTCGCCAAGGCACAGGTTTGCGGGGAATCCAAGCCCGTCGCGCGGGGAAGATCCTCCTCGCCAGAACCTCGCTCCCCGTCCCCAACAGGGCGCCGACCGCCAGAAAAAGAAAGACAAGCGAGAAGAACCCCGGCATGTCGAACACGGAGTACAGACGGAAAATCGCCTTTCCCAGGCCGGTATGCGACCCAAACCATTCTCCCAGAACGGCACTCTTGAGACCAAGAACCACGCCCAGGACAAGACTCGACCTGAGCGCCGGACCCAGCGACGGGAGCAGCAATTCCCGCGCGATCATCCGGCGGCTCGGGGCGTAGATGCGAAAGACGTCGCGCAGCGTGGGCGTGACCGCCTTGCGGGCCTCGCGCACGCTGAGAACGACTAGCGGGAGCACGACGAGAAAGACCACGGCCACAGGGGCTTGGCCGTCGGTTCCCAAGACGAGGATGAGAGGGATGACCCAGAACAGGGGGGGACACGCCTGAAGAAGGACCACGGGAAGGAAGAACAAACTGTCGGACCAGCGGGAGCGCCCAAGCAGCAGACCTAACGGCAACCCCAAGGCGAAGGCCAGCAGAAAACCGGCGGCGGTTCTTGCCAGGGTGAGGCCTAGATCGATGCCGGTGGCCGGATCAGACAGGGCCTGTATTAGCCTAACAAGAACCTCGGGCAGCCAGGGAACGATGTCGTGACCGAAGAACACAGTACCCAGAGTGTACACGAGAGCGCCAGCGGCGACGCCGAACACTCCTGTCAGTCGTCCTGAAAGCGGCTTCACACCTCAATCCGGGCGAAATGGTCGTCGGCCGGTTGGGGGTGCCCCGTGAAGAATCCCTGGACCTGATCGCAATCTGCCTGAAGAAGCAGGTCACACTGCCGTTGCGTTTCGATGCCTTCGGCGATGACAACGAGGCCCAAATGGTGTGCCAGATCGATGATGCACTCGATCAGGTGGAACGCACGGCTGTCAACGTCAAGGGCGTCGATGAAGCTCTTGTCGATCTTTAGCACATGAAGGGGAAGGTCCTTGAGGTAGTTCAGCGACGAGTAGCCGGTGCCGAAGTCGTCGAGGCTGACTTTGACGCCTGTTTCCATGATCTTGACCAAGGATGGCTTCCACTGGTCCAGGCCCCCCAAAAGCGTGCTTTCGGTGATCTCGAGACCCAAAAACCTGGGTTCGAGGCCCGAGGCTTCGACGCGGCGGGTCACGTCATCGAGGAACTCGTGGTGAAGGAACTGCACGGGCGACACGTTCACTGAGACCACCGCCTGATCGCCACGGCGTTGCAGTTCTTTGGCAAACTCGATTCCCCTTTCGAGAACCCAGAAACCGAGAGGAACGATGACTCCGGTTTCCTCGGCCACCGGGATGAATTCCGCAGGCGAAACCTGACCCAGCTCCCGGCAGTTCCAGCGCAGAAGCGCCTCGTAGCCCGTAATTTTGCCAGTGGCCAGCGAAACCTGCGGTTGGTAGTAGACCTCCATTTCTTCCTTTTCGACGGCGTCAGGGAGCAGCTTCTGAAGTTGCGCGCGGCGCAGACGCTGGTTCACGGCGTGCGAGGTCAGATCGGAGGCGGCGTTGACTCCCAGCTCACGGGCGGCCCACAGCGCCGTTTCCGCGCTCTTGATCACCTCTTCCGGGGTAGCTCCAACCTCGAGCAAGTCGCAGGCTCCAATGTGGACGGTCATATGCAGCTTCAAGTCGTTCTTTCCCATGGGCTCCTGGAAAAGGTCCAGAAAACATTCGAGAGTCAACGAACCGTACTTCTGGGGGTCCAGAAGCAGAATAAACTCGCTTCCGCTTAGACGTCCCAGAAAGGCCCCTTCATCGGGCGGCACAAACGCCTGAAGGCGGGCCGTCGTCTCACGAAGCACGACGTCGCCAAAGTTCATGCCAAAGGTCGTGGTGAGGCGGCTGAAGCGGGAGAGGGCAATAACGATCACCTTGAGCGGCGTGCGGGATTGCAGCGCCTCGCCGATCTTTCGGACGACCATGTTGCGGTTGGGGAGCCTGGTCACCGTGTCGTGAAATGCAAGCTTGCGAATCTGCTCGTAGGCGTCGCGCAGGGCCTGGGTTCGGTCCTCTTTCACTTCGTCCAGATCTCGGCGGTGCCGGCGGCCAACCAGAAAAACGACAACAATCAATCCGGCTCCGGCGACAATCAACAGGCCGACAAGGATAAGCACGTTCTGCACAGGGTGCATGACTTGTTCTACGCGGACCTGAGCGTTGATCGTCCACGGCGCCATGCTGAGGGTTGCGCTCGATCGCAGCAAGTCGTCTGGGGTGGTGGGGGTCGGGTCTTCCGTCGTGGCCAAGACCCGGCCCGAGTCGTCGATCAAAGTCAGTTCGGCTTCCGAGAACCCCTTGAACGGCAGCAGAAGCGAACGGAAGACGCGGGGGTCGATGCTGCACGTGAGGACTGCGGCTTTCGGGTAACTCCCTGGTATGGGCTGGGCAAGCACCACCACGGGCAACCCGTCGACACGGCTGACGATGGATTCCTGGATCGATCGTTCTCCAGCCAGGGCCTTTTGGAAGTACAGACGGTCGCTAGCATCAAACACGTCGCCCGCCGTGGTCAGGCCGTTGCCCTTGGCGTCGATGATGGTGAACCGTTTGGGGTTGGCGCCCTTGGCCTCGGGGCGTTTCAACCAAGCCGGCAGTTCGGGGAACTTCCCTTCGTGGACCAGGGGCACCGAGGCGTAGAGCGTCAACAGGACAAATTGGTTTTGAAGATAGCTGTCGAGAACGTAGACGCCCTGATTGACGCTTCGGGCGAGGTTCTGCGCGTAGGACCGGCGAAGGGTGTCGTAGGTCGTCGAATAGACCAAAGAGCCCACTAAGGCGGCGGCCGCCAGGATTGAGGTGAGGGTGACAAAGAAACGAAAACGGCCCCCGGCTTTCACGGCTCTCAGGCTACTCGCGGACGCCAGGGCCGTCAATCCGAATTCATTATTTACTCCGTGAAGAAGAAATCTCCGGCCACGGGCTTGGTGTCGCCAATGAGGTTCAGGTAGGCTCGAAACAGACGGGCCGTTTCGACGGAACCGGGCAGATCGAAGAGTGTTTGGGTCAGTCCTCTTTCAACTACGGCGGCTGGTAGTCCCAACACACCGGCGAAGCGGGCCGCAAAGGCTTTGGGGTCGGCTTTGACTGAGGCCAGACTCTGTCGGTACGCCGCCAGGAAGGCCTTGAGAAACTCGCCGTGGGTGAGTGCCCAATCCCGGCGCGCCACAAGGCTGACCTGCGGCGCCCGCGGGTCTCCGCTGAGGGCCGCCCAGGCTTGGGCGAAGGTGAACAGTTCGGTTGCGTGGTTCAGCAGGACCAAGCGGCTGACCAAGGGTTCGGGAAGGCACGCGCCATCGACTCGATTGTGTAGCAGAAGCGCCGCGGCCTGCACGGGTTCTGCGTATTCCAGGCGAACCTTGCCGTCCAGCCCTTTAGCCTTCAGCAGGGCCTGTAACTGCACATCGAGCGGTCCGCCCTCCAGCGGAACAACGAGGCTCTTGCCCGCGAAATCTTCGAGAGTCTTCAACTGGGGATTAAGAGTCACCAACCCCGCGACATCCCAGACGGGAGTGCCCACTTGGATCAGCGGACCGCCAGCTTGGCTATTCTTGATGGCAAGCGTACTGCCGGTCAGAAGAACCTGGCTGCGGCCGCCCAAGAGTTCGGCCAGAGCCAGCGGATGGTCGTCGAACAGGGGAGTCGCCAGGACCTCGCCGGCAAGCGTGCGGCCCTCGAGGGCAAGAAGGGGAATCGAACTGACGGTTTTCGCGGCCGGCACCGTCACGGTTTGGCCGAAAGCAGCCGTTGTAGCTACCGCGAGAAGGACGACAAGAAAGTGTTTCATGGAATCACTCCAAAGTCTTTGGCAAGGTTCGTGTTTAGAGCTTGCAGAGCGGCGTCGATTCTGATCTTCGTTTTCGGATTGCGAAGCGGGTCGAACGCGGAGACCCGGCCGCTGGGTTCTGTCAGGCGGCACTCGATCGTCAGACCCAGAGTCTCTTCAAGCGTTCCGCAGGCCACGAGTTCGGCGAAATCCTCCAACTCGTTTTGGACGGCGTAGAGCGAACTGTAGCCGCTGCGTTTGACGTTCTCAAACACCGCGGACGCCTCCCTGGCGCCGACCTTGGGTTTGTTCTCGACATCGTAGAAGTGAAGGTCCGCCCGACGGGCAAAATCCTTCGGAGGTTCGGGTCGTCTCGGCCGCACGGAAAAGTCGAACACGTGGGCACCCTCGTGAAGCATCAGCCACAGCAGCGCCTTGTCGTCGCCGGCCACGCGGTCTTCCAGCTTGAATCCAGAATCGCCAAGAGCAAACGCTGTATTGTCACGAAAGGTGAGCCATTGCGAGACACTGTCGGTGAGAACTCGTGCGTTGAAAATGAGCACGTATTTCGGCGCTCCCTTCTTCCACAAGAAATAGGTCATTCCCCCACCTTCAAAATTCTCTACGAAGTACACAGCGACGACTTTTGCCGAAACCACCTTGCGCAGGGGCATCGGCATCCGTTGCCACGTGTTTGTGAAAAGCTCGCGCTCGGCGTCGCTGACCGGGTGGGCCTGATAGTCGGGGCGGTGGTCGGCGACCCTCAGATCGTCAAGGAGGATAAGGGGGATGGTGCCCACACGATCGGGAAACGGCGCCGCCGAAAGGTCGGGGTAGTTGTCAAGAAGCTGCGCGGGTCTGGGTGAGTTCGGCGTCGACTGGCAACCGCCGAGCAGAAGCAGAGTCAGCAGAACAACGGGGCCGGATGAGAGGGGTTTCACGGCCGCCGCTCAGTCGCGTCGGCCGCGTTTGGCCGTTTGGCGCACAATAGGGTCGAAGTACTTCTCTACGTCGACCCTTTTTTGAAACGCTTCGATCAGTCGCCGGTAGATCGGGAAAGACCCGGCCATAGCCCCCACGAAGATCACGATCAGGGCCAGTGCGTTCACGGGACCGGGAAGCAGGCGCGCCAAAAACAGCGCGTAGGGGAGAAAGATCGCCAGCGACAGGATCAAAATCAGCCCGATGTTGACCAATGTGGCGACTACAAAAAAGACGGCGGTGTTGAGTTTCTTGTTCATGAGAGGCTCCTTTTCGCCAGCCAAACGAAGGTTCCCTGGCGACCGCAAGGTCCTTGGCGCCTGTGGCTGAAAAACCGATCGACATCAAGGTACGTGTCCCAAGGACTGCGCGTCACGGCGGCGACACCAAGCCTCGCCAGAAGGTGGATGGCCGCTCCCGCTAGGTCAAATTTCCAGTGCCCGGGACCGTCAGCCTGGAAGTTTGCCCCGTAGCCGTCGTCGGCGGCCAGGTACGCCTGCCGGACTTCGGGCCCGACCTGGTAGCTGTCTTGTCCGACGCAGGGGCCTATCCAGACTAGAATCTCTTGTGGCCGACGGCGTAGCGCCTTTACACCCGCTTCTAGAATACCCGCGAGCAGGCCTTTCCATCCAGCGTGAAAGACCCCGACAACAGTTCCCGATCGGTCGCAGGCGACCACAGGCAGGCAATCGGCGGTCATGACGACAAGAGGTCGTCCGGGCACAACCGTGACCGACCCGTCGGCCTGGGGAATCCTGTCGTCGGGCGGCCAGTCTTCGGCCCGGACGACGTCGGTTCCATGGCATTGCCCAAGCCAAAGCGGCGGCGTGTCCCATTCCTGCGACTGCACAAGCTGACGGTTGGTCTGAACCTGAGCTAATTCATCACCGACGTGAGCGCCTAAGTTGAGGCTCTCGTAGGCGCCGGTGCTGACTCCCCCGCTTCGGGTGGTGGTGAAACACCTCACCCAAGGCGGAGCCTCCCACTCGGGCACGAGGATCATGGAAGCGGCACGGCGAACGCCGCGACGGCCGAGAGCGCCGAGGCTGGAATCAGGGCCTCGATTTCGATGGAGGTCTCGGTGTAGCGCTCGGCCAGCACCTGAGCGTTCTTGTACAGGTAGCCGACAAGGTCACCTCGGTCGAGGGGGAGCCGTACCAGACGCGGCGCGTGAAGTTTCTTCACCACGGCCGCCATGGTCTGCTTGAGCTTGTCGACTCCGGCTCCGGTGTGGAGGGACACAAACAGCGCCTCGGGGAATTGAATCTCCAGGCCTCGCCGCAGAACCTCGTCACCAAGCGCGTCGATCTTGTTGAAGACCAGGAGCTGAGGCTTGTCGGCCGCACCGAGGCTTGTCAAAACCGAGAGCGTGGTTTTGCGGTGGGTGTCCCAGTTTGGGTGGCTGGCGTCGACGAGGTGGACGAGGAAATCGGCGTGGACCGCCTCTTCGAGGGTCGAGCGGAAGGCATCGACGAGGTGATGGGGAAGCTTCTGAATGAACCCGACGGTGTCGGTGAGCAGAATCTCTACGCCGCCGCCCAGCCCCGTGCGGCGCGTGGTTGGATCGAGCGTGGCAAAGAGTTTGTCTTCTTGAACAACCCCTGCGTCGGTGAACAAATTCAGCAGCGTGGACTTGCCGGCGTTGGTGTACCCGACGACAGACGCCGTGGGAAGGCTGCCCTTTTCACGGCGTTGTCGGGTCCGGTCGCGGTGACGGCGCACCGACTCCAACTCGTCTTTGAGTTTGTCGA
>CAYYUZ010000122.1:0-11273 GCA_964475005.1 uncultured Spirochaetales bacterium
CGCTGAGCGAAGCGAAAGCCACCCCAGAACTGGGCGACGGAGATCGTCGTTTTGGCGAAGTCGAAGGAGCGCACGGAGCGCAGGCGTACTGGAAAGTACGCCGAGCACCGAACGCGACTGAGACGAAGCCAAAACGACGAGATCCTAGCCCCAGCTTCCCAGGAGTTCCCTAACTTGGACCACCTCGACAACCTTGAATCCCAAAGCGTTTTCATCCTCCGCGAGGCCTACCGCAAGTTCAAAAACCTTGCCATGCTGTGGTCCATCGGCAAGGACAGCACGGTGCTGCTCTGGCTGGCGCGCAAGGCCTTCTTCGGCCATGTGCCCCTGCCCTTGGTCCACATCGACACCCATTTCAAGATCAAGTCGATGATCGAGTACAGAGACAAACTTGCCAAGGAATGGAAACTCAACATGGTCTACGGTGAAAACACGGCCGCGATCCGCGACAAGCTGACCTTCCCCGACGGTGCCATCGACCGTCTTTCGTGCTGTGCCAGCCTCAAGAGCGAAGCGCTCAAACACACTCTGGCCGGCGATTGGCCGCGGTACCGCCTCAACCATGAAACCCTTGAGTACGAAGTCGACCCCAACAAGTCCCCCTACACCGGGGTCATTGTGGGCGCGCGTGCCGACGAAGAGGGAAGCCGGAGCAAGGAGCGGTATTTCAGCCCCCGCGACAAGCACAACGACTGGAACGTCGACGACCAGCCCCCGGAACTCTGGAACCAGTTCAAGACCGACTTCGCCCCTGGCACCCACCTTCGCATCCATCCCCTTCTCGACTGGACCGAACTCAACATCTGGGAATACATCCACCGCGAAAACATCCCTGTCACCCCGCTGTATTTCAACCAGGGCGACGGCAAGCGTTACCGCAGCCTCGGCTGTTACCCCTGCACCAATAAGGTCGACAGCGACGCCCGCAACATTCCCGAAATCATCGAGGAGCTGAAAACCGGCAAGTTCGCCCATATCGCCGAACGCGCCGGCCGCGCGCAGGACCAGGCCGGCGGCGGACTAGAAAGCCTCCGCCGTGGGGGGTACATGTGACCGACCGCTTTCCTCTCGTTGTTGTCGGCCATGTCGACCACGGCAAATCGACTGTCATTGGGCGTCTGCTGGCCGACACCAACTCCCTCCCCGACGGCAAGCTAGAACAGGTGCGCCTTGAGTGTGAGCGCAGCGCCAAACCTTTCGAATGGGCATTTTTGCTCGACGCCTTGGCGGCCGAGCGCGACCAAGGCATCACCATCGACACCGCCCGGTGCTTTTTCCACTCTCCCAAACGCGATTACGTCATTATTGACGCGCCGGGGCATATCGAGTTCCTCAAGAACATGATTACAGGCGCCGCACGGGCCGAGGCCGCGGTTCTGGTCATCGACGCCAAGGAAGGCGTGAAGGAAAACAGCCGACGCCACGGGACCATGCTGTCGCTGCTCGGCATCCGCCAGGTGATCGTCCTGGTCAACAAAATGGACTTGGTCGGCTACGACGCCAAGATCTTTGCGTCGGTCGAGACCGAGTACCGCGCGTTCTTGAAGCAACTGGGAATCGAGCCAAGGGCCGTCGTTCCGGCCGCGGCTTTCCACGGTAAAAACCTGGCCGAGCGCTGTGAGGAGCTGTCCTGGTACCCGGGGCCACCTCTCCTGGGCGAGCTCGACAAGCTCGAACTGACCTCTGAGGCCCCGCATAAACCCCTGCGCATGCCTGTTCAAGACGTCTATAAGTTCACCGAAGAGGGTGACGACCGCCGGATCACCGCCGGCAGGGTCGAAACCGGCACACTCAGGGTCGGCGACGACGTGGTCTTCTACCCCTCCCTGAAGAAAGCCAAGGTCAAGACCATCGAAGAGTTCAACGCGCCGGTTCGGACCGAGGTCGGTCCCGGCAAGGCCACAGGGGTCACGCTCAACCCAGAGATCTACGTGCGCCCCGGTGAGCTTATGGCCCGGGCCGGCCAGACCGCACCCCGAACCGCCAACCGCCTTAAGGTCAACATCTTTTGGCTGGGAAGAAAGCCCCTTGTGATGGGCAAGAAATACAAACTCAAGCTGGCCACCGCCGAGGTGCCGGTCTGGGTCGATGAAATCCTCAAGGTGCTCGACGCGAGCGACCTTTCCAGCGGAAAAAAGGAAATGGTCGAGCAGCACGAAGTCGGCGAATGTATTCTTGAAGCCTTCAAACCCTTGGCCTTCGATCTGGCGGCAGACATCGCCGAACTCGGGCGCTTCGTCATCGTTGACGAGTATGAAATCGCTGGCGGCGGCATCGTTCTGGCCGATCAAGGCACAGGCAATACCCTCCTCGACCGGCAGTTGGCCCACCGCGAACAGAACTGGGATCGATCGATGCTGACGCCCCAGGTTCGGGCGGCACGCTGGAACCAGCGGCCGACCTTTGTTCTACTGACTGGGGGAGCCGACGCTCCGTTGGCGGAAGTCGGTCAGGCTCTGGAGAAGGCGCTGTTTGAGAAAGGACGCTTTGTCTACTACCTGGGCCTCTCCAACGCCCTGCTCAGCCTGCAATCGGGCCAAGAGGACAGGCCCGAGGTGCTCAGGCGCTTGGGCGAAACCGCGCACCTGTTCACCGACGCCGGGGCGGTGTTCATCGCGAGCCTCGCCGGCCTCGACGACACAGAACGGCAGGTTCTCGAAGCGCTTTCCAGACCGGCCGATGTGCTCACCGTGGGCATTGGTCCCACGGAGCTGGCCACCTCGGTCCCCCTCACCGTCAGGGCCGAAGTCCCACGCGCCGAACAGGTTGAGCGGATCGTCGCGCACCTGACCGATTCTGATGTCTTGATGGATTTTGTCTTATGAGTTCCAAAGTGGCCATTCCGGTTTCGCTCGACCTCACAGGCCTTCGGATTTTGTTTGTCGGCGCGGGCGCGGGCACCCGCACCAAACTGGCGGCGCTTGTCGACCAGGACCCCATGGTTCGTATCGTCGCCCCCGAGATTTCCTCGCAGGTGCAGGCTCTTGCCGACAAACTCACCGACGCCCAGGTCCACAAGCGGGCGTTCGTCGAAAGTGACCTGGCCGGCGTTTCGCTGGTCTATGGCATGACCAATGACCCCGCAGTCAACGCAAGACTGTCCGAACTTTGCAGGGCCAGAGGCCTGTGGAGCAACATCGCCCAGAACCGGGGAGGGCTTTCGTTCAGCAGCCCTGCCGTCGCCAAAAAGTACGGTATCATCGCAACCTTCAGCTCGGAAACCGGACAACCCGGTGCCGCCGTGAAGGCTCGTGACGACTACCTGAAGGGTCCGCGATGACAGGAGGCAACTCGTGTACATGCCGTTGATGGTCAACATCCAGCGCGCCGTCGTGTTCGCCGGCGAACGGGGAGAAGGACTACAGAAGACACAGAAACTCGCGGTGTTCGCCGACGAACTCTTGGTGGTGGCCGAAGCCCTCCCCACCTCGCTTGAGATCATCGTGCCTGCCGGGCGCCCTTCCGAAGTCAACGAGAACCTTGTCCTCAAGGCCGAACGCCGCGTTCCTGTCCACAGCCTCCCCGCCGCCGAGGCCGACCTCGATGCCTTGATTGCCGGGGCGACGTTCGTGACAAGCGATCTGACCGACCGGGCACTCAACGAACGGATCTCGGCCGCCGCCAAGAGACACCACGTGCTGTGCAACGTCATCGACACGCTCGACCTTTGCGACACCTGGTTTATGAGCCTGATTGAGACCGACCACCTGATCGCCGGGTTGTCGACCAAGGCCAAGGCGACCTACTACGTTACCCGGCTCCGCCAGGAACTCGAACCGCAATTCCGGCGGTGGGAAGCCGAAGCCGCTTTTACCTCGGCCGCTCGCGAGCTTCTGCCGCGGGAACGACGTCTCAGCGGCCTAAAAGCGCTTTGGGCGTCGCGGTGGCTTCGGTGGGTTCTACGATGGTGGGGTCCCGAAACCGCTTTGAACTTAGCAAAGAAAAGAATCAATAGAGGTTCTTTCAAAACGTAGCGAGGACGTGTTTTGACGAGTAAAAAAACGAAGTGAAAACCGGAGCGTACTCCTTGTACGTGAGGATTTGAACGGTTTTTTGGCGAAGACAATATACGCCGCAGTAGTTTTGAAAGGACCGAACAAAGGAGAACGCCCTTGAGTTCCATTGCCAATGATCTGACCGAACTGATCGGAAAGACCCCCTTGCTCAACCTCAGCCGTTTTGCGGCAGGGACCGGGGCAACCATCCTCGGCAAGCTTGAAAACCTCAACCCCGGCGCGTCGGTCAAAGACCGCATTGCCCTGGCCATGATTGAAGCCGCCGAAAAGGAAGGAAAGCTGCTTCCCGGCGGAACCATCATCGAACCGACCAGCGGCAACACAGGCATCGGCTTGGCCTGGGTGGCCGCCGTCAAGGGGTACAAAGTCATCTTGACCATGCCCGAATCAATGAGCATCGAACGGCGCAAGCTGCTTGCAGCCTTTGGTGCCGAGATCGTGTTGACCCCGGCAACCGAGGGAATGCCTGGCGCCGTGAAGAAGGCCGAGACCCTGCTCCAGAACATCCCGGGCGGCTTCATCCCCATGCAGTTTTCCAACCCGGCCAACCCCGAGGCCCACTACCGGACCACAGGCCCCGAAATCTGGGAAGCCACAGGCGGCAAGGTCGACATTCTTGTCGCCGGCGTCGGTACGGGGGGAACGCTCACCGGGGCCGGACGCTACCTGCGCGAGAAGAATCCCAAGATACTCCTCGCCGCGGTCGAACCCACGACCAGCCCCGTCATTTCCGGAGGAACGATGGGACCGCATATGATCCAGGGCATCGGCGCCGGGTTCATTCCCGGAAACCTCGACGTCAAACTGCTCGACGAGGTCATCCGGGTCGACAGCCAGGCCGCCATTGCCGCAGCCCAGGAACTGGCGCTCAAGGAAGGGGTGCTCGCTGGAATCAGCGCCGGAGCCAACGTTTGGGCCGCAAGGCAGCTCGCCCAGCGGCCGGAAAGCAGGGGCAAAACCATTGTGACCATCATCTGCGACACCGGGGAGCGCTATATCTCCACCCTGCTTTTCTATCACGACTGACCAAGGAGCCCCGCATGCAACGTAAACTGACTTTCCTCCTCCGCAGCGAAGAAGAGGAGGTCAAAGACGCCGGTCTCACTCTCGACTTTGACGAGATCGCCCGCAAGGGGGTGATGAGCAAGGAAGAGAAGACCATTGCCAAGTGGTACGGCATCTACGCCAGCCGCCAGCCGGGGAACCACATGGCCCGCGTGGTGACCCCCGGTGGGGTGATGACCAGCAGCCAGGCCCGGAACATCGCCACCATCAGCGAGAAGTACGGCCAGGGTATTTTGAACATCACCACCCGCCAGGCCATTCAGTTCCACTGGCTCAAGGTGGGCAACTTGGCAGACATGATGCGGGGTCTGGCCGAGGAGGCGTCGACCACCATGCACGGCTGCGGCGACGTCACCCGGAACGTCACTGCCTGTCCCCTGGCCGAGACCTGTCCCCACAAAAGGATCAACGTTCTGCCTTGGGCCCAGAAGCTGCAGAAGCTCCAGGGCGAATCTGAGGACCTGGACAACCTGCCCCGCAAGTTCAAGATCACGTTCTCGGGCTGCTCGGCCGGGTGCGCCCAGCCCTACATCAACTGCCTGAGCTTCGTGGCCGTGGAGCGCAGCGACCGGGGCCAGACCGAAAAAGGCTTTCGGGTCATCGTTGGCGGGGGCATGGGGTGGGACCCCTACGTGGGCCAGGAGCTGTTCAGCTTCATCCCCGAGGACAGGGTGCCCGACGTATCCCGTGCCGTGACCCTCACCTACCGGGACCACGGCGACCGGTTCAACCGGGCCACCAGTCGGCTTAAGGTCGTCGTCGCGCTTCAAGGCATCGAACAAGTGCGCGCGTGGGTGCTGGAACACTTGGTTAAGGAGGGCAAGGCCACCGATGGTCTTGAAACCGCTCCTTTTACCGAAGCCGGCCCTGCCATTCCTGACCGCCCTCTGGCCGAGCTCGGCGATTCCGTGCTGGGTACCGACGGCAAGGCGGTGGTGAGGATGCTCGTTCCCCGGGGCGAGGTGACCCACGACCAGTTCCGGAAGGTGGCCGAGCTTTCCGAAATCTATGGCAACCAGAGGGTGTACACGAACAACCGCCAGAACCTCGAGCTCCACGGCGTCGAGCCAGCCAAGGTCCTCGAGGTCAAGGATGCGGTGAAGGCCCTGGGGTTCGCCACCGAGGGCTTCTTCGGCATCCGCGACATCGTCCCCTGCGTTGGCACTACCTACTGCCCCAAGGCCGTCACCGAGACCCGGAGCCTCCACGACCTGCTGCTCCCTGTGGTCAGCCGAGACAAATACCGCCCCGTGGACTCCAAGGTGCAGATCAACATCACAGGCTGCCCAAACAGCTGCTCCCCCTACCGTATCGTCGATATTGGGTTCAGGGGCCTCAGAATCCGCGAGGCCGATTCGGGCAGCGTCGAAGGCTACGAAATGCTCATCGGCGGCGACCAGAAAGCCTTCGGACTCAAGCTCGGCGAGTTCAAAAAGACCGACTGCCCCGAAGTCGTCGAGACCGTCCTCGACACGTTCTTGAAACTGCGAAAGGCCGACGAGACCCTGACCGCAACCGTGGCCCGGATGGGCCTGGAACCCTTCCGCAAGGCGGTGTACCAGTGAAATACCAATACGAGCTTTCTCCCAACCAGACAGAACTGTCGGTGACCACCGGCCTTGGAACAACACGTCTGGATGCCCGGACTCTGGCCAAGGACGTTCCCTGCCAGGAGGCTTGCCCGGCCAGGACAGATGTTCCGGCGTACATCCGCGCCCTTGTCGAAGGCGACCCCGGCAAGGCCTACCGCATCAACCTGGAAGACAACGTGTTCCCCAGTGTCCTGGGCCGGGTTTGCACCCGCCCCTGCGAAGACGCCTGCCGCCACAACTGGACCAACGTGCAGGGCCCCGTTCACATCTGCCACCTCAAACGAGCTGGCGCCGACTTTGCGCCCTCGCTGCCGCCGCCCTTGGACGCCTGGTTTCAGCCGACGCACAAGACCATAGCCGTCATCGGAGGAGGCCCCACCGGGCTGACCGCCGCGCGCGAGCTGGTCCGCTTCGGTCACCGGGTCACCCTCTTCGAACGGGGCAGCCACCTCGGTGGCATGATGATCGACGGTATTCCCCGCTTCCGCCTGCCCGTCGACCAGGTGACCCGCGAGATCGCGCTCATTGTCGATTCGGGTGTCGAAGTGCGCCTCGGACAGGACATCGACGCCGCCCGGCTTCATGACCTGCGCTCGCAATTCGACGCCGTTTTGGTCGCCACGGGAACCGTGAAGGCCAAAGACGTGGGGCTTCCTGGCGAGGTGAAACCGCTCTCGGGGCTGAAGTTCATGAAAGACTACAACGACGGGGAGATCACCCACCTTGAGGGCGACGTCGTTGTCATCGGAGGCGGTTTCACGGCCGTCGACTGTGCCCGAGCCTGCGCGCGAGCCGCCCGCCGTATCTTGGGTTCCGAGCACAGCGTCACCATCGCCTACCGGCGGACCGAGCACCACATGGCCGCCGACCTCGACGAACTCGACGAAATCAAGTTCGAAAACATCGAGGTGCGGACCTTGGCCACACCGCTGCGCATCAACACACAAGACGGGCAGCTGGTTTCGGTGACCTTTCAGCGAAACAAGCTTTCCGAAAAGCTCGGCGCCGACGGCAAACCCGGCATCGAACCCATTCCGGGCAGCGAGTACGACATCCCCTGCCGCCATCTGCTGGCGGCCGTAGGCCAAGACGCCGACTGGTCCATCCTCCCCAAAGAACTTCAACCAGCGAACGAACCCAAGATCTTCACCGCCGGGGAGTTCCGGACTGGCAGCAGCGACGTTATCCACTGTGTGGCCGAAGGCAAGGAAGTCGCCGGCCGCATCGATCAGTTTCTGACAGGCCAGGTGAGACTGGGGCATCACATTGCGGTCGAGCTTGTCGAAAGCCGGGTTCAGACGGGAAGAACCCGCGACGACGACCTTCGCCGCCCCGCTGCCATGCCTCTGGCTCCGCTGGTGGCTCGGGTCGATTCGACGCACGAGGTCGAGAAGGGTCACGGCGTCGAAGGCACCGAGGTCCACGCCAGCCGCTGCTACCAGTGCAACTTCAAATTCGAGATCGACCAAGACAAGTGCATTCACTGTGACTGGTGCATCGACGTGGCGCCGCGGAACTGCATCAAGAAGGTCAGCCGGATCTTCAAGGACGAAGACGGCGTTCCCACCCAGATCATCGAGGCCAGCACCTCCGAAAAGACAAGCTACATCTTCATTGACAGCGACCAATGCATACGCTGCGGCAAATGCCAGAGGGCTTGCCCAACGGGGGCCATCTCGATGAAGAAAATGGAACGGGTCGCCTGCGCCTCCGAAGTCAGTCTGTCGGCTCTGGTGGCCAACGCCCGTGCCGACGGCAGAATTCCCGCCTCCGGCGGCTGGACCCCGTTGCGGGCGAAGGTCTAGTACAGAAAGAATTTTGACAGGATTTACAGGATTTCAGGAGGATTTACAGGAACAGAAGATGCAAGAAAGAACGAGAAGGCTTTCCTAGAAGGTCCCCACCTTTCTCCATCACTTTCTTTTTTCCTGTCAATCCGGCTAATCCTGTTATCCTGTCTCTTGCCCTTTTTGGTTTTCGATTTCTTAAGAGAGGTTTTATGAAGGACGAAACGATCGTCGCCCAGGCGGGGCTCAACTCTGGCGACGAGAAAGGCGCTATCAGTGCTCCGATCTACCAAACCGCAACCTTCCGACATCCCGGCGCCGGGCAATCGACGGGCTTCGACTACTCCCGCACCGACAACCCCACCCGCCGCTGGCTGGAGCAAGAACTGGCGGTCCTGGAACACGGTGTGGACGCCTGCGCGTTCAGTTCCGGCATGGCCGCTCTCACCGCGATCTTTTTTTTGTTTCGCGCTGGTGACACGGTTCTTCTTTCCGAGGACCTCTACGGGGGCACCTGGCGCCTGGTCGAGGAGGTCTTCGGTCCTCTGGGGTTGAAAGGCCTCTACGTCGACACCTCTCGATTCGACGCGGTTAAGGCGATTTCTGATCCCGCGGTCAAAGGCCTTCTGATCGAAACCCCCTCGAACCCCGGCATGAGGATCAGCGACGTCAAGTCTCTGACCACTTTGGCCAAACGCCGGGGATGGACGAGCATCGTCGACAACACGTTTCTTTCCCCGCTTCGTCAGAAGCCGCTCGACCTTGGCGCCGACGTGGTGATTCATTCGGCGACCAAGTACCTTTCCGGCCACAACGACACGGTCTGCGGACTTGTGGTTTGCCGTGAGCAAGAACTTGCCGACCGCATCCGTTTCCTTCAAAACAGCTCGGGCAGCATTCTCGGTCCCTTCGACAGCTGGTTGGTCATCAGGGGACTCAAGACTCTGGCCGTCCGCCTCGACCGCCAAGAGGACAACGCACGGAAACTCGCCCTGTGGCTCAGGCAGCACCCGGCCGTGAAGGAAGTCCACTACCCCGGCTTGCCCGACCATCCGGGAAAGGACGTCCACGATGCCCAGTCGACGGGCCCTGGCGCCATGATCAGTTTCAGGACCCATTCCGGTCCGGCCGCGCTCAAGGTGATCGACCAAGTCAAGGTAATCAGTTACGCCGAAAGCCTCGGAGGCGTGGAGAGCCTGATCACCTACCCCTTGACGCAAACCCACGCGGCGCTCCCAGAAACACTGAGACTCAGGACAGGAGTCACGGAGAACCTACTCAGGTTTTCGGTCGGCATCGAGGCCTTCGAAGACTTGAGGGACGATTTAGACCAGGCGTTGAGCCTTGCAGGAAAGGGCTAGCTCCTGTTGCGTCACTTGACCTTCATTTCGCGCCCGGCGCGCTCGAAGAGGCGTTGGAGTTCCTCCCTCTCGTCGGGTTCCAAAGTCTGGGAGACCGTTGCGTCTGAGACCTCGGCATAGTCGGCCTTAACCACACGGTAGGCTTTGCGTTCCTGGGCCTGCAGAAGAAAATATACCGCCGCGATGGCGATAGCGACGCTCAGAAAAGCCCAGAAATTCGGCGTCAGGAGGTAGGTCCCGAAGGCCAGGGCCAACCCTCCGAACTCGCTGCCGGCCCGCAGGTTCTTCCAGGTCTTGAGCGCCTTCAGCGAATTCAAGGCCCTTTGGTGATAGCGTTCATATTGATCAGACACGATGCACTCCCTATCAAACCCCGATTCTTGAATATTCCAAGGAAATCGATCTTGAAAACACTCTAGGCAGGTCGACGGCGTCGGTCAACGACTTCGATGGACAATTTCCGGCGCCTCCCTTTACAATAGTTTCATGCGCATACTTATCGTCGACGATTCCCGAATCATGAGAAACATCGTCAAGAACACGCTGAAACGGCTCCACTTCTCCGACGACTCGTTTCTCGAGGCCTGCGACGGCCAGCAGGCCTGGACCTTGCTGGAAGCCGAGGAGGTTACCCTCCTGCTCCTGGACTGGAACATGCCCAACCTCAATGGCATCGACCTGCTCAAACGTCTGCGCTCGCATCCGAAGTACAGCGCGCTTCCCATCATCATGGTCACTTCCGAGGCCGCCAAGTACAACGTCATCGAAGCCGTCAAGGCCGGCGTGAACGACTATCTGGTGAAGCCGGTGACAGAAAGAAGCCTCGAGGAAAAAATCCGGCGGGTCCTCGAGAGGAAGCCTTCATGAACATCAAGTACATCACGCCGTTTATCGACGCTGTCGAGGGCGCTTTTGACCAGTTGTTTGCGTTGCAACCCAAGGCCCTTACGCCCTACTTGGTCAGAAAGGAAGAGATCCTCGACTGGGACATCAGCGCCATCATCGGCATCGCGGGAGAGGCCAGAGGACTGGTTGTACTCAGCTTCCCGGCGGCTTTGGCGCAAGAACTGACAGGCCTTCTGACGGGGACCGTTAAGACAAACCTTGACGACGACGTCACCGACACCGTAGGCGAGCTCGTCAACATCATCGCCGGCAACGCCAAGAAGGGTCTCGAAGAGTTCCGTCTTCTGATTTCCCTGCCCTCGATTGTCCAGGGACAGAACCACCAGGTCACTTGGCCGACGGGCCCCGTTCCCATAATCACCATTCCATTTTCGACAGTCCGGGGCCATTTCAGCCTTTCGGTAGGACTCGAAAACATCATTACTGTCTAGCCGGGGGAACCATGAAAGCCTTCTTCAGAAACCTCATGTTCAGCGGCATCCGTGACCGCCTGAACCACGAAGAACAGGTCAAACTCCTGTTCGTCAACTCGACGATCTTCTTCGG
>CAYYUZ010000123.1:0-11253 GCA_964475005.1 uncultured Spirochaetales bacterium
TCACCGTGGTCGATCCGGCTCGAACCTGGACCCTGCGCGCTGAGGACTTGAAATCCCGCAACCGCCACTCGGCCTACGTAGGTCGGACGTTCCAGGGTTCGGTGGAGGCGGTTTATCTTCGGGGGCGCTCTCTTTTTGAAGAAGATCGGCTCGGCGGCGGCCAGTTTCTCGCCCCTCATCCGAGGAGGACGGTTTGAAAGTATTCTTGACTGGAGGCTCGGGTTTTGTGGGTTTGAACCTCGCTGCTCTGCTTCTGTCCAGAGGCGACGACGTAGCTTTGTTCAGCGCGACCCCCCCACTTGCCGGCGCGATGGAGGAACTGTCGAAACTTCCCGGGCGGCTGACGGCCGAGCTCGGCGACGTCACCGATTCGGAGGCGCTTCGGGGGGCGTTGGTGCGTTCCGGGGCAAAGCATGTGGTCCATATAGCGGCCGTCACGGCGGGAGTCGACCGTGACGCGCGCGAACCCCGGCGCGTGGTCGAGGTCAACGTTTTGGGGACTCTTCACGTCTTGGAAGCCGCCCGCCACGTCGACGCCCAGCGGTTTGTCTTGGCCAGCACCGGCGCCGTATTCGGTTCCGAGAGTTTCCCGCCAGACTTGGTGACCGAGGATCACCTTCCCTCTCCCGTCACGATGTACGATATCAGCAAGTATGCGGCCGAACGGTCGGTCTTGCATCTTGGGCAACTTTGGGACCTCGACGTGGTCGCCGGCCGTCTCCCCATGGTTTTCGGGTCCTGGGAGTACCGCACGGGTTTGCGCGACAACATGAGTGCGCTTTGGCAGCTTTCGCGGTTGGCCCGGCAGGGAGGCGAGCCGGTTGTCCCTGAGTTGGGTGTTCAGGACTGGATGTACGCCCCCGATGCGGCGCGAGCTCTGTCCCTCCTGCTCGACGTTCCGGTGCTTCAGCATCGCTTGTACCACCTTGGCATCGAGGCTCCCTGGGGTTTGATCGATTGGGCCCAGCGGCTGGCGGCACGGTTTCCGGAATTTCGGTTTCGAACCACCCGCCGCGACGACGAGTGTACAGTCGCCGCACGAGGCACCTTGGGTCGAACGGCCTTCAACACGAAACGGCTTCGCGACGACTTCGGATTTCACGCCGACTTTGATCTGGACTCGTCGTTTGAGCACTATATGAACTGGCTCGACGAGCACCCCGCCGTCTGGAACGACACAGGAGGTCAGAGATGAAAGGAAGACTTGAGGGAAGAACGGCCGTCGTGACCGGTGGCGCGTCGGGCCTGGGGCGAGCCATTGCCTCGCGGTTCGCCGACGAGGGGGCGTGGGTGGTCGCCGGCGACCTTCGGAGCGAACCCCTGGAAGGCGGCACTCCCGTTGCGAAGCTCCTGGGGAGCCGTGGAGTCTTTCTGGAGGCGGACGCCTCAAAAGCCTCCGACAACGCGAGGTTGGTACGAACGGCGGTAGACCACTCTGGACGGCTCGACATCATGGTCTGCAGCGCCGGGATCACGGGCGGCCCCTACTCGAAAGGACTACTGGAAACCACAGAAGAAGGTTGGGACGCGATTATGGCCGTCAACCTGCGGGGGGTGTTCTTGGGAACGCAGAAAGCCGTAGCCCAGATGCTAACTCAGGAACCCCGCGGTGAAGTGAGGGGTCGGGTCATCGTCTTGTCCTCTCAGCAGGGGATGATCGGTCCGCCCGGTACTGTGGCCTACGCCGCCAGCAAAGGGGGAGTGGTCAACTTCGTCCATCAGGTTGCGGTGGACTTTGGTCCCCAGGGAATTCTTGTGAACGCCGTGGCACCAGGAAAGATTGTCACGGGGAGACCCGACGGAATGGTCCCTGAATCCTTGGCCTACTCGCGGTCGCGAACACCTTTTCACCGACTTGGCCGACCCGACGACGTTGCCGGTGCCGCGCTGTTTCTGGCTTCAGACGACGCGCTGTACGTGAGCGGGACCAACCTTCTTGTCGATGGCGGCTGGATGGCGTACTGAGGCGCCGTTCGCATGCCTTGACCATTGCAGAGGAGGGTTGCCTAATAGGGGGATCAGAGGTTCGTCATGCCGTTCTCCCTGCGATTATTCTTCACCGCCGTTCTGCTCGAAATTAGCCTAGCCTCCCTGTCCGCCCAGGTCTATTTGCCTGATCTGAAGAACGAGGACCTCAACGCGGTAGATCTGAAGCTGAAGTCCTTGGGAGCGACCTACAAGACCGAACCCGTCGTGGGTCTCTATCTCACGGTCGGCCGCAACCCTGAGTTTCTGGGCCGTCTGCTTGAGCGCGGCGCCAACCCCAGCCAGAAGGCGCCGGCGTTGGCTTGGTCGCCGCTTTCGTACGCTGTCATGCAGAACTTGGGGACCGAAATTGTGTCGCGGCTTCTCCAGGCGGGCGCGAACTTGGACTCCTCGGTGGCCGGCACTTCGGGCAACGTCATCGACGCTGCCCTCGACAAACAGGAACTCCTGGTGGCCAGTCTCCTGGTCAAATCCAACCAGCGCCGGCCAAAGGCCGTGAGGATAGTCGCGAGCGAACGCTACAAGGACTACCCGGCCTTCTTCCTCGACGACCTGATCGAGGTCAGGAATATTCTGAGGTACAGTGACCTCGCCAATTCCCAGGTTTGGAATTTGGCCCTGGCCGGTAACAGCCGGAAGGTTCTCAAATACCTGATGGACTTTCAGATCGAACCCAACTTCAACGCACCGGGCAAACGCTACGAAAATACAGTGGGCTGCGACCTGTTGGCTTCCAACCTTGACTTGCTCAAGTACCTCCTGTCGGATGGCTTGGCCCCCGAGAAGGTGAACTTCGACAAGCTTTACGTCAAACTGCTCACCGACAAAAACCTCGATTCGATTCGTGCCTTGAGGGGTCTCGACGGGAACCGGGTTCGACCCGCGCTGTACAAGCCCGCTTTGAGCCTGGGCCCCGATTACCTGCGCGCCGTCACCAACAACCTCGATGATTTCACCAAGCCAGCCTCGTTCGAGCCCGGAGCGCTCTCGGCGCTCCTGTTTGGAGAGCCTTCAGCGGGCGACCAGCCCCTCCTTCTCACCCTCTACGAGAAGACCGATTTTGCAACGGTTCTTCCCATGTTGAAAGTCAATGCGACCGAAGCCACGATCAACGGTCTCTATCGATATGCGTTCGCGAAGAAAAAGTCTGACCTTTTGAAAGGTCTGTTGTCGATCGATGCCAACAAGGCCAGGCCCGACCTCTACGCGATCGCCCTGGACAGCGGGTTGGATTCGCTCAAAGCTATCACCCACGACCTTGCCGACTTCACAAATCCTGCTCTGTTTGCCGACGCGAATCAGAACGGCGGCCGCGAAAATCTGACTGCCCTTTTGTTCAAGGCGGGAAACCGCCGAACACTGTTGGAATCAATCTTCGAAAAATCCGACTTCTCCACGGTCCTTCCTATCATCCAAGCCCTAAACCCGCCCGCAGAACTCTTGGCGGCCAAGGAGTATTCGGCGGCCTACGAAACTTGGCTTGACCGGAGCAGGAACGAAATGACATCGTTCGGCTTCTTGGTGCCCGGAGTAAAGGGAACGGTTGCCGGTGAGCAGATCATGGTTGTCGTTCCTGACTATGCCAATTTGGCGGCCTTGGCGGCAGAATTCACGGTCTCGGGTGGTTCGGTCACGGTCGGCAATCTGCCCCAGGTCAGCGGCGAAACCGAAAATGATTTCACCTCGCCCGTTGTTTACACGGTAACGGCAGCAGACGGAACCAAGCGGACCTACACGGTTTCTGTGACCGTGCTCCCGCCCGAGAATCCTTCTACAGAAACCGCCGAGTAGATCACGGGGGATGGGAAGCATGAGGACGCGCAAGAAGATCAACGTCGCCATTCTCTTCGGCGGCAAATCGGCCGAGCACGAAGTCTCGCTGCGGTCGGCCAAGAACGTCTACGAGGCGATCAACAAGGACAAATACAATCCCATCCTTATCGGCATTGACCCAACAGGAAAATGGCGCCTAGCCGAAGACGCCCGGGTGCTCATCGAGGGTACCTCGTCGCGCGGCATCGGAACTTTGGGTTCCCGAGAAGTGACCTTCGCTCCCGAGGGGTACGGGGAAATTCTTCCGCTTGCGGCAGGGACTGTCGGATCGATCGACGTGGCGTTTCCCATCCTCCACGGTCCCATGGGGGAAGACGGAACGGTTCAGGGTCTTCTCAAATTGGCGCAGATTCCCTTCGTCGGCGCGAGCGTGTTGGGTTCGGCGGTCGGAATGGACAAAGACGTGATGAAGCGTCTTCTCCGTGATGCCGGAATTCCCGTAGCGAAGTTTTTGGCCCTCGAGGCCGATGACCCGATTCCCGAGTTTTCAGAGGTTCAGGAGCGCCTTGGTCTTCCCGTGTTTGTCAAACCCGCCAACATGGGGTCCTCCGTGGGCGTCAGCAAAGTCCTGACAGCCGGGGAGTACCGGGAAGCTGTCGCTCTTGCGTTTTCCTTTGATGTCAAAATTCTTGTCGAGGAGTTTGTTCTGGGAAGGGAGCTGGAGTGTGCGGTTCTCGGAAACCGCCAGCCCGCGGTATCCGTGGTCGGCGAGATCCGGCCAAGCCACGAGTTCTATTCCTACGAAGCCAAGTACCTCGACGAGAACGGTGCCGTTCTCGAAATACCCGCCAAAATCTCCGAAGCGGAGACACAACGAGTTCAAGAACTGGCTCTGCGTTCGTTTCGGGTGCTCGCCTGTGAAGGAATGGGACGAGTTGATCTGTTTCTCCGTCCCGATGGCCAGATCCTTGTCAACGAAATCAACACGATACCTGGGTTCACCAAGATCAGCATGTACCCCAAACTGTGGGAGTGCTCGGGTGTTTCCTACAGCGAGCTGATCGACCGCCTGATTGGGTTGGCGATGGAGAGGTTCGAGAAGGAGAAACGGCTGAAGACCCGGTATTAATGCGCTGATAGCCTGCCGCCGTTGGAAATCTTTTGGGGAGGGACGTTGAAGGTGCCGAAGCTGTTCGCGATGATCACCATTCTTCTGATGGAGGGGGATTTGTCGGCCGACCCGATCGAGAATCCCCTTGTCTTGACCGTCGAAGCGCCCTCTCTGGCGGGAAACAAGATCGGCGATCCTGCTGCGGTCTCCGTGGTGGTCTACCTTCCCCCCTCGTACCAAAACCAACAGGACCGATTCTATCCCGTTGTCTATCACCTCGACGGCTTCGACGACAGGCCCCGACAGATCAACCGATGGAAGAACGACTTCGACGAATTGATGGGACGAGGGGGAAACCCCGAGTTCCTCGTCGTGGAGCCCGACCAGTACAACGCGCTGTACGGTAGCTTGTTTGCCAATTCTCCGGTCACCGGGAACTGGGAGGACTTTGTCGTCCACGACTTGGTTTCGTTTATCGATGCCCATTTTCGAACGCTCAAGTCCGCTTCCTCGAGAGCCTTGACCGGGTTCTACACCGGAGGAGGCGCCGCGGTCCGCATTGCGATGAAACATCCCCAGCAGTTTTCCGAGGTTCTTGTGTGGTCGCCGGCACTCATGAAAGATGGTGCCTTGAAGGAAGCGATGGCCAAGAATTTCTTCTATTCTTTGGAGCGGGCGGTCGGGGCAGTGTTTTCGCCCAACCTGTCGCTCAAGCCGCCCCACGCAGAGATTCCTCAGTTCGATGGGAGCTCCAAGGATGCAATCGTCATTCAAAACTGGGAGAGGGCCTTCGGCCACCTCGAAGAAAAGGTGCAGGCGTTTGAGGATCAAAAAGTGCCGCTAAGAGCCGTCGAACTGCGTGTCGGGGCCAACGACGCCGTGCCCTGGGTGTACGAAGGAACCCTTGTCTTCGCCGAGCTCCTGAAGAAGGCGGGAAGTGAAGTGTCGCTGGTGGTAAACCGCAACGGAGGCGACGCGCATGAATTGACCATGTCGGCTGACTCGGGACGCAACGACGTTCTCCCCTTCTTCCGGAGTCATCCGTTGGACGGACAATAGTCTCTGCTAGACCGAGTATCCTCTCTCCCACACTTCGATGCGGTTGCGGTCAACACGCAGGACAGCCGGTGAGTAGTTCACAAGGCGGCGGACCCCTGCCTGCACGAGCCGTTCAGCCAACCTTTGCACTTCGATTGCGGGTACGGCCACGAAAGCCGTATCGATGGCCATTCTGAGGCATGCTGAGACTATTTCGGTGGTCGGGAACAAGGGAAAGGGGAGCTCGGCTTGTTCGAGCCGGTTGGGGCGGCCGTCGAATCCAACGAGAAACGAGTGGCTCAGGGCGAGGGCCAACCCCAACTCGCCAAGACCGACAAGAGCGGTGCGGCTTGGCACGGGTGCCGGAAGGAGTTGGTCCAGCCGTTGCCGAAGCTCAGAAACCTCGTAGGCCGCGCCGGGGTTACCTGGTCCCGACCCCGCCAGGTCTTTCCGGACTGTATGAGGCGCGGCCCCGACCCAGCGGCCAAGCTCGCGGCTGTTCACCCGGTGCCGACCCTGGTTTTCGAGATCTTCTAGAAGCCGCCTCAGCAACTCCAGTCGTTGCCGCGTCGCTTCGGGCAACGGGCGGGGTCCCGTCATTTCGAGCTCTGTCCCCAAATCCGTGTGATCGCATCTTGAATCTTGCGAACGCCGCCCTCGCCGGGAACGATGGTCGTGGGGTAACCCAAGTCGGCGGCGGCTTTCACGCGGCGCCTCAAATGGGTGGTCGGACGGACCTCACCGGCCAGGGAGAGTTCACCGGCGGCCGCCACACCGGGTGGTAGCGGCGTACCCGTCCGAGCGCTGTAGAGGGCCAGCGCGAGGGGCAATTCGGCCCCAGGGTCTGTGATGCGCATGCCCCCTGCGACGTTGACGTAGACATCTTGATCGCTGAATCGAACCCCTGTGTGTTTTTCGAGAACGGCAGCGACCCGGCTGACCCGCGCCGAATCGATGCGGTCGCTGCTGATGCGGCTCAAACCCCCCTTGGCCGGTACTGTCAGGGCTTGAATTTCGACGAGGAGGGCCCGGCTTCCCTCAAAGATGGGCGCTACAGCGATGCCGGGAGGTAGCGCTCCTTCCCTTCGAATAAGGAACAGAGCCTCGGGGTTGGTTACCTCGTTCAGGCCCTTTTCGTCCATGGTGAACAGGCCAACCTCGTCGACGCTGCCAAAGCGGTTCTTGGCCGCACGCAGGATGCGAATGTCACCTGCGGCCTGCTCAAAGTGCAGTACGGTGTCGACCATGTGCTCGATCAGTTTTGGACCGGCGATCTGACCTCCCTTGGTCATGTGGGCAACCAAAAAAACTGCGGCTTCGTGCTCCTTGGCCCAGCTGATGACTTCGTGGCACCCGTACTTCAGCTGATTGACAGTTCCGGGCACGTCGCCTGCCTCGGGGTTGTACAGCGTCTGGATCGAATCGATGACGATAACCACGGGTTTGATGCGGTCAAACACCCCTGTGATAACAGGAACGTGGGATTCCACCAAAATCTCAAGGCCCGTTCGCGCCAGGCCAAGCCGGTCGGCCCGCATTTTGAGCTGAGCCGCCGACTCCTCTCCCGAAACGTAGAGAATCCGACCGGGCGTCTTCACCTTGGCCGCAAGCTGAAGCATGAGGGTCGATTTCCCGATGCCGGGTTCGCCGCCGATCAGAACTGTCGCACCCCTCACAATACCGCCGCCCAAAACCTGGTTCACTTCGCCGATTCCCGAGTCGAACCTCCAGTCTTCTTTCGCCTCAAGCGCCGCGAGGGGAATGCTCTTGCCACCCGAAGTAGGACGGGGCGTTCCGACGGCCTGAGAAGGCGATTTGGCCTCGCCGGCCACAGTCTCCTCGAGAAACGAATTCCAGGTGCCGCATTGCGGGCAACGGCCCAGCCATTTCGATTCTTGGTGCTGGCAGGAGGAGCAGACGAACATCGTCTTCTTTTTCATCCTTGCATTCTAGCGGTCCGGGTTTGCCTCGTCATCTGTGCGGGAGTGGGCAACCGTCGAATCTTCTTGTACCTTGGGGACATGGAACATTCCCCTCAAGCCCGTTCTGAGGCTCTTTACCGGGCCAGCCACCGTGTCTTCATTCTTGGTCTGGCCCTCAAGGCCATCAACGCTGTGTTCGAACTGATCATCGGCGGCCTTCTTCTCGTTGTTCCCCTGGAAACCATACGAGCGTTGACCCAGTCCGTGGTCGATTGGGCACGGTCCTTCCTCCACGAATCGTGGGATGTGCATCTGGCCAAGGTGCTCGATTCCGTAACGCTTGAGACCGTGATTTTTGTGGCCTGGTATTTTGTGAGTCACGGTGTTCTCAAAGCCTTTGTCATCGCCTGTCTCGTGGCACGTAAACTCTGGGCCTACCCCTTAGGAATCGTCGTCTTTGTGGGCTTTGGAATCTATCAAACCTGGGAATACTTCCACGGTGGAGCAGTGTTTTACTTGATTCTTGACGTTCTTGACGCCGCCTTGATTGCCCTGACCGTCATGGAATGGAAACACGCCTTAAGGATGAACCCGCCCGCCGTTGACACTCCTTCTCATTAGCGATCATGTTCAATGATAGAGGCTCGCATGGAACACAAGGATTATCGACTGGCGGCTGTCATGTTCACAGACATCGTCGGGTTCAGCCGGATGATGGAAGAGGACGAGAAAGGTACCCTGCAAACCTTGGACTTCCACGACAAGTTGGTCCGGGAACAGGTTGAGAAGTTTCGCGGAGGCGTGATCAAGACCATTGGTGACGCATTCCTGGCGCAGTTCAGCACAACTCTCGACGCCGTTCAGTGCTCGTTGGCCGTGCAGGAAGGAATCCGGGAATACAACGAAGCCAAGCTTGGAAAATCCCTGACCCTCAGAATCGGCGTGCACCTTGGTGACATCTATTTCTACGAGAACGACGCGCTGGGCGAAGGCATCAACATCGCCAGCCGCCTTCAGTCTCTCACCAAGCCCGGCCACATCACCATCAGCCGCGAGGTGTACAGTCAGGTTTCAGGCAAGATTCCCATGAAGGTGGAATCAATGGGCCAAGTCCACCTCAAGAACATTACCCGCGAAGTTCACGCCTATGAAATCATACCGGGCGGAGAGGACAACAATTCCAACGCCTACCGCAAGGCTCACCTGAAAGAGGTCGCTCCCGAGGCCCCTCGCGCCCCAGAACCGGCCCCACACCGCGAAAATCGTTCGGAGCCAGAAACTCCCCAACCCGAGCCTCCCCGATCAACTGTCCCGAGCGAGGGGCAGCGCTCGCCGCCGGCATTTCGCGACATGAAAGACGAGTGGCAGAGCTTGAAGGAGCAGTTCAAGGATCAGATGAAAAAGGAAATCGCTGGCGGACCCGAACGCTGGCGTGACATTCGTCACGAGCTCCGTCACGAATTCCGCCACGCCCGCCACAACGTGCCCGAGGGGATCGCTGAGTTTTTCGAAGACGCCATCGACGAACCGAGAAACGTCGATGGTTCGCCTCCCACCGCCTTTCAGGTCTACAAACGGCAGATCCTTCGCAAGGCGGACAGGATGAGGGCGGGTTTCAAGGGCCATTTGATTCCCTTCCTCAGCGTGAATGCCTTTCTGGCGTGGATCAACCTTTCATTTTCCCCCTCGTTCGAGTGGTTCCTGATTCCCTTGTTCGGTTGGGGCATCGGGTTGCTCAGCCACTGGGCGGCGGTGAAGGCTGCGAAGAAGTCGGCCCGAGAGGTCTCGAAGGTCGACCAACTCGGCGACGAAGATTTCGTCATCTTGAAGAAGTTCCAAGGCGCCCGGGCCGGAATATACGGACACGTTGTTTCGAATACGGCGGTGTCGGCCCTTCTTGTGGTGATCTGGCTGCTGACCGGCGCGGGTTTTCCGTGGCCGCTGTTCCCCATCGGTGCGATGGCCTTCGGCGTGTTCAGCCATCTTGGCTCGTTCGTTAGTCGGCAAACCCAGTTCAAGGCGCGCTGGAAGGCTCTGCAAGGGGACTCGAAACCCCCGGTCAAGAAGGTCAAGGCGGAGCCAGCCGAACCCGAGGCCGACCCCTTGGTTCGCAAGGCTCAAGGGTTGAGGGACTCAATTGTGGCGCAGGCCAATGGCCTGAAGGGGAGCAACCCCTTCGGTGAAGACATGAAGCCAACTCTTGACAACTACGTGCTGCAGATCGGGGAACTGTCGGCGATAGAACAGGAACTGGGCCGGGTTGTGGTGTCGTTTGACCGCAAGGACCACGAGGCCGAAGAGGCCTCAATCCGCGGAAAAATTGCTACGACGGCGTCGCAAACTCTCAAGAAAGAATACGAGAAGTCTTTGGCGGAAATTGAAAAACAAAAAAAGTCGTTTGGAGACTTGGCCGAACAGCAGGAGATCCTCAATCTGAGGATCAAATCCGCCATGGGGAACTTGCAGCAGATGCAGATTGATCTCGCCAGGATCAAAGGGCTTTCCGATGGTCAAAGGGAGGGATCGTTTGTGTCCCTCAAGGACCGAAGCGAAGAACTTTCCCGTTACCTGGAAGACTATCGTGAGGGTCTGAAAGAAGTTCCGAACTAGCCCGACCTTCTCACTGTAAGATCGGGAGGAAGCACGCGAAGTGAGGTAATTTTTGCCCGGAGCATGCTCTGGTGCATGTGAGGACGAAAATTGCCGAACGACAAAGTGATTCGCCCGAGATTGCTACGTCTAGAAAGGAGCCTCGACGCACCGATCTTTCCGTTTTGGCTTCATCTCCTTGTGCCTGCGGTACTCATGTGTCTCACACACACTGCGTTCCTCGGCAACTTCGTCGATTTCGCCAAAACGAAAATCTCGGTGTTGAGAAGATCGGGCAAGGGGTATTTCCCCGAAGGACGTTCATGCCAGCATCGTGGAGGGAACGCCTGTCGGAAGGGCGGATCGTCCCTTATTATCAACCCATTGTGTCGGTAGAGACCCAGGCCATCGCGGCCTACGAAGCGCTCGGTCGGCACATCGTCGGGCCCGAGGTCCGCAGCCTCGGCCCCTTCTTTCAGGCGGCAGGTACGGAACCCGGGCAAGCCGATCTACGTCGTGACGTGGATCGAACCCTCAGGCTCAACGCTTTGACCCATTTCGCGTCCCTCGACCGACCCGGGTTTCGGCTTTTCCTCAACGTGATGCCCCGTTTGATGGTGGACCATCTCATTCACCGCCCCGACCAGTTACCGTGGACGCTCAAGCTGATGGCCGAGATCGGTGTTGACCCCAAGCGGGTGGTTATCGAGCTGACAGAAGAAGCAGTCGGAGAGCAGACCGAATCGCTTCGCCGCCTTGTCGACATCTACCGGGCCCACGGTTGCGGCATCGCGGTCGACGACGTGGGCGCCGAGGCCTCGAATCTTGACCGGA
>CAYYUZ010000124.1:0-11209 GCA_964475005.1 uncultured Spirochaetales bacterium
CCAGACCCCGAACGGGCCACCGCTAATTGTAGTTCAGTTCAGTCAGATTTGCACCGCGAATGTAAACCGTTCAGGGCGCCGACGGGCCGAGCTCCACACTGCAGATTCGGTTTCGTCCCGAGTGTTTTGCCTGATACAGGGCCTGGTCTGCCGCGTGAATCAGTTGGGCTGGGGTCGTTTGGTTTGTCGCCTTGACAGTCGCCGTGCCGCCACAGAGGGTAACCCAAGGCCCCGCCGAAGAACCGGCATGGGGGATCCTGAGGTTCTCCAAAGCGCTTCGGATAGCCTCGGCGACTTTTTGAGCTCCGGAGGCGTCGGTGTCTGGAAGAATCAAGGCGAATTCCTCGCCTCCGTAGCGAGCCGCCAGATCCGTTGGCCGCTGGCCATACGAGCGCAGAAGCACTCCCACCCTTTTCAGACAATCGTCGCCGGCCTGGTGTCCGTAAGTGTCGTTGAAGGCCTTGAAGTGATCCACGTCAAAGAGAACCAGCGAGAGGCTTCGCCCGAAACGTTTGGCAACCGCGCCTTGCTCCGCCAAATGGTGGTCGAAGAAACGGCGGTTGGCAAGTTCGGTCAGGCCGTCATGAAGCGCCAGCTGTTTGAGAGTCTGGTTGACCGCATTCAGCTCAACGGTCAATTGATACAGACGCCCATAGTGCATCCCGTTTTCAACCAGGAGAAACAGGAGGAGAAGACTCGAGGCCAGAAGTCCATAAATGCGCCCCGCGTACCAGCCGAAATCATAGCGCCCTGTATTGAGGAGAGCCGACAAGGCCAGGTCAAACAGCCAAACCGTCATGACGACCAGGAGCCACACGTCCAGAACGGTTCGGGGCCGTCTCATCCAGACGGCGACCAAAGCGGCAAGACTCAGCAGCCAAACCTCTGTCAAAAAGAAGCGGCCGAGGACTGTCGTCCGGTTTCCCTCCAGAAACACCGGAAGCAAGGCGTTTCCTGCCGTGGCAAAGTACGTGAATACCGTTACAGTCCCAAGCACAGCGGCAATGGCCACTGTGGTCCCGACCCAAGGTTTGCCTCGAAAACCATCGCGAGAACGCGCTGTCCTAGTCTCAAGGGCCTTGGTGATCGAGTAGCCGATTACCAAGATGGGGTACCCAGCATGCCAGAACATGTACATCGCCGAGGAGGTCTGCGGACCCGAACCCAAAAGACCCGTGGGCGCGAACAAGCCCGGGAAGATTAGTGAATAGGCCGTCGTGGCCGTGGCCGTAAACAGGTATCCCGAGGCCAGGATCAGAAGCGACCAAGACCTCAGGAATCGAAACTGGCTGAACAGGAGGACGGCCGTGATCAAGTCGCAAAGAATGAGACAGGAAACGTAGATGGGAATGAAAGCCGGGGCCTGGACCAACGGGACCCGCGCAAACGGAACGGCGGTCGCGAAAAGAATGCTCGAGACGATGGCAAGGATTTGTCCAAGGCGGACAACCGGAACACGGGCGAGCTCGTTGGAAAAAAAAGCCTGTTGGTCTTCAGCAAACTCTTGACTCACCTCAGGCCTCCTCCGTGGTTAAGCCGCTTCGATCAGCTGGGTTCTCGGGGCTTGGCTATTATACCTCAAGATTGCGTGGGCCGTGGCGCGTCGCTTCCTTGTTGAAATTCCTGGCAAAGGCAGTCGAGAATTGAAAGAAAGAGGCCAGCGCATGACAAGATCCGCCACTTCGGTTCATTTCCTAAAAGGGTTCATCAGGGGGCTTTTCATCGTGGGGAACTTTCTCCTCCCGATCTTTCTGGGTGCGGCGGATCAAACCGAGTACACCATCTTGGCGGAGGACGGCGCGGGACTGTGGGGACAGCCCGACGGGTCGGGTTGTGGCAATGACCTCGTTGTGGCGGCCTTTGCCGCTTCGGGAATCAAGGTCACCCTGCAGACCATGCCGTACGTAAGGGCCAAAACGGAGGTTCTTCAGGGACGAGCTCTTGCCTGTTTTGGAATGGCTCGAGATCCGAGTCTGGAAGGAAAGATCGTATTCCCCAGTCAAGCCCTCTACGTCACAAGAGCGGTTCTTTTTGCCAGGGCAAGGTCCCCGCGGTTGCAGGGGTGGAACGACATTCCGCGAGGATCAACGGTTGGTGTGGTCAGAGACTACGAGTATCCAATTGAAGTCCGTTCCCGGATCAACAGTGGAACCCTCGTCCCCTATCCGACCAATGCCGAGGTCACCAATCTCAAGATGTTGCAGGCGGGCCGACTTGACTACGTGATTTGCATGGTCGATGACCTGAAAAGTCCCGATTTCCTTGTCAACGCCGCGCAGGTGTCAGACTCCGTTGAGCCCGTCCTGGCGACTGAGCCCCAGTCGACTACTGTGGGTTTTGCGGTCGGCTACCCCGATTCGGCGAAGGCCATCACGGCGTTTGACCGGGGGATGGACCTGATTAAGACCAATGGGGTCTATGCATCCATCGTGAGACGATGGTCAGGACGGAAATGAGGCAGCAGGCGCGTCCTCAACAAGCCACAGCTCCTTCTCTGAAAAGACCTTGCTGGGATCAAGAATGATGATGAACGCTCCGTCTTTCTTGGCGATGGCCTGAATCAAGCTGGCGTTGAGCTTCATCCCGAACCGGGGAGCCGCTTCGAGGTCTGCATCGTCGCAACTCAACACTCCTTTCACGGAGTCGACTACCGCCCCGATAACCGCCAGTTCGCCTTCATTTTCCAACTCGACAATCACAATCGAAGTGTCTACCGTATCGGCCTCGACCGGCAGACTGAACTTTCTTCTCAGGTCAACAACAGGAATGACACTTCCCCGCAGGTTGATCACCCCTGAAAGAAAGTCCCGCGCCCCAGGCAGGGGAGTCATCTTCACCAAAGACAGGACTTCGCGGGTCTTTCGGACATCAAAGGCATAGGACTGTCCGGCCAGCTCGAAACGAAGGATTTGCAAAAGCCTTCCTTTTTCGTTTTCCATCGTGGCGGCCCCTCAGTACCGTTCAAACTCTGCGTCTTGGTCGGGACCCGTCAAGGCGGCTTTGCGGCCGCTGGGCGAGAGTTCTTTGTTTTTCAGGAGCGGCTTGAAGGCCTCAGGCGAACTGGAGCGGGGAGTCTTTCTGGGTTTCGAGGTCCTCCGGCCGGTCTTCAGGTAGAGAATATCCTCTTGCATATTCGCCGCCTGTCCAGCCAACTCTTCCGAGGTGGAAGCCAATTCCTCGGCGCTTGTGGCGTTTTCCTGGACGACCGTGCTGAGCTGCTGGATGGCCGAGTTGATCTGCTGGACTCCCGTCGCCTGCTCGTTGCTCGCTGCGTTGATTTCGGTGACCAAATCTGAGGTCTTCTGAATATCGGGAACCAGTCGTTCAAGCATGGCCCCGGCCTGCTCGGCGACGGCCACGCTCGAGCGCGTGAGCCCTTCGATTTCGCGTGCGGCACCCTGGCTTCGTTCGGCGAGCTTTTGCACCTCGTTGGCGACGACGGCAAAACCGCGGCCGTGTTCCCCGGCCCTGGCTGCCTCGATGGCGGCGTTGAGCGAAAGCAGGTTGGTCTGCCTGGCAATTTCCTGGATGATGACGACCTTTTCAGAGATCTCCTTCATGGCCGTTACCGTCTGCTTGACCGCTTGGCCGCCGCCTTTGGCGTCGCCCGCCGACTTGGAGGCGATGGTCTCGGTTTGACTTGCATTGTCGGCGTTTTGTTTGATGGTCGCCGTCAGTTGCTCGACGCTGGCCGAAACCTCCTCAAGACTCGAGGCTTGTTCCGTCGAGCCCGAAGCCAGACCTTCTGAAGCCGACGAAATCTGCAAGATCCCCGCCGCCACTTGCTCGGCCGAACTCTCCACC
Source organism: uncultured Spirochaetales bacterium (assembly GCA_964475005.1). Classification (GTDB taxonomy): domain Bacteria; phylum Spirochaetota; class Spirochaetia; order JABEVK01; family JABEVK01; genus JAIFLN01. The sequence continues at coordinate 3,805 of CAYYUZ010000124.1, forward strand.
GTCCGAAAGACCTTCATGATCGAGCGCCCAATCAGCCACGCCAAGACCAGAGACAGGAAAAAGGCCACAAGGGCAACCACGGACATGAGGAAGGCCGACAACGCCGCCAGGTCGGTGTTGTCTTTCGAAGCGGCCTTGGCCTCCTCAACATACGTTTTCATCATCTGGTCTGTGGCCGCAACCATAGGATCGTAGGTTTTTCTCCAAGGTCCCAACAGCGCCACTCTGGCGGGCTCGACCTTGCCTTCCTCGTAGAGGCCCAGAACGCCCGAAGTCTGTGTCTGAAACGCCACGCGAAGACCGACGTAGTCGTCGAAGGCCTTCCTGTCGGCGGCCGCAAGGGTCTCTTGAATGATCGTTTCGTCCGACAGAATGGTGCCAACGAACTCCTTCACCCGGCTCACGTAATGAGGGATCGTCTTCGAATCATTTTCTACCAAGGGACCGTCGAGGTTGGCCCGAACTCTCTGAACAAGCTGAATGATGTCGCCCGTCGCTCTGAGCGGAACCGTCACTCCCTGGTAGATGTGAAGGTCGGCCCGTTCCATCGTAGCCATGTTGACGATGCCGACCAGCCCGATGATGAGACCCATGACGGCCACCAAGAGCATGCCAAGGATAAGCTTTCCTCTAATTCCAACGCTAATGAGCATGGAGAACCTCCCACCTAGAGCAATTCTAGAATGGGAAAAGCGCGAATTCCAGAAGAGATTTTTTCAGCCGTTTTTTTGGGGAATCACGACTTCCCCTAGCCAACAAGTTTCTTGACGGTTCCCAAGAGTTTCTCGGCGTCGAATGGCTTCACAATCCATCCGGTCGCACCGGCCTCCTTGCCCTCTTTCATCATGTCGGCCTGAGATTCCGTCGTGAGCATGAGGATGGGAACAAACTTGTTTCGGGCCGACTGGCGGATGTGCTTGGTCAAGGCGATGCCATCCATATTGGGCATGTTCACGTCGGTCAGAACCAAATCAAAGGACTGACTTTCCAACTTGGGAACCGCGTCGGCCCCGTCAACGGCCGGAACAATCTGATAGCCGGCCTGTTCGAGAATGAATCCGACGCTCTGCCGGATGGCGTTGGAATCGTCGACAACCAAGATGCTTTTGGACAAGATATCCCCCTTGTTTGGTCCCTCAGAAGAGGGTCACTTCGCCGGCGTCTGCAGCCTGTTCCACCTCAAAGTCTCCCAGGTCGGCCAAGAACTTCTTGTGGGTGAAGATGGTGAACCCGTCAACAATGGCCTTAAGCTTTCCTTTTTCAAGTTTCCATTCAGAAACGCCTTTTTCCGCCATGAGCCGATTCTTCTCGTCTTGAACCTGCTCCTTGAGCGCTAACAGCCTGGACCGCTGCGTTGCCACAGTCTGAAGCAGACCGTCAAGATTCGAAAGGTCACGCTGAGTGCGGTCAAATTGCTCGGTGAACCTGTCCGTAAACAGCCGGCTCCCTTCGACGGATTGGATCAGGCTTTGCTGGGTCTCCTGAATTCGAACGACCGACCGGCGTCCGACCGCGACAAAACGCTCGGCGGTCTGGAATCCTTCGGTGAATTGGGCTTGGAAGTCCTCAAACAGCGCGAGAATCGAGGTGGCAAACGCGGTGGCTGTCGCCATGGTGCGGCCCACATCGCGTTCAATTTTCTGGGTCAGGCTCGTCATCGAAGAGGCGTTGTCGCGCATGGCGATCAACTGGGAATGACGCGCCACCTGAATTCTCGATGCAAGATCGACGTTGCGGAAACTGGCGCTCAACTCCTCGAAATGGTGAAGCGTTTCGGCCATTTCGCCGACGTTCTTCTGAAGCTGAGTCCCCTTGCGGACAAGGCCCTCGCGCGTTCGCATCAGACTGGCCGTCTGATGGAAATAGTCGGTGAAGAGTTTCTCCCCGCGCGCGAACGTCAAGGCGAGACTGCCCGGCCCCGTCCGCACGTGGGCGTCGACAAAGTCGCGGCGTTCCTTTTCAAGACCGTCGATCAATCTGGCCGCGTCGTTTAGGGACTTCTGAAACGAATTCCTATTGTCTCGAATCTGTTCGGAAACTTCGTCGAGGACTTGAACGCTCAGGTCAGGAAGGACGGCCAGGTAGGTGATCTCGTCGAGCCGCACTTCCAGGGGCTGCTCTTCGGAGGAGCGGGCCAGTTCCTGCAACGACACCGTCACGTGCTCGATGCTTTGGCGTATTCGGTCCTGGTTCTGAATCTCGACCATGATTTTCACCAAAGGATCTTTGACAACAATGGCACGGGCCTGAATCCTCTCGCTGCCTTCCAGTAGCCTCGCCTCGCCCGCCTTGAGCTCGCCGAAGACGGCTTTTATGGGGGCAATGAACTCCGAAAGGGCAAGGCGCTCGCGCGATTCGCCCTTGGTCCATTCGTCACCGAACTCGCTGAAAATGCGGTCGAGATTCGCTTCCCTTCGAGAAATTTCGTCGGTCAGATCCTTGGACCGGGAGGCGATCTGCTGAAGTTCGTTCGTAATCACCGAAAAGGCTCGGCCCGACTCTCCGGCCTTAGCGGCGATGACCATGGCGTTGAGGCTCAGCAGTTCCATAAGGATCGAATCTTCACGGATATCGTCGACGCAGACTTCGAGTTTGCCCAACGAGCCGACTTGTTCTTCCAGCCGTGACAGGTTCTGCTGGGTTCGGCCCTGAGCACTGACCGAGGCGGCTTCGTGGTTTCTAATCTCGTCAAGAAGCTCTTGCGTGAGGTGAGCCAAAGAGTTTTGGCTTTCTTGACGGCCAAAGGTGAACTCAAGTTCCCTGACCATCACAGGGAACTTCTCGCCCATCTGGCCATACACTTTTTCTGTTTCGCTTGAAACAGTGTCGAGTGACTCGGTGACTGAACGACACAGCGCCTCGAACCCGGCGTTTCCCATAGATTTGATTATGGTGGTGCCTGCGATGGTGTCAAGGCAAACTGTTGGGCTAGAAAAGCGTGACGCCGCCCTCGGCACCGATTCCCATGATGGACCGCCTCCACGCCGTCTCTTCCTCGCGAGAAACCTTGGCGGCGACTTGGTCGTTCTTGATGTAGCGGCGCCAGATTTCAAAGGTGTCGGAATGGAAGTAGATCATGCGGCCGCGGGAACCTCCCAGGTCTTCGGACACCACGGGGATGGCTTCCTCGCTGAGAAAGGCCCGGATGAACCGAACGTTGGCGTCACCGACGACGGACGCGGGACCCGGACCGTACTGCGTCAGAAGCGACGCCCCTCCGAAAATCTTTGCGCGCAGGCCCGCCTTCTTGGCCCCGGCCTTGAACAGGCGGTTGAGAAGGATCTCCATGGCGAAGATTCCATAGCGCCCCGGAAGCGAAGCCCCGACGGAAGCTGAATCTTGGAGGCGGTTGGCCGGCAGAAGAAAATGATTCATCCCAATGACCCCGGCGGCCGGGTCGTAGAGACAGGCCGCCACACAAGAGCCCAAGAGCGTTGAAAGAATGACAGGGGAACGGGCGACGGCGCATTCGCCGATGGGAATCGAGACGCGCGGTTTGAGTTGCTCGGATTCCGGGGCTCGTTCAGGCGCCACAGTCCATCCTTCTTGCGGGTCTACTAGGGATGCCTTTCTCCCAGCTTGTCGAAGATTTCTGCAAATCGCGGAAGACACTCAAGAAATAGGTCGAAGAGCGTCGGGTCAAAGTGGGTGCCCCTGCCCTCTTTCATGATCTCAAGAGTCTTCTGCAGGGTGAAGGCGGGCTTGTAAACCCTGGGAGTCGTCAGCGCGTCGAAGACGTCGACGATGCCCACGATTCTGGCAGCCAGAGGAATCTTCTCCCCGGCAAGGCCTTTGGGATAGCCCGTTCCATCCCATCGCTCGTGATGAAAATGCGTGATCTGGAGAGCCAAGTCCAGGAACGTCTGTTCGGGAAAACTCTCGCGGACCTTCTCGAGCGTCTCGGCGCCCAGAGTGGTGTGGGTCTTCATGATGGCAAACTCGTGGGGATCGAGCTTTCCAGGTTTCTTCAGAATGCTGTCGGGAATACCGACCTTGCCGATGTCGTGGAGCACGCTGACTTCGGCAATGGTCTCTAGGAGAGTCTCGGGAATCTGATCGGCGTACCTGGGACTTTTGGCCGCAGCGAGCGCCAAAACGCCCGTGTACTTTTCGATCCGCTTCAGATGAAACCCTGTTTCGTTGTCGCGGGTCGCGGCGAGGTCGGCCAGCGCCCTGATCACCAGCGAACGCGCCGTCAGGGCCTGCTGCGCCAGCTGTTCGTCGGGACTGGGCGCGCGGACTGGAAGGTTCAGCAGCCTGTGGATTCGAAGCTGAAGCTCCTCCTCATCGTAGGGTTTTCGGACAAAATCGCCGGCTCCCTTGAGGAAGGCCTGCCTCACCACCGAAGGATCATTTTCCGCGGAAACCATGACGACGGGGATCTTCAAAAAACTTTCGGTCGCCTTGAGGATGTCGAGGAATTCGAGGCCGTCGACCTGGGGCATGACCATGTCGAGAACGATCAGGTCGGGCTGATGGGAACTCAGCTCGGCCATGGCATCGCCGTAGGTCGAGGCCGTGCGAACGTCGTAGACCTTGTCCATCTGCTGTTTGTACAGGCTCAACTGCGACCGGCTGTCGTCGATGAAAAGGAGTCTCTTTCGATTCGTCGCGGGGCGAGCGGTGTCGGGCATCGGGGTTCCTTATTGCAATTGTAGCCGCTTTCAACCAGAACGCCAGGGTGCCTGGCCTGTCACGCCGGAGAGTATTTCTTCAGGATCACGGAAAAAATGAGCTCAAGAGCCTCGTTCTGTTCCATCGACACCTGTCCACCAACAGCCTCGACGATGACTCGGGCGAGAAGGAGGTTCAACCCAAGGGTCAGCATGGCGTCCGAAAAGCCCTCAAGAGGTGCCAGGTCGTCGAGCTTCGAGAGCGGCGGTTTGAGGACGGCAACGCTAGAGGTCCGTATTTCAATCTTGGTCACTTGTTCTTCATCCTCCTTGACGGACACCCAGATCGGTCGATCCTTGGAGAGCAGGACGGCGAAATGCAGAAGACAGGTGATCGCTTGAATCAAGATGCCCCGGTCTCCCTGCACAATGCGAGACGGATCGTCAAACAGGGAGATTCCCTGAACCGCCTCGGCCAGAGGCGCCGGCAGCCGGGAAGCGGCCGCAGCAACAATGTCTTTCAAACGCACAGGATGCAACTGGATCTTTCCTTGCGCCCCCTGAAAAGCTGAAAGCGTTTCACAGTTGGCGAAGGTCTCCTCAAACCGGGCTCGGATTTCGTCGGCCAGAGTCTGGAACCGCTTCTTCTTGGCCTCGTCGTTCACGTTCGCCAGGGCCAACTGGACAACGCCGATGAGACCGTTGGCCGGCCCCTTCAGCTCTTGCGACAGGATTCGAAGGTAGGTTGCCTTCGTCCAATCCTGCCGTTCCAGCCGCCGGTTGGCTTCGACAAGTTCGCTGGTTCTCTGGGCCACAAGGTGTTCAAGCTCCTCATTTTGGGCCACAAGACTCTTCTGCAAGTCGCTCAAGGTAAGCTGAAGCTGAATGCGCTTGCGAACAACGTCAAAGTGGAACGGTTTGGTGATGTAGTCGACGGCGCCCAGTTCGAGGCTGACGACCTGTGTCACCTCCTGCGCCAGTCCGGTGAGGAAGATGACGGGAATTCCCACTGTTGCTGGATTGGCTTTCAACTTTCGGCAAACCTCAAGACCGTCGAGGTCGGGCATCAGAACGTCGAGAAGAATTAGGTCAGGAGGGGAACTCTGGGCCAGTTCAAGCGCCTTGACTCCGCTCGTGCAGACTCTGACCTCGTAGCCTTCGCTCTCAAGGAGTTCGCCGAGAACCTGAATGTTCTCAAGGGTATCATCGACCACCAGAACCGAATGCGTCCGGGAGTTCACAGCACGATTCTCACACTCTTGCTCTTGCGGTACTTCACCAAGTTCACTCGCAAGACCAAGCGGTCGCCGGCCCCTTCCTCGACTTCGATGCTTCCGCCAAGGGCCAGGATGATCTTGGAGGCCAGGGGCACACCGAGGCCCAGTTCCCGCCGAATCTTTGACGGATGGTAAGCAACCTCGGGGGAGAACAGCGTGTTCCAGTCTTCTTCTTTTGTCTCGGCAGAAACAAGAATTTCGAGGGAGAGGAAGGGGTCGCGTTCCGCTGTCCGGAACTGAATGGTGCTCGACTCGCGGGCCAGCAAAATCGCCGCGTGAATCACCGTGGTGAGAGCCTGAAACAGCAGGTCAAGGTCACCCGACACCAGCTGTGACGGGTCGAGGCTCGTCTCAAACTTCAGCTTTCGCGTCCGCATCAGGAGGCCGAATTTGACCTGGATCTCGCCAAAGAGCACGTCGAGGCGAAGCGGGTGGAGGGTTGCGGGTTTGTCACCTACATGAGTCCCCGCCAGGAGAAGGGCGTTGTTAAGGGTTTCAAGAAGGGCAGCTTGGCTCTTCTCGTACTCTTGCGTCAATCCGGCGGCGACCGCCGAAGACCCCAGCTTCGCCAGCGCCTTGCGCGACAATTCGACAATGCCGGTTTCCGGCTCCCAGAGTTCGCGATAGATCAGCTGAAGGAAGTCATATTTCGCCGAATCGACGGTCAGCAGGCGGCGGTGCGCGTCGGCCAGTTCCTGTGTCCGTTCCTTGACCAGGACCTCCAACTGCTCGTTGTGGCGTCCCAGTTCCTTGCGAGCGGCTTGAAGCGCAAGGTGATTGCCGATTCTTGCTCGGACCAACTCGATTTTGAACGGCTTGGTGATGAAATCGACGGCGCCCAATTTCAGCCCCTTGGCCTCGTCCTCGGAAGAATCCAGCGCGGTCAGAAAGATTACGGGAATGTGTTTGGTGGCCTTGGCCTTCTTGAGGTTCCGGCACACCTCGTAGCCATCCATTTCCGGCATCATGATGTCGAGCAGGACCAAGTCGACCGGGGAGGCCTTGGCGATTTCAAGACCATGGGGGCCACTTGTGGCGACCCTCACCTCGTGGCCGTCGCTCTCCAGCAATTCGCCCAAGATCCGCAGATTCTCGGGCGTGTCATCGATGATGAGAACAACGCTAGGTTCCTGATCCATGGTTGACCTCGATTTGACTGAGCTTACTCAGATTATAGGTGGATACCTGACGCAAAAGCCAGGCTGACAGTTGGGGATCAACAGGAGCGGCTTGGTTGGCCAAGATTCGCAGTTGCGAGACGTTGCCTTCGGCAAGAGCCTTGGAAAATGAGCTTTTCCAGTCGTCGGGCATCGTGCTCCAAGTCGGCACTTCGAGAAGGGTTTGCGCAAGGGGTTCTTGGGGGGAGCTCCGAAACTTGATGCCGGCAATCTTCGCCAGAAGGCCGAGCAACTCCTCTTCCCGAAAGGGTTTGGCGAGAAAGCCGTCGAGGCCGGAGCCGATGAATTCAAGTCTCTGCTCCACAAACGCGCTGGCGCTGATCCCGATGATGACCGG
>CAYYUZ010000125.1:0-11140 GCA_964475005.1 uncultured Spirochaetales bacterium
GCGTCTTGACCAAAAGCCATGGCGCCAACCAGGGCGAAGGCAAGCAAAGAAAGAGCGACTTTCTTCATCTCATTCTCCTTAATGTATACAAACATGCTGTTTGAAACATCCTATGTTATTCCCCTCCACGAGGGGATGGCGCCCTTGCGAGCTCCTGTGACTATTTGAACATGGTAATGAGTCTTTGACAAGGGGATTTTTAGAAATAATGCCCCATTTTGTGATTTGAACACAAAAATTCTCGCAGGAAAACACAATAAGTCTCGGTTTTACATAGATTTGAATATTCAAGGCTCTTAATGGAACTTAAATTAGAAAATTGCAAACCTGCTTAAGAAGCCCGGCGGCGGCGGCAAGACTTTGTCGGACTCTGGAGGACTATAAAGCAATCTGTGGAGGCCAGGAGGTCAAGAAATTCAGGTTTTCCAGGCCTTTCAGCCGACCAAGTTGCTGGTTCAGGAAAAGCCTGTCGTTTGAATCCAGTCGAAGCGGACCAAATCTCGCCATCGGTCCAAAAAGAGCTTCGAATCGACCGGGGACCAGACCATCGGCCGTTCGCCAGCCGGCCAGGAAGTGTTCCAGGGCAAAATCGGCTGCAGAAAGCACCTCTTGGTTCCTTTGGCCTGTCAGCCAGGGGAAAAGTCGGGGGTTGCGCGTTCGCGTTGGCCGCAGTTGCCCTTCGCTGTTTCGGGTCGGCAAGGTTCCTTCGGCGCCTGGCCCCAGGCCCGCCCAGGGGTCGAGCCGCCAGTAGGCTTGGTTGTGGATTGACCTGTGCCCTTTCCGGGCGAAATTGCTGATTTCGTACCATTCAAACCCGGCGTCAAGCAAGTGTTGCCGGGCCGTCAGCCAAAGCTGGTCACCGACGGGGTCTGTCGCAACCTTCAGTCCGCCCCCGGCGATCAGGGTGGCCAAGTCGGTTTCTGGTTCCACCGTGAGGCTGTAGAGGCTCACATGACCGGGTTGGTAGGTTAGCAGCTCGTGCAGGTCACGGCGAAGATCCACCCAACGCTGAGGCACCAGCTCGCCTTGGCCGGGGAGTCCCGTCATCAGGTCGGCGCTCCACCTCCCCCTCCATTCTTGTGAAATCAACCCCAAAGCTCGCCGGTTGGTCTCACCGTCGCACCACCGCCCAAGAAGGGCCAAGCGCGCCGAGTCAAAGGTCTGAACACCGACGCTGAGGCGTTTCAAGCCTGCAGCCGACCAGGCCCCCAGAGTTTCGCTTGCGACGTTTTCTGGGTTGACCTCGATGGTCGCCTCTTCCAACGCCGAGGTTTGATACCCCAAGGCCTGTTCAAGCCTCGCCAAAAAGGGGACGAGGGCCTCGATAGGAACCACGCTGGGAGTCCCTCCCCCCAAATAGAGGGTACGAACTTGCCATTCCACACCGTCGGACTGACCCTGACGGCGTAAGGCTTCTGCTTCGGCCACGAGGGCATCGAGAGTGCGGGCCAAAAGCGAGGGCGACCAGCCGGTCTCAAAGGTGAAGTTGCAGTACCGGCACCGGTAGGCGCAGAAAGGAATGTGAACGTAGAGCGCCAGAGGGATGGGGAGGAGAGTCACCGTGGGTCCACTGTATCCTCGAAACCCTCGCGAACCAAGCGTCTCACTGACGTTGACTGTTTCAATTGTACACAATTATATTGCTTTTGGAGACAATCAAAATGAACGACACGTTTTACGGGCTGCAAGCCCAAACCCCAGGGGGCAAGCCCCTCCCCTTCGAGACCTTTCAGGGAAGAGTCGTACTGGTGGTCAACACGGCCACCAAGTGTGGACTGACGCCGCAGTTCGACGGCTTGGAAAAACTTCACGATAAGTACAAGTCGGAGGGGCTCTCCGTGATTGGGTTTCCGTGCAACCAGTTCGCCAGTCAGGAACCCGTGGAAAACGCCGATATGGAGTCGGTCTGCAAGGTCAATTTCGGCGTGACGTTTCCGCTGACGGCCAAGATCGAGGTCAATGGTCCGGGAACGCACCCTGTATTTCAGTACCTGAAGGCCAACTCGCCCGGGTTCCTCAACGAAGATATTAAGTGGAACTTCACAAAATTCCTCGTCAGCCGAGACGGCAAGACCATACAGCGCTATGCCCCCACGACGGAACCAGCCGAGATCGAGGCGGACATTGAGAAGTTTTTGAAGAAGTAACGGCAGTTATTTGTTTTCGACCAAATGTTTCTTGAAGAACGTCTTGGTCACGATCCAGGAGTCTTGAGCCGCGTGAGGACGATAGGCGTGGGGGTCGCTGTCACGGAAGAAGGCGTGGCCCGACTTGGGGTAGACGATGACCTGGTTCTCCACGCCGAGTTTGTTGAGGAGGACACGGAATTCCTCGATAGTCCCGGACGGAATGGAGACGTCTTCGTCGCCGAAGAAACCGAGAACCGGGGAGTGGAAAGTGGTCATCCGGTCAAACAGCGTTTGCATCTGTCCGCCGTAGAAGGTGCAGACCGCGTCGACAGGGCGCTCGATTCCGAGGGCCAACGACATCCGTCCGCCAAAACAGAATCCGACACTGCCCACGCGGCCTGTAGAATCTGGATGGCTCTTCAAGGCGTCAAAGGCGTTCACCATGTCGGGAACGTTGTGAGCTGCATGTTTCTGAACGTAGCTCATGGCGGCTTGGTTGTCGCCCAGCGCGGCCAGGTCACCTCGGTAGAGGTCAGGCGCAAACGCCAAGTATCCTTCGGCAGCAAACCGTGTGGCGATGCTTTCGGTTTGAGCGTCGAGGCCCCACCATTCCTGCACAACGATCAAGGTCGGCCACGGCCCCTTGCCTGCGGGCACAGCGAGGAATCCGGGAACTCCCCCTAGGGTTGCGTTGACGCTCATCGAACACCTCCTGAAAACGTCAATATACGCAAGACAAGTCGTAGGGAAAAAGAACAATGTGACAGGATTACAGGATGGACGAGGGATTACCAGGATTCGGACAGGGGAGATATTGATCAAATTTACTTCCAAGATCGATTCCCAATCCTGTCAATCCTGAAAATCCTGCCATCCTGTCTCTTCTTTGATGAAGGACTGAGCTAACTACGGAGCCGTATAGATAGGGTCGAGCAGGTCGTACAGCCGCTCTTCGGCGAGGTGGCGTTCGACTTTCTGCCACTTATGGCGGCAGGAAGGGCAATACTGGGCGTGTCCGTTTTCGAAGGTGGTCTTGCGGACCACGTCAAAATCCAGGGAAACGCCGCAGTTGGGGCAGAATTTGGGCAGGTCGTCGAACAGACTTTTCACGTCAACTTCCTCCAGCGTTCCACGATGGTGTGGACGATTTCCTCGGTCGATAAGGTCGCATCGACCACCAAGTCGGCGAACGCCCAGTCGTCGTTGTCGATGCCGTAGATCGTCTTGTAGCGTTGATGGTCCATGTCGTCGCGGGCCTGGGTGTGGGCGCGCGCTTCTTCGAGGTTTTTGAAGATTCCCCGTTCGTTCTCGCGAAGAAACACACGGCTGGCCCTGACATCAAAAGGGGCGTCGAGGTAGACCTTGAGTCGGGATTCTTTCCAAACCCAGATCGCCAGTCGAGACGCTAGAACGCTCGGACGTTTGTTGGCCATTTCGACCTGGCGCACGTCGACGAGTCGGTCCCATTTGTGGTCAAGCTCGGCTAGGCGGCGGAGCTCTTCAAATTCGAGTCCTTCATCGGCGGCTAGATTCCGAAAGGTGTAGTTCACCAGAATCAGACCAAGCTGGTGCGCCAGTTGGGCGCTCGTGGTGGTGTTGCCGCAGCCGCTCTTGCCAGAGACCGCGATTCCCGTAACGTTATTCGACATTGCGAAGCTGCTCCCGGAGGTTCTCGAGCGCGTCCTTCATGGCGACCACTCGCTGCTGGACCTCCGCAAAGGTGGTCTTGGAACCTATCGTGTTGATCTCCCTGCCGAGTTCCTGACAGAGGAAGTCCAACCTTTTACCAACGGGGCCCTTCTCGGTCAAGAGCTCGCGGAACGCCTTTTCGTGCGATTCGAGACGAACAAGCTCTTCGTTGATGCCGTACCTCACCAGCAGGAGAGCCGTTTCGGAGTGAATGCGGTTCTGGTCGACTTCGGCGGCCAATTCCTGGAATTTCCGTTGGAGGTTTTCCCGGAAGATCGTCTCCATGGTGGCGGAACGATCGGCGATGGCCTTTCGTCCTTCGGTGATGACTTCGAGCTGACGGCGCAGGTCGGCCTCGAGCCTTTGGCCTTCGGCGGCCCGGGCGGCCTGGAATTCGGCGAGCAATTTGACCTGAAGACCTTGGGCAACGGTCTTCAACTGAGCGGGGTCTTGATCGCGGGTGGTAGCCAGCACGCCGGGGAGAGCCGCCAACTGGTCGAGCCGAACTGACCCTCGGGTTCCAGTCAGCCGCGCAAGCGTCTTGAGCGCTTTTTTGTACTGCAGGGCTTGAGCTTCGTTGACCTCAATACCTGCCCCTTCGACTCCCTCCTTGAGACGGACTGTAAACTCCACCCTTCCCCTTGCAATGGCGCCGGCCAACACCTCGCGAAGCGCGGGTTCCCAGGTGGCCAGAGCCGAAGGAAGACTGAGGATGAGGTCGAGATAGCGGTTGTTGTAGCTCTTGAGCTCTGCGGTGACCCGGACGGGGCCGGCATTGGCCTCCCCGAAGGCGAAGCCCGTCATACTGTCCATCTCAAATCCCCTTGGCCTTTAGAAATTCCACACCGACTTTCCAGTTGTCGCCTGCTCCCATGGTCACCAGCAGATCGCCGGGTTTGAGGCTTTCGCTGTAGTAGGGAACCGCGTCGAGGACCTCGTCGAAATACTTCACCTGGGGATGAACACGGGCCGTGGCCTCAAAAAGCGTGCGCCCGTCGATGCCTTGAGTGTCGCTCTCACGGGCTGAGGCGTAGATCTTATGGAGAACGACCTCGTCGGCAGCGGAAAACGACGCGGCGAACTCGTCAAGCAAGGCCTTGGTGCGGCTGTAGGTGTGGCTCATGAAGTCGACAATCAGCCGCCGGTCGGGGTAGAAATCCTTCAGCCCCTTCAAAGTCAGATCAATGGCGGTGGGATGGTGGCCGTAGTCGTCCATGACTAGCACGCCGCCGGCCTCACCAACGATTTGACTCCTGCGGCGAGACCCGCGAAACGACGCCAGGGCCGAGGCGACCGCCGCCAACGAGGCCTCGGTCACAGGAAGCCCCGTCAAACTGAACACAAGCGCGCAGGCCCCGGCAGCGTTGAGAACATTGTGGGTGCCGGGAATCGCCAACGAAAACGCCGTCTGGAAGCCCTCGAGACGGAACCAGGACTGGCCGGGAACAAACCGACGATCGACGACTCGGAAGGCTCCCTCGGCCTTGAGTCCGTAAGGGACGAGTTTCAGGTCGGGACGCTGGTGGCGCGCCGCCGAAGCCAGGGCCAGGGCCCCTGCCTCGTCAGCGCAGTACACCAAGAGTCCCCCTTGAGGAAGCTTGAGGACGTACTCGAAGAAGGCGCGAAAGATGTCGTCGTAGTCCTTGAAGTAGTCGGTGTGATCAAGCTCGACGCTGGTGACAAGAATGGCCGACGGATGGAAGTACAGAAAATGGCGCTTGTACTCGCACGTTTCGGCTATGAACAGGCGATTGCCCAAACTTAGGGTAGAGCGGTTGCCGAAGTCGGGGACCAAAGACCCAGCGAGGACCGAGGCAGGAACGCCCAAAGCCCGAGCCACCACGCCAGCCAAGGCGGTGGTGGTGGTTTTGCCGTGGACGCCCGCGATTCCGGCGGCGGCGGGAAACCCCTCGGAAAACTTTGCGAGAGCGGCAGGGTACACCAAGACAGGGAGCCCTCGCCGCCCAGCTTCGAGCAGTTCGGGGTTGGAGTCGGTGAAATACGCGGCCGAATGAACAACCAAGTCGGGGGTCGGATCAAGATGCTTGGCGTCGAAAGATTCGTTGTAGGGGATTCCAACGGAGTCAAGAATTTCGTCGGTAAAGAACTTTTCGGGGCCATCGCTTCCTCTGACCCTTGCTCCCGAGGCCACCAGCAGTTCGGCCAGAGCAGCCATGCCAGTGCCCTTCACTCCCACCATGTGGACAGACTTGTTGTTCCAAGGGCTTGGGACGGACGGAATCATCGTTTTTCGAGGATACGGCAACGTCGGGGAGAATTCAAGCGCGGCGGAAGATCAGGTTTCTGGGCACCCCTAGGTAGCGCGAGGGAATTGAACAAGAGAGATCGGAGATAACGGCGAGGAAAAATAGGAGACTGCCGGCTCAAGGCTGACAGAAACGTCGAAGGAAAACACACGTCCCGTCCCGATGGGACCGGCTGCCGCCTCGGCGCTCACAAAAACGTCAAGCTACAACCATACGACTTGTCCCTTCGGGATCGCCTGCCGGCTCAAGGCTCACAGAAACGTCCACAGGACGTTTCTGCGTGAGGCGGACGGAGGGCGGGGCGTTCGCTTCAGGCGAACGCCCCCGGTTCTTTTGCGAAGCAAAAAACGGAACCCCGGAGGAGGCCGGCCACCGGCATCGTGCGGGGTCGAGGGCACCAGAGTGGGACGCCGACGGCAAGGGGGCCGAACGATCCCGCCGGAGCGTAGCGACGAGGACTAGTGAGGTCCCCTTGCTGTCGAAGCTGGGGCCCGCTCTGGTGCCCTCGTGGGATAGGACCTCCGGTGGACACGCCCCCCGCGTATTCCTTAAACTCACCCCATGCAGAAACGCCGCTTGGTCACCTCCGCCCTTCCGTACGTGAACAACATCCCTCACTTGGGCAACTTGATCCAGGTGCTCTCGGCCGACGTGTTTAGCCGCTACTGCCGCCAGGCGGGCTTCGAGACTCTCTACATTTGCGGAACCGACGAGTACGGCACCGCGACCGAGACCAAGGCGCTCGAAGAAGGGATCACTCCCCAGCAGCTCTGCGACCGCTTCCATGTGATCCACCGCGACATCTACCAATGGTTCGGCATCGCCTTCGACAAGTTCGGCCGCACGAGCGCTAGGGAGCAGACCGAAATCACCCAGCAGATGTTTCTCGACCTCGACGCGAACGGTTTCATTGTCGAACAGACCATCGAGCAGCTGTTTCTGCCCAGCCAGCAGATGTTTCTGGCCGATCGCTACGTGCGGGGTACTTGCCCCAGCTGCAGTTATAAGGAGGCGCGGGGCGACCAATGCGAGAACTGCGGCAAACTCCTGGAACCGACAGAACTGATTGAACCCTGGACCCCGCTCGCGCCTGGGGAAAAACTTGTCATCAAACCGACAAAGCACCTGTACATCGATCTACCCAAACTCAAGGACCGCCTGGAAGCCTGGATCGGGGAAGCCTCGGATCGCGGTCATTGGGCCCGCAACGCGGTGAAGATGACCGAGGCCTGGATCCGCGATGGCCTGAAGCCCCGTGCCATCACCCGCGACCTGAAGTGGGGCATTCCCGTCCCCAAGGCCGGTTGGGAAAGCAAGGTTTTTTACGTTTGGTTCGACGCACCGATCGGCTACATTTCGATGACCGCCGCCCTACGGCCCGACGACTGGAAGACCTGGTGGCAGAACCCGAAAAACGTCGAGCTGTACCAGTTCATAGGCAAGGACAACATTCCGTTCCATACCGTGGTGTTCCCTTCGAGCTTGCTGGGGTCGGGGCGTCCTTGGACCATGCTCCACACCATGAGCAGCAGCGAATACCTCAACTACGAGGCCGGGAAATTCAGCAAAAGTGCAGGCACAGGGGTGTTTGGCAACGACGTCATGGACACGGGAATTCCGGCCGATGTGTGGCGGTTCTACCTCTTTTATAATAGACCTGAAAAAAACGACACGCTGTTCGCTTGGAAAGAGTTCCAGGAGAGGGTCAATTCCGACCTGATCGGCAACTTGGCGAACCTCGTGAACCGCACCCTCACCTTCAGCGTCAAGAACTTCGGCGCGGCGGTTCCGGCCGGGCAAGAGGACAAAGCGTTTTGGGACCAAATCCGCGCGGGAGAAGCCCGGATCCGCGAGCATTTTGAACGCGCCGAGCTGCGCGATGCCCTGAAAGAGACCCTGGACTTGGCCGATTTGGGCAATAAGAAGTTTCAAGACGCCGAACCGTGGAAACTTGTCAAAACCGACCCGGCCGCGGCAGGAGCGTTGCTGCGCAACCTCGTCTTCCTGGTCCGTGATCTGGGCCTGCTGGTCGAACCGTTCTTGCCGTCGACGGCGGCTCGAATCCGGGCGTTTGTCGGCGCGGCCTCCGATTCGTGGAGCCAATTGGGAACCACGAACGGCGACTTGGCCGTCGGTACTGTGGAAATCTTGTTCAAGAAACTTGAAGACGCCGACATTGCGGCATGGCAGGCCCGGTTCGCGGGCAGCCAGAAGGATCGTATGGAAAATTCAGAACAACCCAAAACTCCTGCAGTTGCCGCGACACCAGCAGCTGCAACACCCGAAGTCCCGGTCAGGCCGGAAGACTCGTTCCGGGAAAAGCTTGATCTGCGCATCGCAAAGCTGCTTGAGGTGAAACAGCACCCCGGGGCCGACAAGCTTTACGTGGAACTCATTGAAACCGCCCCCGGCGTGACCACGCAAATCGTTTCGGGACTGGCGCCGTATTACAAACCCGAGGAGCTGGCCGGCCGCCACATCATTTTGGCCGCCAACCTCAAGCCTGCCAAACTGCGCGGAGAAGTGTCGAACGGCATGTTGTTGGCGGCCTCCAAACGTGTCGAGGGCGAGCCCGAGTTGGTGGAAGTGATCTTTGCCGACAAAGTCCCTGTAGGAACTCCCGTCACTTTGGACGGAGACCCTGCTGGTGCGATCGGTTCGTCCCTGAAGCCGCAGATTTCGATCGACACCTTCTTTGCAACACCGCTGCGCATGGAAGACGGGATCGCCGTCTGCGGTACCCTGGCGCTGCGGGCCGGGGGAGCTCTCTTGGAGACGTTGAAAGTGCTCAACGGCGAAGTTGGTTGATCCAAGTCAAAGTGTGACAGGATGGCAGGATTTGCAGGATGAACAGGACTCTTCCCGACCTTCCTCTCGATCCTGTTATTCTCCTTTTAATCCTGTAATCCTGTCACATTCTTTTCTGTCTATTCTTTTCAAAGGTCAGGTGATTCGGTTTGGACCAGTCTAGAGGACATATCGTCCGCGTTGAAAAGGCCGAAACCTCTTACCTCGATACTGCCCTGCCGTTTTTGCAGACGGCGTGGTGGGCCGCGTTCAAGGCTCGCCACGGCTGGGCTGGTTTGGCGTTTCGAATAGTGTGGAACGACGGCGGTCAGGACCGGGAGTTCCCGCTTTCGGTGCTGGTTCGTAGGCTGGGGCTGGGCTTGTCTCTGGCCTATGTTCCTCATGGCCCCGGCGACCCGGCCTTTTTGAAACTCCCCAATTTCGAGGCTTGGCTGGCGGCGCTTTCCCGTGGCTTGAAGCCGCATTTGCCTCGGGGAACCGTGTGCCTTCGTTGGGACCTTCTTACGGGCACTCGCGTAGCGCCGGACCCCTCAAGCGACGAAGGGGAGCCCGGCGATGTCTTTCCTCTGCCTCTTGCGCGACCATTCCGCAAGCCCCCCGCTGACGTTCAACCCGCCGACACGGTGGCGGTTGAGCTGGGTCCCGACGACATCCTGCTGGACCGGATGCACAAAAAGACCCGGTACAACATCCGTTTGGCCGAAAAGAAGGGCGTAACTGTCGAGAAATGCGGGGTGGAGGCGCTGAACGAGTGGTATGCGCTCTACCGGGAGACCGCGGAGCGCGACAAGATCAGCATCCATTCAGAGACCTACTACCGCGACCTCTTCGGCCACGCTCCCAATCTGGCGCTGTGGTTGGCGCGACACGAGGGCAAACTCCTGGCCGGCAACGTGGTTTTGGTTCACCGAGAACAGGCAGTCTACCTTTACGGCGCCAGTTCCAACGAGCACCGCAACCTGATGGCACCTTACGCCCTGCAGTGGGCGGCCATGACCGATGCCCGCGGCCAGGGAGCAACGAACTACGACCTTTTTGGTATTCCGCCCACCGACGATCCCTCGCACCCGATGCACGGCCTCTACCGCTTCAAGAACGGCTTTGGCGGCGACAGGATCCACCGAAACGGGGCTTGGGATTTCGTGATCCGGCCGCTGGCGTGGACTTTGTGGACCAGGGCCGACGCCCTGAGAATCTGGTACTACAAGGTCTGGAAGAAAAGGTAGCCCGCTCATTGCTGACTTTTTAAGTTGACTTTTCATTTTCCCTCCCTCACGATGGAGAAAAGGAGATTTCGCTATGCTTGATTTCAGCGTTTCGTGGTTGCCCTTGGTTGTCGTCGCGGTCACAAACTTCTTCCTGAGCTGGATCTACTATTCTCCGGCAGTTCCGTGGTTCAAAGCCTGGCAGAAGGGAGTTGGGATGGACCCCAACAAGAAGGAAATGACCGAGCAGGACAAGAAGGACATGCCGCGCCTGATGTTGGGAGCGGTTGTGGCGACCTTCGTTTTTGCCTACGGCCTCCAGGTCGTGGTTCACAGCCTGAAAGCCGGCGACTTCCTTACAGGCCTAGTGGCGGGAATTGTTGTTTGGGCCACGTTCGCTTTGACGCACAGCCTCAACACCCAGTTTGAGGGCCGCAAGCCCGTGGTTCTGGTCATCAACAATGTGCTCTACCTGATCACCTACGCGGTCTACGGCGGGGTGCTGGCGGTCTGGCGCTGATGTGCCGCAACATCCGGCCTCTCTTCAACTTTGATCCTCCAGCCAACGAGGAGGAGATTCGAGCGGCCGCGTTGCAGTTTGTCCGGAAGATCAGTGGGTTCAACCGCCCGTCGGCGGCCAACATCGAGGCGTTCGACGCCGGAGTGGACGGCGTGGCGGCGGTGTGCCAGCAGCTTTTGAGCCAGTTGGTCACCAACGCCGCGCCGCGCAACCGCCTCCTGGAGGCCGTGAAGGCCAGGGAGAAGTCGGCTCTGCGGTTTCCGCCAGTAAGGCGATCCTCCTAAGACGATTTTTCCTCTGCGCCTCCTCTTCCCTCAGCGTCTCTGCGTGATATTCCTATTTCACGACGATGAAGTGCTTGAGGATTCTTAGCAGTTGGGCGGTTTTGTTGTAGCCACCGATGAGGGCCTCAAGAAGCTGCCTTTGGCCTTGGCCGCCCAGGGTCTTAATGTTCCCGACCCATTCGGGATGCGGCGACTTGTAGTCGGAGAGGATCTCCTGCACCCGCTGGGCCAGCATCGA
>CAYYUZ010000126.1:0-10993 GCA_964475005.1 uncultured Spirochaetales bacterium
TCCCCCACGCCTTGCCCAAAAGCTTGAAGATTTCAAAGTCGGTCTTGGCTTGGCCTGGGGCCTGTTTCACCTTCTGAACGATGCCAAGCCGTCTTTCGGAGTTGATGAACGTTCCCGTCTTTTCGGCAGATCCGGCGGCAGGAAGCACGAGGTCGGCCAGCTCCACGGTCTCTGTCGTGGTGTAGAGGTCCTGCACCACAAGGAAATCAAGGGATTCCATCTGTTTGCGGAAGTGGTGCTGGTCGATCCAGCTGTGTGCGGGGTTGGTGCAGATGACCCACAAACCCTTGATCGTGCCGGCCTCGATCGCCTCAAGAATCTGGTCGTAGTTCTTTCCGGCATCGGAAGGAACCAACTCCTCTGGCAGCCCTAAGACTTTGGCAACCTTGGCCCGATGCTCGGGCTTGGTGAAATCATAGCCGCCGAGCAGGTTGCTTGTGTTCGAGAACAGCCGGCTCCCCATGGCGTTGCACTGACCGGTGATCGAGTTCGGTCCGGTTCCCGGACGGCCGATATGGCCGGTCATGAGGCAGAGGTTCACGATGGCTTGGGCGGTCCGGACTCCCTGATGGCTTTGGTTGACCCCCATGGTCCACCAAAAACTCACGGCTTTCTTCGTGTGGATCAGTTCGGCCACTCTCAGGATCTGGGCGGTGCTCAGTCCGGTGATCCGCTCGGCGGCGGCGGGAGTGAACTCGGCCACATGCTCCTTGAACTCTTGAAAGCCGTTGGTGTGGTCGGCAATGTAGGCCGGATCGATCCAGCCTTCCCGAATCAAAATGTGAGCCAGGGTGTAAAGGAAGGTCAGATCGCTCTTGGGTTCAATGGGGAGGTGGAGAGTCGCTTCCCGCGCGGTCTCGGTCAGCCTGGGGTCGACGACCACCACGGCCGGCGACAAGGTGTTGTTTTTCAGCCTCTGCCACAGAATGGGCTGGGCAATCGCCGGGTTGGCGCCCAGAAAGATCAGACAGTCGGACTGTTCGAGGTCCGTGTAGCTGAAACCAGGCGCATCGAACCCGAAGGACTGCTTGTAGGTCACCACCGCGCTGGCCATGCACTGGCGGGTGTTGCCGTCGCCATGGCGGATGCCCATGCCAAACTTGGCCACCGCGCCCAGAAGGGCCAGTTCTTCAAAAGGCAGCTGTCCGGTGGAAAGGAAGGCCACGCTTTCAGGGCCATGTGTCTTCTGGATTTCTTTGAAGCGCCGGGCAAAGACCGACCCGGCTTCGTCCCAGGAAAGTTCCCGCCTGGCACCGGTTTTCCTGTCCCGAAGCGTGGGGACCAACGCGCGGTCGGTCGACTCAAGAGCCTTGATGAGGTTGAAGCCCTTGGTGCAGGTCTTGCCTAGGTTGACCGGGTAATCCTTGGCCGGAAGGACCTTGAGAGGAACACCATCCTCGACCAAGACGTCGAGGTTGCAGCCGACGCTGCAGTAACCGCAGGTGGTACGGATTGTCGTTTGGGCCATGCTTCACTCCTTTTCACACGAAGAAAGATTGGAGAAGAATATTTTTCTTCCCCCAAAATCTTCCTTCGTGTCTTCGTATGGGAACTCTCTACTTCTTCTTCCTCGTCAGCACAACCAGCAGCACAAGGCTCACAAGTCCGGCGACCAGGTACACGACAAAGCTCAGGTTGTAGCCGGGGTCGGCGACCTTGGGGTCATGGATGAACAGGCCCTGGAAGATGGGGAACAGAAACCCGCCAAGCGCGCCCAGACCGCCAATCCAACCCGAGGCGCCGCCCATGGCACTGGGGATGACCTGGGGCAGAATCTTGAAGGTCGCGGCGTTGTTCACACCCATGCCGACCGCAAGCAGCACAAGGCCCGTAACCGCCACCACAAAGGTGCCTGTCGAAAAGATCATGAGCAGGCCTCCAACCACCAGAATGCCGATCGCGGCAAACGCTGTCTTTTCTCCGCCAAATTTGTCGCTGATGAATCCGCCGGCGACGCGCATGAGGCTGGCGCCCAGGCTGAAGAGCGCCGTGAAGCCCACGGCGTCGGGAAAGAGTTTGAGGTTGAAGTTTGTCTGCCAGTAGTTGGGGAACCAGGCCGTAAGGGCAAGGAAACCGCCGAAGGTCGTGAAGTAGATTCCCACTAGCACCCAGGTTTGCCAATATATTGCCGTGGTCTTGAGCGACTGAACCGCGGTGCCCTGGGGAAACAGTTCCTGACCGGCTTCGGCGGCCAGTTTTCGGGCCTCGTCTTCACTGGCGCCCTGTTTTCTCAGCTGGAAGTAGGGGGCGTTCTTGCCGAACACCAGGTAGAGGAGAATGCCGGCACCCAAATACAACAGCCACAGCCAGTAGGTGTTCTGCGCGCCGTAAAGTCCCAAAGCCAGGGGAATCCACAGACTGGCGATGCCGGGGGAGAGGTTGGCCACGCCGCCGTAGATGCCGTTGGCTGTCCCCTGCTTCTTTTTGGGGTACCAGTAGCTGACCTGCGCCATCGATACCGAGAAGGTCGCGACACCAAAACCGGCCACAGCGCCAAAGAATGCAAGCGTCCAAAAACTGGGGGCGCCGATGGTCAGCGCCAGCCCTGTGATGCCGATGAAGGCAAAGGTCAATAGGATCAGGTTGGGAATCTTGCCGCCTGTAGTTTCGACAAGGGCGCCAAAGGGAATCCGAAGCAAGGCGCCCATGAGCGAGGGAATGCCGATCAAGAACCCGAGGCTCACGGCGTCAAGGTTAAGGGCCTTGGCCAGACTCTTAGCCGTGGGTCCGAAAAGCGCGACCGCGGCGAGGCCGATAAAGAACGCAACGGTCGCCCCGAACAGGCCTTGAGCCGGCGATCCTTTGATACGGTAGGCATTGGGCATGTACACTCTCCTTGGAAACGTCTTGATTTCAATCTCAAGGACAGCTTACCAAGGCGAAAACCGTACTTCTTTGATCTATATCAAGGAAGGGGTAAAATTTTGGGACTATACCTCGTCCAGATGGCTTCTCTTGTGCAATCCCCCAAAGTCCACGATCTCCACCCAGCCTCGGCCCGACTTCACAAGCCCTTCGGTTTCAAAGCTGGTCATGATGCGGCTCACTGTTTCCAGCGTCAGGCCGGCCATGGCGGCGAGGTCTTTTCGGGTCAAGTTGAAGGGAATGAGTCCTGGGTAGCCCGCCTTCTTGGGTCCTTTACCATGAAGGTAACCCAGCAAGAACGCCAGACGGTGGTCGGCAGGAAAGGCCATAAACCTCACAAAGCGCTCGTTGGCCTGGGTCAGCTTGCCGGTCAAAGCTCCGAAAAATGCCGCCATCAGGTTGGTATCGGACTTCAACAGCGGGTCGAAGCGCCCGCGCTCCATCGTCAAGACACAACTTGTCGTGAGGGTGGAAAGCTGGTCAGGATACTGGTAGAGTTTGATCCCTTGGCCGTCAGGATCTCCGTAAAGAAACCAGTCGCCAGCCGCCAGAATGTCAAAAATCACGACCTGATCGTCACCGACAAAGCGGTAGACCTTGACAGCTCCCCTGGCGACAACGCCGAACAGCCCATCGGGAAAACGCAAAGGCGAGACTTCACGTCCTTCGGGCATCCCTTCGGAGCGCAGGTTCTTGGAAAGAAAGGCAAGGCTTTCGGGGGAGGCGTGCCGCATGAACGGAAGGGCTTCAATAACATGGCGACGAATATCGGGACTGCAGTGGCACACTTCAGGGTTCAGAGTCTCGTGAATGGTCGCAGACGGCATACCCCATTATGGTCTATTTCCGACAAATGCGCTAGGATAAGTCATGGTGCTTGACCAAAGGGGACGCCCCCTTCGCGATCTGAGAATCTCGGTGACCGACAGCTGCAACTTCCGTTGTACCTATTGCATGCCTGCCGAAGCCTTCCCCACAGACTTTCCCTTTTTGACCGCCGCACAACTGCTCAGCTTTCCCGAAATCACACGGGTGGTCGAGGCCTGTCTTCCTCTCGGTTTGAAAAAGGTCAAACTTACAGGCGGGGAACCGCTTCTTCGGTCGCTCCTTCCCGAGTTGATCCTCTCCTTGAAACACAGGTTTCCGACCCTGGAAGTCGGGCTGATCACCAACGGCCTGCACCTGACTCCCTTGCTGCCGAGGCTGGCGGCGGCTGGTCTGGATTCTGTGACGGTCTCGATCGACGCCCTCGACGCCGAAACGTTTGGCAAGATGACAGGCAACGGCCACAAGGTGGAAACGGTCCTCGAAGCGATCGAGGCGGCCCATATGACTTTCGGTGCGGTCAAACTCAACACCGTGCTGCTGGCGGGCGAAAACGACGACCAAGTCGAGGCGCTGGCAACCTACTTTCAGCGTCCAGGTTTCGCCCTGCGCTTCATCGAATTCATGGACGTCGGCACGCTCAACCGCTGGAGCCGCGAGCGGGTCGTGCCGGGTGATGTCGTCCTGGAGCGTTTGAGAAAACTCGGCACCTTGGAACCACTTTCCAAAAAGCACCCTGGGGAGACCAGCGACAACTGGGCGTGGAGCGAGGGACGGGGCACAGTGGGGTTGATCAGTTCGGTGACCCGCCCGTTCTGCGGGGATTGTAGCCGGGCCAGGCTGGGCGCCGACGGACGACTCTACACCTGCTTGTTCTCGGCCGCAGGGCACGATCTGAAGACGTTGTTGCGTTCCGGGGCCGGCGTCGAAGAGATTTCCACCAAGCTGAAGGCGATCTGGACGGGCCGTTCCGACCGCTACTCGGAGCTACGGACCGACGGACGGGTCAAGAAAGTCGAAATGTTCGCTGTGGGAGGGTGAGGTGCTGAGCCACATCGATGAAAAAGGACTCCCGACCATGGTCGACGTCGGGGAGAAAGGCGTGACCAGAAGATCCGCTAGCGCCCGCGCTGTCGTGGACTTTCCCTCGGAAGTCATGGTCCAACTAAAGGCATCATCGGCACAAGGCACCGAGCTGGTTGGCCCCAAGGGGCCGATTTTCGCCACCGCCGTCGTGGCCGGTATTCAGGCCGCCAAACGAACCTGGGAGCTGATTCCCCTCTGCCATCCCCTCCCCCTCGAAGGAATTGACGTCGTCTGCCGGTTGGTCGGCAACCACGAAGTCGAGGTCGTCTGCACAGTAAAAACCACCCACAAGACCGGGGTCGAGATGGAGGCCTTGACCGGCGCCGCGGTGGCGGCTCTGACGATCTACGACATGACCAAGGCCCTGAGCCATGCGATTGTCCTGCGCAGCGTGGAACTGGTCACAAAGACCGGCGGCAAGTCTGAGTTCGGGAATACCCACCATGGAACATGACGCCTCTCGGCCGAAGTGGACCTTTCATCCTTATGAGATCGCGCTGGTGGGCTACCAGAACTCCGGAAAAACAACTCTCGCCGCGAAGCTGATTCCCCTCTTGGGCCTGAGCCTCGCCTACATCAAGCGCGATGCCCATCGGTTCGACCTCGACAAACCCGGCAAAGACACCCACACCCTCGCTTCCGCCGGCGCCGCCAGCGTGTTCATCAGCGATCCCGCCCATCGGGCGTTGATCCGCCAGAAGCCGCTCGACCTGTTGGGGTCTCTCGATTTTCTTGAAGAGGACGCCGCGCTGGTCGAGGGTCACAAGACAAGCCCCCTCCCGCGTATCGTGGTGCTTGACCAGGACCTCACGATTGTTCAGGATCCGGCCTTCCGCAGCCAGCCGCCCCTGGCCGCTGTCGGGCCGTGGACCGACCGCCCCAGGCTACCCTGGCCGGTTCCCTATTTTTGCCGCGACAATGCACCCGCCGTCGCGGCTTTCATCCGTTCCTTCTGGGACACTCTGACGGTTCAGCGGCCCATTCTGGGCTTGGTTTTGACCGGAGGGAAAAGTACGAGGATGGGTAAGGACAAGGCCTCTCTGACCTATCACGGCCAGGAGGAGTCCAGCCGTGTCTTTGGACTTCTCGGGGAATTCTGCGAACAGGTCTTTGTTTCCTGCCGCTCCGACCAGGCTCAGGAACCCGGCCGCCACGGGTTGCCCCAGATTCACGATACGCTTCTGGGGAAAGGACCGCTGTCGGGCATTCTGTCGGCGTTTGAAGTGCGGCCCGATGCCACCTGGCTCGTCGCCGCTTGCGACCTTCCGCGGTTGGACCGTGCGGCGTTGGCGGCCTTGGTCGCCGGCCGCGATCCCTTCAAATTCGCAACGGCGTTTCGAGGACACCAGGAATTCCCTGAACCTCTGTGCGCGCTCTACGAGCCCAAGGCCAGAGCCCGGCTCTATCAGTTTCTGGCGGCGGGTTACGATTGTCCCCGCAAGATGCTGATCAATTCCCCGGTCAAAATTCTCGCTCCCTTGGAAGGGGACAGGCTGGTCAACATCAACACGCCAGACGAGGCGGCTTGGCTTTCTCAGGAGGCGGTCCATGATCACGGTCGCTGAGGCCGACAACATTCTTGCCGGATTGCCGCTCGTTGAAGGAACGGAAACGGTTGCTTTGGAAAAGGCGGTCGGACGGGTGCTTGCCCAGACTGTGACCGCCGATCGCGACGGCCCGCCCTACGACCGGGTCGCTATGGACGGCTTTGCCATTCTCAGCCACGACCGAGCCGCCGTGTGGTCGGTACGCGGTCTTCAGGCGGCTGGAAAACCGCCCATGGACCGCACGGGTCTGGCCACCGCCATCGAAGTCGCGACGGGGGCGATACTCCCCACGGGCTGCGACGCGGTGATTCCCTACGAACATACCCTGCGCGAAGGCAGCACCATCACCCTGGCCCCCGACCGTCAAGAGCCCGTCGCGTGGGCCCATGTTCACCGGCGCGGCAGCGACTACCTTCAGGGAGCGGTTCTTCTGTCACCGGGAATCCGTTTGAAATCCCCCCACCTTCACAGCCTCGCTTCGATCGGCGTCGATCCGGTAACCGTGACCCGAAGAGCCGTCTGGGCTCTGGCCGCCACCGGAGACGAGCTTGTCGAAATCCGCGACGAGCCGCAGGCTTGGCAGATCCGCCGGAGCAACGCCGCAGCGATCGCCGGGGAAGCCTCGGCCTGGGGCCTGAACACCCGCGAACAGGCCGTCCTGCCCGACCAGCGAGAACGGCTTAGACACGGTCTCGAGCGTCTGCTTCCGGGACTCGATGTGCTGGTTCTCACCGGCGGTGTCTCGGCAGGCGTTCTGGACCTCGTGCCCGGAGTTTTGTCCGAGATGGGCGTCAAGACGCTGTTCCACAAGATCGCGCAACGGCCCGGGAAACCGCTCTGGTGCGGACGCTTTCCGGGAACCGAAGGTCAACCGGGAACTCTTGTCTTTGGACTTCCAGGCAACCCGGTTTCGAGCCTTTTTTCCTTCCGCCGCTACGTTTTGCCTTGGCTCCTGAAAGCCGAAGGGCGTCCGCTGACCGAACGCCACGTCTCGGCTTCTGGACTGGCAACGCCTCCACCGGGCCTCACTGTCTTTCTTCCTTGGTCGGAGTCGGGGGCACTGGAGTGGAAGGGTTCAGGGGATTTTCTAGCGCTGAGCGCTTCAACAGGCTTCATCGAGGTGACCGGTGATTCCGGGTCGCTGACTAAGCCGCGGTACCACGGTTGGGGAGGAGAACCATGAGCGTCACGATTCGCTACTACGCACGTCTCAAGGAAGAGGCGGGATTGGCCCAGGAAACGATTGAGACCGGCGCCAAGACTGTCGAGGACCTCTGGTCAGAAGTTTCGGCGCGTCACGGATTCACCCTCGAAGCCAATCTCATCAAGGCCGCCCAGGCCGACGAGTTCTGTCCGTGGGACGCCCCGTTGGTGCCCGGCGCTTTATTGGTCTTCATGCCGCCTGTAGCTGGAGGATGAAAAAGTGGTCCCCCAGCTACTGCGGAGCCTTTCGGCTTCGCCGGTGCCTCCGTCAAATCCTCATGTATCTATCGATACACTCCGGTTTTCGGATCGACCCCGTCTTCGCCGAAAGGCTTCCTCGCTACGCTTGGAGACCACTTTTGGCGGGGGACAATGAGAGTGATTGCACTTTTTCAACTTTGTGAAAAACCTCTTGAGTCTCTGACTCCTTTTGAGGCTCCGTCGGCCAGCGGGGCGGTTGTGGCGTTCTGGGGCCGGGTAAGGGACCACAACGACGGCCGGGCAGTTACCGGCCTCGAGTACTCGGCCTATCCCGAACTGGCGGTCAAAGAGGGAAACCGCATTATTGCCGAGGCCATAGCCCGATTTGGTCTCGACGCGGCCAGAGCCGTCCACCGGCTTGGCAACCTTGCCGTCGGTGAGGCGGCCGTGGTCATCGATGTGGCTTCGGGCCACCGGGGAGAGGGCTTCGAGGCTTGCCGGTGGATCATCGACGAGATCAAGAGCCGGGTGCCGATTTGGAAGTGTGAACACTATGTTGAGGGAGACCGGGAATGGGTGATGTGTCACCACGAAGCTACTACGACCGCCAGCTGAGGGTTCCCGGCTGGGGTCAAGCGGGGCAGGAGAAACTCGGCCGCTCGACGGTCCTTGTTGTCGGAGTCGGAGGGCTTGGGTGTCCGGTCCTGGCGGCCCTGGCGCGTTCCGGGGTCGGACACTTGGTATTTTGTGACCCCGATCAGGTCGAGGTGTCAAACCTACCCCGGCAAACCCTGTTCACTCTGGGCGATGTGGGCCGACCCAAAGTCGAAGCCGCTGCAAGGGCTTTGGCTGCGGCTAATCCATGGATAGGCCTTGACGGTAGACAGGTCCGTGTCGACGTCTCCAACGTTCGAGCCTTGGTCGAAGGCGCCGACCTTGTCATCGATGGCACCGACAACTTCGCCGCCAAGTTCCTTCTCCACGACGTCTGCCGCTCAGCGGGCAAGCCGCTCGTCATGGCGTCGCTCTACCAGTGGGAAGCGCAGGTGATGGCCTTTCCTTTTCACAAATCCGGCCCTGGCTGCTGGCGCTGCCTCTACCCTGTGGCGCCCGAAGACGGCTGTGTCGGGGTCTGCGCCGAGGTGGGAGTGGCCGCCGCCCTCGCCGGTGTGGCTGGGAACTTTCAGGCGTTGACCGCCCTCCGTCTCCTGCTGGACCTTGAAGGTCCCGAGGCCTGTTCGGCCTGGATCGTCGATGCCGCCGACTGGATTCCCCGCAAGCTCAAATGGAAACCCGACCCGACTTGTGCCTGTTCTCAAGGGCCTGGGGTTTGGGCCTGGCTCGATGCATTGCGGGAAAGCTCCAAGCCCCGGTTGGAAGCCTTCTGGGACGAAATAACGTCGAGCGAACGTCAAGTCGTCGTCGATGTAAGGGAGTCCTCGGAAATTCAGCCCGAGGAGTGGGACTTTTTCCGTTCCCAGGGGAGCCAGGTCGTCCATTCTCCCTGGATGCAATGGAACGTTTCCCGCCCCGACTGGAGTCCCGGAACAAGCTACCTCCTTGTGTGCGCCCGTGGCATCCGCAGCCTGGCCGCCCTGAAGACGCTGCCGCCGGAAATCGCCGCTCTTTCGTTGGCCGGGGGAGTGTTCGCACTGGACCAATCGACAAGATGATCTCGAAAATCCTTTCTTGACACCTGAAAAACCCGGGTGTAAAGTTGTGCAATCGAGTACACCGGAGATAATGAATTTGACAGCAAAGGACGTAGCGCGAAAATCCGGAGTGTCGACAGCGACGGTGTCCCGCGTCGTGAACAACGACTCGCGCATCAGTCCCGAGACCACAAAGCGGGTCAAGAAGGCCATCGAGGAGCTTGGCTACACCCCCAACCACTTTGCGCGAGGACTGAAAACCAGCCGCTCGTTCACCGTCGGTTTCATCGCCCCCGAGTTCACCAACGACTTCTTCATGGGCATTGCACAAAGCGTCGAGAACCGTCTGCGCAAGGAAGGCTTCAGCCTCATCATCTGCAACTCCAGCGAGAGCTCGGGCGAAGAAGCCTCGCGGCTACGCCTTCTTCTCGACCGCGGTGTCGACGGAGTCATCGTCATTCCGGCAGGGTCGGCTGGCGGCCACTTTGAAGCCGCGGCCGAAAGGGGGGTTCCCCTCGTTTTGGTTGACCGCCTTGTCGAAGGGTTTTCGACGGACGCCGTCCTTGTCGACAACGTCAATGGCACCTATCAAGCCATGGAAATCATGATAAAGGAAGGAAATAGAAGAATAGGGTTCATTGGAGGCGATCCGAGGCTCACCTCGGCGCGAGAGCGCTACGACGGCTACTGCCGAGCCCTTGACGACTACCGGATTCCCCTTGAGTCAGCTCTGGTCCGGTTCGGTGACTTTCACGCCGAAAGCGGCTACAAGCTCATGAAAGAGCTGCATGCGGCCGAGAAACGGCCCACCTGCGTCTTCGTTTCCAACTACTTCATGCATGTGGGAGCCACCCGGTTCCTGATGGAGCACGGCAAGCCTTGGACGCCTTCCATCATCAGCTTCGACGAGATGGAACTCTCGTTCACCTTGGCCTACTGCCGGATGGTGGTCCGACAGCCCATCAGCGCAATCGGAGCCCAAGCGGCCGAGTTCCTGATGTCAAGGATTTCGGGCGACTCTGAAGGCGCTCCGCGGCTGGCCAGGCTCAAAACAGAAGTCATCACCTCAGTGCAATCGTATAACTTAGATTTTGCAAAGGATCATCCAGGAGGAAACAAATGAGTCAGAAACTAGGGTACTGGGCGCCTGCGCTCCCGAAGATCGGCATCCGTCCCACAATCGACGGACGCCGCAACGGTGTCCGCGAATCGCTTGAGGACGTGGTCATGGACCAGGCCAAGGCCGCGGCGAAGTATTTGACTGCGAACCTGAGGCACCCCGGCGGCGAACCTGTTGAGTGCGTCATCGCCGACACTTGCATCGGCGGCGTGGTCGAGGCCGCTCAGGCCCGCGAGAAGTTTCGCCGGGAAGACGTCGGTGTGTCGCTGACCGTCACGACATGTTGGTGCTACGGAAGCGAAACCATGGACATGGACCCTCTGATGCCCAAGGCGGTTTGGGGTTTCAACGGCACCGAGCGACCAGGCGCCGTGTATCTGGCCGCCGTGCTGGCCGCGCACGCCCAGAAGGGACTGCCAAGCTTCGGAATCTACGGAAAAGACGTCAAAGACGCGGGCGACATGACCATTCCCGCCGACGTGGGCGAGAAACTT
>CAYYUZ010000127.1:0-10926 GCA_964475005.1 uncultured Spirochaetales bacterium
CCGGGCAAGGATTTTTGGATCACGGCCAGTCCTCGCTGGCGGGGACTGGTCCACGCCGGGGCCCTGCGCTCCCCCGGCCTGACAGCGGCCCCCGCCTTGGCGTCCTACCTGGTTGAGCTTGTGGAACAGAGCACGGGCGAGACTTTGCGGCCCCGCGCCGGGTTTCAACCGACCCGAAGGCGCATTCCCTCTTACCTGAAAAGCCTCAGTCTGGAGGCTCTTGAGCGCGCCATCGCCGAGGATCCGGCAGCGGGGCGTGTGGTCTGTGTCTGCAACAAAGTCACCGAGAAGGAGGTTGTAGAAGCCGTCCGCCGCGGTGCCAAGAGCCTCGACGGGGTGAAATTCCGCACGCGCGCGCTCTTCGGCGAGTGCCAGGGAGGTTTCTGCAGCCATCGCATTCTGCACCTAGTCGCCCGGGAACTTGGCGTCGGGGAAGATGAGCTCGACTACGGCCTCGACGGAAGTTGGGTTGTGAAAGGAAAGGTCAGGCCGTGAAGTCAGAGAAAGAGAGACCGGATAACCGGACCAAGTCGGGATTGACCGGATCGAGCGCGAGGAAATTCCCCTTCCGAACCGGTGAAATTTCGTTCGGAACGAGCCGATTCCTCCCCCATCCTGAAAATCCTGTCCTCCTGTCTCTTTCCTCCTGTCTTCCTTTCTCCTCTTCTCCGGTTAATCCGGCCCATCCGGTTATCCGGTCACATTCGCATGGAATCGGCGTATGAAAGAACTCAACTTCGACGTGGTGGTTTTGGGAGCCGGAGGGGCGGGGCTTGGCGCGGCGCTGGCGGCTCGGGCGCAAGGGGCTTCGGTTGCCGTGGTCGAACGGCTGGACCGCAGCGGCGGCATTCTGAACCAATGCATCCACGACGGGTTCGGGCTGGTGCGCTACAAACAGGCGCTGACAGGGCCTGAGTACGCCGCAAGGTTGGCCGCCGAGGCCGACCCCCAGCTGACGGTTCTGACGGGGCGCTTTGTGCGCGATATCGACGCCGACCAAAAGCGGCTGGTTCTGGTCTCGGAAACCGGCTTGGAGACGGTGACCTGCAAGGCGTTGGTGTACGCCGCCGGGGCCCGCGAGCGGCCCTTCGGCAGCTTGCTCATTCCCGGCGACAGGGTCAGTGGAATATTTACGGCGGGGGTTGCGCAGCGGCTTGTGAACCTCGACAACCGGCTTCCGGGAACCAAGGCGCTCATTTTGGGCAGTGGCGACATCGGGCTGATCATGGCTAGAAGGCTGACTCTTGAGGGCATCGAAGTCTGCGCCGTTCTTGAGCGGCTTGCGTTCCCCGGAGGCCTTGAGCGCAATGTGGCCCAGTGCCTCGACGACTACGGTATCCCTCTTTTGCTTTCGACCACAGTGGCCGAGGTCAGGGGCCGGGGAAGGCTCGAAGAAGTCGTCACGGTGCAGGTCGATGAAAACCACAACCCCGTGTCCGGCACCGAACGCTCGTTTGCCGTCGACACCCTGGTTTTGTCGGTCGGCCTTGTTCCTTCCACCACGCCGATCATGGACCTGGTGGCCATCGACCCGCGCAGCCGGGGGGTGGTCGTCGACGCCGTCATGGGCACAGACCGCCCCTGGGTCTTCGCCGCCGGAAACTGCACAGTGATCTATGATCTTGTCGACTACGTCACCGACGAGGGAGGCGTGGCCGGAAAGGCGGCGGCCCGGTTCGCGCTCGGTGAGCCTCGCCCAGAGCGCCTGCCCCTCGTTCGCGGGCGCGATGTGGGGGTGATGAACCCCTCCTTTTGGTGCCCCGAACACGATTTGACGCTTTTTGTCCGCCCCGTTCGTCCGTTTGCCGGCGCCTGCTGGGTGGTCCGCCAAGACGACGACGTTCTGCGCCAGACCAAATTCGGGTCACTGACGCCCGGCGAAATGGAGAAGATCAAGATCCCCGCGGGCAAACTCGACCCCTCCCGGCCCGTCACTGTGGAGGTCCTTCCCCATGCTTGAGACCAGAACGCGGACCATGACCTGCATTCAATGCCCGAAGGGGTGCCGGTTGACCGTTGACATTTCGGGCGAGTCTGTGTCGTCGGTGACGGGCAACGGTTGCGATTTGGGTCCCCTGTGGGCCAAAAAGGAAGTCGAGGATCCGGTGAGGACGCTGACCACAAGCGTCAGGGTGCTGAGGGGAGCTGGCGATCTGGTGAGCGTGAGAACCTCGGCGCCCATCCCCAGACGTTTGCTGGCCGAAGCCCTCGCGGTGGCCAAAGAGCTGCGCGTCGAGGCTCCCGTGGCCCTGGGCCGTGTTGTCGCCGAAAACCTCGCGGGTACGGGAATCTCGCTGATCGCCACCAGGAGCGTGGCAAGGGCATGATCTACGACGTCATTGTGGTCGGCGCCGGAGTGGTCGGGGCCTTGACGGCCCGGGAGCTGGCCCGCTACGACCTCAAAGTCCTGGTTCTCGAAGGCGAAGCCGACGCGGCGATGGGGGCGACCAAGGCCAATTCGGCCATCGTTCATGGAGGCTTCGCCGAAGGTCCCCAGACGCTCAAGGGCCGGCTGTGCATCGCGGGGCGGCGCGCCTTTGCCCAATTGGAGCGGGAGCTGAATTTCGGCTTTCGAGTGACCGGGAGTCTTGTGGTCTCGTTCGAGTCCGACCCGGCGCGGCTGCGGGCCCTGCACCGGCAAGGTTTGGCCAACGGCCTCGACGACTTAGAACTTTGGTCGGCCGAACAGGTTCTGGAAAGGGAGCCTCACCTCAGGTCCAACCTCACGGGAGCGCTGTGGTGTGCAGGAGCCGGCGTCTGCAGCCCCTGGGATCTCACCTACGCCGCCCTGGAGAACGCGCTGGCAAACGGCGTCGAACTGAGGCTTGGCGAGAAGATCGTCGCGGTCGAGGGTCCCCTTGCCGGACCGTGCTGGCGGCTTTCGAGTGCCGGTAAGACCTACGAAACCCGGTTCGTTGTGAACGCCGCAGGCCTGGGCGGAGGTGCCCTTGACGCCTTAGCCGGACTGACCGACTCGACGCTGTCCCCCCGAACCGGTGAGTATCTGGTTTTCGCTCCCGGCACCGGGGCGCTTGTGCATTCGGTGATCTTTCAGCTGCCAGGGCCGCTGGGAAAGGGCGTCCTCATCGGCCCCACTTACCAGAACAACCTGCTTATCGGACCAGACGCCCGCAACGAAGATCCTACAACCGGTCCTGAGTGGCGGCACACCCACCAGGACCGTCTGTCTGCCCTGGTCGCGCAGGCAGAGAAGGTTGTCGAGGGGATCGACTTGAAAAAGGCCATCCGGAGTTTTACCGGTGTCCGAGCCGGGGCTGGGGGAGGGGACTTTCTGGTGGGTGCAGCCGATGCACGCCGCCTTCCTGGCTGGCATCGGGCCGTTGGAATTCAGAGTCCGGGTCTAACCGCGTCACCCGCGTTGGCAAAGCTTTTGGTTGCAGGAATGGCGGCCGAAGGGCTTTCCCAGTCCCCAAAGGCGCACTTCGACCCCGCTCGGCGCCCGTTGTCGGTCCACCTAAGCCGGCGCGCCGAACCGCTTCCGTTCGCGGTTGCCGATGTCCTGACGCGCCTTCCCTTCGGCGACCCGGAGCGCGTGGTCTGCCGCTGCGAACAGGTGCGCGAACGCGATCTTGCCGAGGCCCTGGAACGGGGGGTTCCCTGCACGACCGTCGACGGCCTCAAGCGCCGGACTCGTGCGGGAATGGGGTGGTGTCAGGGGCGTTTTTGCCGGCGCCGGGTGGCCGAATGGCTGACCGACCGCCTTGGTCATGCCGTTTCGGCCGACGACGACGTCCGCCGGTCTGGGCTTCACCGTGTCGAAGGACGAGAACTGTGGTCGCTATTGAGCTCAAAAACCGCCGAAGTGCAGGGCGGCGGCGCCAAACAAGCCAGCGAGCACGGCAACCCATGAAGGGAGCTTCCAGACCTCGAGAAGGCCGAAAAGAACCGCAGCCAGAGCGAAATCGGCAGGCCGCTGAAGCGCGACCTTCCCCAGGGGATCGTAAAGCGCCCAGAGGAGCAAACCAATCACCGCCGCGTTGACGGCCGTCAGAGCTCCGTTGACCCTGGCCAGCGAACGAAGGCGGTTCCAAAAGGGTAGAACCCCGACCACGAGCAGCAGCGAAGGCAAAAAGATCGCGGTCAAGGCGACGATCGCACCCGTCCAGCCAGCAATCTCAAACCCCAGAAAAGCTGAAAAGCTGAAAAGCGGTCCGGGCACCATCTGCGCGAACCCGTACCCGGCCAGGAAGGTGTCGGCACTCAACCAGCCGGGCGTGACCACCTCTTGTTTCAACAGAGGCAGAACCACATGGCCGCCGCCAAAGACCAGCGACCCGACCTTGTAGAAGCTCTCTGCCAAAGAAACCAAGGTCCCTCCCCTCACTGCGAATCCAAGAATTGCCGCCAGACCGGCGGCAAAAAGGCAGAGGCAGACGACTGCAATAGTGACTCCGCCCTTCTGAGAAGGCCCAGAGTTGGAAGGGGAATTCGGCGTGGACTGTTTGAACCAAAAAACTCCGGCCAGGGCCGAAAGCGCCAGAATCACGAGGGGAGTGGCCGGTGAAGGCAACAGAGCCAACACCGTCACCGTGGCGAGCACCACAAGAATCGAAGCCTTGCCCTTCAGCAGGGTTCTTCCCATGCCCAACAGAGCTTGGGCCACCACGGCGACCGCCACGAGTTCCATCCCCCGAACCAGAACGGTGAAATCAAAGGGCGCTTTCTTCAAGAGCAGGGCGAAGGCCACCATAAGGAGAGCCGAAGGCAGGGTGAATCCTGCCCAGGCGGCGACCGCGCCCCAGAAACCGGCACGCCGGTGGCCAATGGCCATGCCGGTTTGGCTGCTTGCCGGTCCCGGAAGGAACTGACCGAGGGCCACCAATCGCGCGTACTCGTCGTCGTCCAGCCACCGGCGTTTCTCGACGTATTCCTTGCGGAAGTACGCCAAGTGCGCCACGGGGCCGCCGAAGGAGGTCAGCCCCAGCTTCAGCGCCGCGACGAAGACCTCTCCCAGGTTTCTCAACAACCCAGACTACAGTTTGACGTCGAGAATGATCCGGCCGTCCCTTCCGTGATAGGTTTCAAGGTCCTGCGCGTCCTGGCCTCCGTTGGCCAGAATCACCTTGTAGGACTCTCCTCCCACCAGGACAGGGTCCTTCGGGTTGCCGGTATTCAACGGCATCGTGAACGTGATCGTCGTCTTGCCGCCGGCGAAGGTGCCGCCGCGCGCCGTCAGCGAGTCCTTTCCACCGACTTTGTCCTGGGGACCGTGCTTGTCGTGGCCGTAGCCAAAATGGTCGGCGACAGTTGCCTTGCCGTCGAGCACGAAGCCGAGGATGATGTGCGAGCCTTCCATGGTCCCGGTCTTTCCAAAGCCCACCCCGACCCAGCCGTTGGTGGCGTAGCTGACCTTCACGTCGATCGCGTTGTCATGAATTTTCCAGTCAAGCGTGAAACCGTCCTGGGTGACTTCTTTGAAGCCGTCGGGGGTGACGCCTGAGGTTCCGGCCGGGGCCGTGGCGGCGCTCTTGGGGGCCTCGCCTCCGAACACGATGTTGCCGCCGAAGTACCCTAGAGCGCTCACCAGTCCCGTGGCAACCAGCATAAGAATCAAGGGAATCAGCGGCTGCTTCTCGCCGGCTTTGAACAGAAGAATATTGCCCAGAAGCACAAGGAACAGCACACCGGCCAGCACGAGCTTGATGTTGATTTCGGTCATCTTGGTCGACCCGCCGTAGAAGTGCATCCAGTCGATGATGCCGACGGCCACCGTGGGGAACCAGAAGACAAAGGCCAGAACCGTCAGCTGGCGGCTGGTTTTGTAAAAGGCAGGTTTTTGAAAGAAGAACGCGAGCGCGGCAAACAGGAACGATGCGATGACCGGACCGACCACCATGGTGATGAGAACAGGGTGGAGAGGATGGGCGAAACCAACCAAGCCAAGCAGGTCGTAAAAGAGCTGATCCATGGGACCTCCGGAGAATGCCGACTGAAACAGTCGAATATGCTCCAAAGTTAAGGCACCTGTTTGGGAATGTCAATGAACGGGGCGCGGAGCGCCCTTCGGTTTCATTGGCAGCAACCACAGAAGTCTGGCCAGGCGTAGAACTACGCCTGGCCACCGGCGTGCCGTTCCGCAGGACGGTCTACGGATGAAAAAAAAGCAGCAAGAACACCAGCGAAAGGTAGCTCACCGAGGCTCTCAGCAGGTGTCGTGCGGGCATCTTTTCTTTGGTTCGGATGGCGCGGACACCGAAAACCAGGA
Organism: uncultured Spirochaetales bacterium; assembly: GCA_964475005.1. Lineage (GTDB taxonomy): Bacteria > Spirochaetota > Spirochaetia > JABEVK01 > JABEVK01 > JAIFLN01. Next base: position 6,227 of record CAYYUZ010000127.1, read on the forward strand.
ACGCGATTCCCAGGGCGAGGGTGCCCGCGGCCGTCATCCAGGTGCCGATGCCCAGGAACAACGGCGCCACCGACAGGGCGATCAGCAGGATGAGCGATACCACCACCTGCCACGCGACAAAAACCCCCGAGGTGTCGATCACTGGCAGAACCTTCACGTCGGCCTTCGCGTAGTCGTCGCGGTAAAGCATTTCAATCGACAGGAAGTGTGGGAACTGCCACAGGAACAAGACGCCGAAGAGTATCCAGGCGTAGAGGTCAAGGTGGCCGACGGCGACGGCCCAACCGGCCAGCGGCGGCACAGCTCCAGGAAATGCGCCAAGCGCCGTATGCCACGAGGTCTTGTACTTGAGGGGAGTGTAGATCGCCAGGTAGCTGACCGCGGTGAAGACAGCGATGAATCCTGTGAGTACGTTGGCGGCCAGGAAACTGAAAACAATTCCGAAGACGGTGAATCCCCACCCGAAAAGCTGGGCCGCCACGGGGCCGACTCGGCCCGACGGCAAGGGCCGGTCGCGGGTCCGCACCGCCAGCGCGTCCTGGCGCCGTTCGAAGTAGTGGTTCAGCGCAAAAATTCCCGTTCCCAGCGAGCCCACACTCACCAGGACCACAAAAAGCCCCCACCACGACCAATGGGGTCCGGCGGCAATGAAATACGAGGCGATGGCGACCACAAGCAGGAGCGTGGTGATCCGCGGTTTGGCCAGCTCGAAGTACGCATCGAGCTCTGTTCGAAAATTCATCCGGCCTCCAGCGCACACAATACCGAAAAAGGACCTTAGGGTAAATGATTCTCGAATCGAAAGGCATTGACATGGAACCCCCAAAAAAACGAGAATTCGGCTGAATGAACCCTTTCCTTGTCATTCTCATGGTTTTCTCCCTTCTCTTTTCGGGTTGCGCGGCGCCAACTGAGGGTAAGAGCCCTCGGGCTGTGGCCGGCGTTTTGGACTTGCGGGCCTGGAATTGGGGGGCGGGTGTGGTGGCCCTCGACGGAGAATGGACGTTTGACGGACGGCCGATGCAGGTGCCGTCGGGACTGAAGTTCGGAACCTCACCCTACGGTGCGGGGACCTACCGGTTGAGAGTTTTGGTGGCGACTTCCTCGGAGCTCGCGATCAGACTTCCCATCATCGGAACGGCCTACGAGCTTTTGGCGGGAGACAAACTCCTGGCCAGGGAGGGGGTCGTCTCCTCAAGCGCCGAAGGGGCGGTTCCTTCGTACAGGCCGCGGGTGGTCCTGCTTCCTACGCCTGCCGACGGGGTGCTTGATCTTCAGATTCGGGTCTCGAACTGGCACGATCAGTTTGCCGGAATCTACTACGGATTGACTCTTGGTCCGTGGGAACAAGTGCAAGCCCAGCAGGATCGTTCCGCCCTTTGGGAAGCGCTCATGTTTGGAGCCATCTTCTTGCTGGGTATGTACTTCTGCGGTTCGTTCTTCTTTCGCGCCCAGAATCGGGCCCCTCTTTGGTTCGGCGTGTTCTGTCTGCTGATCGCGGTTCGCTCGACGCTCTACAGCGAGGTGATCTTCCTGAAGGCCTTCCCCGACGCGTCCTGGTTCCTCGTAATCCGGGGCGTCTATGCCACCATGAGTCTGGCCTTTGTCGCCTTCGCGGCGTTTCTTGACCGTCTTTACCCAAGGCTTTCCTGGAAGCTGGCCCTGCGGTTCGCCGTCGCGGTTGGCGGGGTTTATGCCCTGATCAACCTGGCCGCGCCTATCTCGTGGACGACGGGACTACTCTTGCCGTTTCAGATCGGTTTGCTCGGCTACGGAGTCTACGCGCTGGTGACCTTGGGCCGGGCGCTACGGCAGCAAGAATCGGGAGCCGGGCTTTTCGCCACAGGCATGGTTGTCTTCTTGGGCGCCATTATTCTTGATATTGTCAAGAATTACTATTTTGGAAACATGCCGTCGCTTGTCAATGTGGCGACTCTAGTCTTTCTGATGTTGCAGGCACTGGTGGTGGCGCGGCTGTTTGCCAGGGCGTTCGCCTCGGCCGAGTCGCATTCGCAGGACATGCAGTTGATCAACACGTCGCTGGAGCGGTTTATTCCCCGCGAAGTGCTGGGGTTTCTAGGCAAGAAGAGCATCACAGAGATCGGCCTTGGCGATTTTTCGGAAATGCAGATGACTGTGTTCTTTCTAGACATCCGGGACTTTACTTCACTGTCGGAATCGATGAGCCCCCAACAGAATTTTCTGTTCATCAACTCCTTCCTCAAGCGCTTCGGACCCATTATCCGCGACCACAACGGTTTTGTTGACAAGTACTTGGGCGACGGGATGATGGCGCTGTTCCCCCTGTGCCCCGACGACGCCATGGCTGCGGCCGTCGCCATGCGCCGTGCCTTGGTGGACTACAACGAGGGCCGAGCGCGCGGTGGGTACGCTGCGATACGGTTCGGCATCGGCATTCACACGGGGCCCCTGATGTTGGGCACGATCGGCGAAAACCGGCGCATGGATTCGACAGTCATCAGCGACACGGTTAACACCGCGAGCCGCCTCGAAGGTCTCAACAAGAAATACACCACAGACATACTCGTGTCTGGAGCGACCCTCGAATTTTTGAGGGATGACGGAATGTTTCCGACCAAGTTTCTCGCCCTGGAAACTGTAAAGGGCCGCATCAAGCCCGTCGAAGTGTTTCTGGTGGTCGATGCCGGGGCCTCAGGCGATTAGTCTACTCCCCGCAGGGCGTTCTTGACGACCGAGGTAACCCTCCCATGAAACTGAAGGCGGTCTTTGTCTGCGGGTGCCACGGTGAACTCGACCTTGCTCGCCGTCACCAAGCCCGACAACTTCGTCCACAGCGAATGCCTCTCCACGTAAGGCACTCCCAACCTCCAAACGCCGTCGAGTTCGTAGACGCCCAACTCCTCGTAGTGCGGTTTGCCTTCCAGCGAGGCTAGGAAGACGTCGCCTCGGACCAGACCGTACATGAACAGGGTGAAGTCGAGGACTTCGAAGGCCTGGCCGGTCAGCGGACGGATGTTGGGTTTCAATTCAAGGCCTGGCCGTAGCTTGCAGCCACCTGCTTCAGAAGTGAGGAAGAGTGGGCCGCGCCGAGGAAGTTGGCTTCAAACTGGCTGGGAGCCGTCAACACTCCGGCGTCGAGAAGCGCGCGGAACACGCGGGCGTACTCCCTGGTGTTGCTGGTTTTCGCCTGGGCAAAATCGGTCAAGGGTCCTGAAGCGAAAAATAGGGTGAACAGCGATCCGCAGGTTTGCAGGCAGTGGCGGGTTGGGTCGAGGTGGGGCTTCAGCTGGTCGTAGAAGGTGAGCGCCTTCTCTTCCAAAATCTCGTAGAAATGGGGTCGAGCCAGTTCGGTCAGGACGGCGGCGCCGGCGACCATGGCGGCCGGGTTGCCCGAAAGCGTTCCGGCCTGATAAACGGGGCCCAAGGGAGCCAGCTGGTCCATCAAGTCCCGGCGTCCACCGTAGGCCCCCACAGGGAGGCCTCCCCCGATAATCTTCCCCAGAGTGGTCAGGTCGGGTTTGACGCCGAAACGGGCCTGTGCCCCGCCCAAGGCAAGCCGGAACCCGGTAATCACTTCGTCGAAGATCAACAGAGCTCCCTGGTCGGCCGTGAGCGTTCTGAGTCCCTTCAGGAATCCGGGAGCCGGCGGCACAAGCCCCATGTTGGCGGCGACGGGCTCGAGAATCACCGCCGCAATCTTGCCGGGGTGTGCGGCAAAGGCCCGCTGAACAGCCGTCAGGTCGTTATACGGCACCGAAAGTGTGAACGCCGTGAACTCGGGGGGAACCCCGCCGCTGTCGGGCAGCCCGCCCGTGGCCAAGCCTGAACCAGCCTGGACAAGCAGAAAGTCAGCGTGCCCATGGTAGCAGCCGTCGAACTTCAAGATGTAGGGTCGCCCCGTGGCCCCGCGCGCCAAACGCAGGGCGCTCATGACGGCCTCGGTGCCCGAATTCACGAAACGCAGCTTTTCCATGGTCGGCACGGCGTCGCGGATGCGCCGGCCTAAGGCCGTTTCTTCGGTGGTCGGGGCGCCAAAACTTGTTCCAAGTGGAACGCGTTTCTTGAGCGCCCGGACCACCGAAGCAGGGGCGTGACCCAAAATGTGAGGTCCCCAGCTCTGAACAAAGTCGACGTAGCGGCGGCCGTCCACGTCGGTGACGAAGGCTCCCTTTCCCTTTGCCAAGAAAACCGGATCACCCCCCACGGCGCGGTAGGCGCGGACAGGGCTGTTCACGCCCCCTGGGAAAAGGTCGTTGGCTTCGAGGAAGGCTTGTTTCGATTTGGGTCGGTCAGTCACTTGGTAGCTCCGTCTGGCCTTTCAGGAACTCGGCCGCCTCAACAGCATTGTAGGTGATGATAAAGTCGGCACCGGCTCGTTTGATGGCGTAGAGATTCTCCAGAAGTCCCTCTTTCCAGTTGAATAGCCCGGCCGCGGCGCCGTGACGGAGCATCATGGTTTCGCCCGACGTGTGGTAGGCGGCTAGCGGCACCTTGGGAAACTCGGCTTTGACGGCCGCCATCACGTCGAGATAGAAGGTCGAGGGTTTCACCATCACCCAGTCGGCACCCTCCTCCAGATCCGCGGCGGCTTCCTGCACCCCTTGAAGGCGGTTGCGCGGGTCCATCTGGTAGCTCTTGCGGTCGCCGAACGACGGCGCCGACCCGGCGGCGTCGCGGAAGGGACCGTAGAGTTTGCTGGCGTACTTGGCCGAATAGCC
>CAYYUZ010000128.1:0-10801 GCA_964475005.1 uncultured Spirochaetales bacterium
GACTACCGACAGACCTTGAGACTATGACTTTTCGCCATAAATAGGTCAACGGATCAACGGGACAGAAAACCCCGGAAGTGGAAATTCTCAAGACTCGTGACGAGGGTGCCATTTCCAGAAGGCGCAACCGAAACAAAAGGGAAGTGAACGATTCCTTGAGAACGCCCCGGTGCAGGGAACGCCGGCCCGCGGCCAGTTGCCATTCGCCCTCATTAGGTCGCCGACGCCTTGAATAAACAGAAAGGAACGCAAGGTCCGTCAGCACAGAAGAATTGGTTGACAAACATTACACCATTTGGTATAATGTTTACATGGACACAATGACAGATGTACTGACGGCGCTTTCGCACCCTACTAGGCGGGCCATCATCGAGCTGTTAATGATCAAGCCCACCCGCTTTCTTGACGTGGCCAAACCCTTCAATACCGCTCTGAACGCCATCACCAAGCACCTGAAGATGTTGGAGAGGGCGGGGCTGATTCAGCGCGAGAAGCGGGGGCGTGAAGTCTTCCTCTCCTTTCGGGGCGAACCGCTTAAGGAAGTCGCCCAATGGGTCAATGGCCTCGAAGAGTACTGGAACACCAAACTCGATACCTTTGAACAGCATTTTCGCGACATCAAAGAGAAGGAGGAGAACCCTTGAAAATCTTCACAAAGAGCGTGGAGGTCAAACTCGAACGGACCATGCCCGCCAATGCGGCGGCGGTCTTCGACGCCTGGCTGAACCCCAAGATTCCCGGCAATCCCTGGAACGAGGCCGAGAAGGTCGTTTTGAATCCGACCGTCGACGGTCTGTTCTACTGGACCCTCCGAGGCATAGGGCACTATGGCCGCTTCACCGAAGTCAGCCGCCCCTCGAAAATTGTCAACACCTGGGTCTCCCCCAACACGGCTGGTGAGGAATCCCTGGTAACCGTTTCGTTCAGACAGGACGGCGAAAACACAGTGATGACCCTCGTGCATTCCAATCTTCCCGACACTCAAAATGGGCGGTCTCACCAGCAGGGGTGGACCTACTTTCTCGACAAATTTTTGAAGGAGTTTCAGTCATGAAAACGATTTCTGCGAAACCAGGATATTTGACCGTCTCGTTCAGCGACGATCAGAGCTACATCTATTTCGACTGGGAGAATTTTGAAATCTCGCTTGAGGACTGCATTGATGCCTTTCGGCTCGCGGAAAAGGCGATGGTCGAGCGCGGCGTGTTTCTGATTGTATCTGACATTGGGAAAGTCAAACAGAATCTCAAGCCAGAGGTCGCCAAGTGGTGGGGAGAAGTGTGCATTCCCTCGCTGGCCAAGACCGGCGTGAAGCTGATCGTCAATTTGGTTCCACGGAGCCCTGGTGCCGAGGGGTCGGCCAGTTCGAAGCCTGAAACGATGAACGGCATCGTCATGCACAAGGCGCATTCCCTGGGCGAGGCACAGGCTCTGGTTCAAGACTTCCTAAAGTCGACTATGCGTCGGGCGGGATTGACCGGATGAGATCGTGGGGGAGAACATGGGGTAGGTGGGTCCTGTATTCCTATTTCTCCACCAGGAACTTCTAGGAGTTTCGGCGGCTGGTGAGTGTGGCGCCAGCCGAGGCGGCGACCACGCGCAGTACTGCGATCCATTGTGACCAGAGCAGCAATTCCTGCAGGACGACAAGGCCGATCAGCGCCAAGACTGTGGCGGGATGCCTCCGAAGGTCCGCGCTAGCGGACAGGGCGGGTCGCGAGGACGGTTTTTTGGTCAAGTTGGTGTTGGCCGCCAGTTCACCTGTGTCTTCAAGGAACTGAACGTGGGGAGTTTTCCCGATCGAACCAGCTCGGCCATATCGAGCGGCAGAAAACCGTAACTTTCCTTTTCGCGGTGGGCCTCAGGGATAATACCGACCCAGGCGTTCCGCCCGCTATTCTTGGCGCCATACAGGCATTGATCGGCAATCTCGACAAGTTGTTCCCAACTGAAAACGTTCACTTCCGACGGAAACATGGGATAGACCGAAAACCCTACCGAGCACGTGAGGTGGATGGTTGTCTTTTCATCGAGTCGAAACGGATGCGCTTCGATCGACGCTCTGATACGCTCGGCAATGACGTGCGCATCAGAGCGCGCCATCTGCCGCGCCACCACCAAAAACTCCTCGCCTCCCACCCGCGCGACAATGTCAGAATCCCGGGCAATGCGATGCAGAACTTCCCCCATCTGCTGAAGCACAACATCTCCGGCAAGATGCCCGAAACGATCATTGACCTCCTTGAAGTGGTCGATGTCGATCATGGCAAAGAGAATGTCCACGTTCAGAGTGAACCGGTTGGCGCTCTCTTCGGAAATGTTTCTGTGTGCGCGTGCCGCGAGGGCAATTTCGTCTGGAATGTGATCGACCACAAAACGGCGGTTCCAGAGGTGCGTCAAGGGGTCCTTGAAGCTCAATTCCTGGAGAGTCTGATTCGCCGCTTCGAGCCGCCTATTGGAGTCGGCCAATTCTTGGGAAGACTTTCGATAGTTGGCCTCGCTCTTTTTGAGGGCTTCTTGCGTGAGCTTCTGCTCGGTGATGTCGCGCGAGATCCCTAGCGTTCCAATGAGTCTTCCTTCTCGGTTTCTGAGGGGAGCTTTGGAGGTTGAACACCAAGTAATCCTCCCGTCTCGCCAGGTTTCCATTTCTTCCATATCAAGCTTGGGCACACCGGTTCTGATGATTTCCTGCTCATCGATGAAAGCCGTGGAGGCGTGCTGGTTAGAGAAAAAATCTCCGTCAGATTTTCCCAGGATCTGATCAAGGCTCCCCTGGCCAAACAGACTCACATAGGCAGGGTTGCCGTAAATGATCCGACTCTGAAGATCCTTGAAGTAGATCCGATCAGGAAAGTGGCTCATCAGCGAGTGAAAGAAATCGCTCTCCATGGTCAAAGGCGCCCGAAGCTCTCGGTCGGGATGTTTCTTCTCTGACTCGTTTTTCATGGAGATACCTCGCTCTCTCCAAGATAACCGAGATTCAGACGCCTGACCTCTCCTTCCTTAGGATCTCTTGCCCCAGGACCTCCAGCGTTCCCACTGCTCCTGCAACTTCTTCTTCTGATCGGGTTTCAGCGAGTCTAGAAACGTGGCCAGCTTGGGAATGACCAGATCGAGGTCCGCGGGGCGGCTTGCCTCGAGCTTGCCGAACCTGTCGTCGATCAGGGTGCGAAGCTTGGCCTGATCCAGTGTGGGGGCCGAGAGCAGAGCCCCAAGCTCGTCGCGGGTGCCAGTGTTTTCGTTCTGGTGTTTGACCATCACCTCGCGGACCGTTTGAACCAGATCGTTCAGCTTCTGGCTTTGCGACGCATCGAGCGACAGGTTCGACTTGAGGTGCGAAACCACGCGTTCGGCCATCTGGTCGGGGCTTGGCCGCTGGCAGCCGGCCAGGACGACGGCAAGAACAGCCGTCAAGACAAGTATCTTCTTCATTGTGAAGTCTCCTTGAGTGTCAAAATACCCAACCCAAGCCCGGCGATCCTTTCACGAAAGTAAGGAAGAGTAACAAAGTGTAACGCCCCGCAGACAGGGAGGGGGAGGGGGATTACGATGCACCTATGATCCGCATCTTGATCATCGACGACGACGCCAAGCTCTTTGCCCTCCTCGCCGACTACCTGAAGGGGTTCCAGATGGAGGTCAGCGGCGCGCCCGACGGGTTGCAAGGACTGGCGGCCCTGGAACGCGAACGGCCAGATCTTGTCATACTCGACATCATGCTTGGGGGCATCGATGGCTTCGAGGTATGCCGACGGATTCGAGCCTTGGGAAATCTGCCGATCATCATGCTGTCGGCCCGAGGCGAAGCCGTCGACCGGATCGTTGGCCTGGAACTGGGAGCCGACGACTATCTGGCCAAACCCTTCGACCCCCGTGAGTTGGTCAGCCGTATCCAGACGGTGCTGCGCCGGGCCCGTCCTGAAACCCCTGCCTCGGACAAGCTCGTTTTCGACGGGTTTTCGCTCTCGGCCAGGACAAGGGAGGCCTACGGCGCCGACGGAGCGCCTCTGGGTTTGAGCTCGATGGAGTACGAACTGCTCGACCTGCTGGCGGAGTCACCCGGACGAAAATTTAGCCGCGACGAGATCCTCAACCATTTGCAAGGCACCGATTCCGAGGCCTTTGGCCGCTCCGTCGATATTCTGGTCAGCCGGCTGAGGGCCAAATTGGGTGACGATCCCAAGGCGCCCCGCTTCATCAAATCGGCCCGCGGCTGGGGCTATGTGTTTCTTGCGGGCCGGACCCGATGAAAGGATTCCGTTCTCTGTACTTCAAATTGCTGGTGGCGTTCGGCGTGACCTTCCTCGTTCTTTTGGCGACCTTTTGGGCCGGCGTTTCAGGGGGATTCTCCGAGACCAGAAACAGCCTCTTTCAAAAGAACCTCCGCCACTACGCGGCTCTCCTAGCCCAGGAAATCGGGGTTCCTCCCGACCCCGTCAAAGTGGCGGCGCTTTCTAAGGACTTGGGAGTCGACATCCAGTGGGCCGCGCCAGGGCAGCAACTGCCCCTCCCTCCGGCGCGGCAGGGTTTCCGGGCGGCGGTCGACGGCTGGAGCTTTTCGTTCGTGCCCCGGGTTTTTCCGTTGGCCTCGAATCTCGAAAGTCTCCTTCTGGCCCTGCCAGGCTGCGCCCTGGTCCTCTTGGCCAGTTGGGCTTTGCTTAGGCGTCTGCTGTCACCGCTGAGGCAGATGGCCAGCCTCGCTTCGTCGCTGGGAGTGACCGATTGGAAAGCCCGCATTCCTGTGAAGGGGAGGGACGAACTGGCGGCGCTGGCAGCGACGTTCAACGCCATGGCCGACCGAATCGAGGGGTATTGGACTTCGCAGCAGGCGCTCCTAGCGGCCGTCAGTCACGAGCTGCGCTCACCGCTGACCCGCATGCGAGTGGCCCTCGAATTCGTTTCCGAGGAAAAGATCCGCGAGAGCCTCAAGGAAGACATTCTGCGGCTCGACCGAATGACGGGAATCCTCTTGGAAAGGGAGCGGCTGGGTCAGCGCCCGGATCTGCTGGTGCTCGAGTCGACGAGTTTTCCCCAGTGGCTCGAAGCGGTTTTAGCCCCGTTCGAGAAGCTAGGCCTTGCCGTCGAGAAGCTCGGTCAGCCCGCGAGTGTGGTCATCGACAGCTCGCGCATGGCGCTCGTGTTATCGAACCTTTTGGAAAACATTCTCAAACACGCCCCCGGCAGTTCGGCGCTTGTCCGGTGGTCCCAGGGCCCCGGATTCACCCTCGCGGTGGAAGATCACGGCCCAGGACTTCCAGCCGAGGCCCTTGCCCACTGGGGCCAGCCTTTTCGGGGAAACCTTGACCCCCGCCGAGCCGTCAAAGAACCCGGTTTCGGGTTGGGGTCAAGCCTTGTCAAGTCGATCGTGGAAGCTCACGGCGGAACCATTAACCTGCGTCCAAACAGCCCGCACGGACTCATCGTCGAAATGCAGTTTCCGTGAAAGGGAGGCCGTATTTCTCAAGATGCAAGATGTCAATTGAGTCTTTTCCCAACGTATTCGCAATAAAGGCTAGTAGCCAATCTTTCTCACTTTCCATTCCATAAAAAGTTCGCTCCCCCGCCTTGATGAGAAGGTAAGGAAAAAGCTCAGGAAGGGAATGCTTGGTTTCTCTGCAAACGAACCTGAGGTATCTTTTTCCGATATACCGCGTTACACGTTTCTGCAGACGGTACAATTTGTCGGAGACACCCTTCAGCCTTGGCGTGTTAATCAGAAGCAGGTAGGTGTGCGCAATATCAAAAAGTGGTGAGCCTACGGTCGCCGATGACCAATCGATGATGGAACTTCTCCCTTCTGAATCGATGATGTTGCCCGGATGGAAATCTCCATGACAGAGCGTCGCCCCCTCGTCTAGCGTAGCCAGAAGTTCCAGCAGTTTCCCCTTGAGTTCGGAGGACAAAATCTCTGAGTTCCCAATGCAATAGTTTGCCTTGCCATGGTTGGTCTCAAAGGTGTCACTCCCAGGAATCTTCAGCAAAGCTGCATGGAGTGACGCTAGCTTCTTTGGGATTCCAAGAACCTTCAAGAGATTTGAGCCTATCCCGCTATACAGATCACAGCCTGAAAGCTTTTCCATTAACAGGCAGGGGATCTTGTTGTAGGTGACAATTTCATAGACTTTCGGAACGGAGATTTTTTCTTGGATGGCTTGGTAAACCTTGAACTCGTACCGAATTCGATCAAAGTCCCTTTCTCGTTGGGGGACGCGCAGAACCTTCGTGCCGTATTGGTAAATTCTTGACTGCCCGCCTTCCGCGAGTAGAGGGTAGTTTTCGAGGTTGGCAATTTCCAATTTGGTTTATTCCTTTCGCACCCGTAGGTCCAAGCTAGAAAGGTACAACGAAGGGCGGTCAAAAGAAAACCGAGGGCTGTCACCTGCGAGTGGGCTGCCCTCGGTCTGCGGTGCTTCCTAAGGAGGAATGGTCTGGGTTGCGCCGCCAATTTAAAGTGTCGACCGGCGTTCGGGTCAGGTCAATGAATGGATTGTAAACAATCGATCTCAGGGATTTTTGTAAAAACTTCGTTGGTCCCGTTGCGGGTCGGCCGGGGGGAAACGAGACTTGAGCCAAGGAGGACCTGGCCATGCTTTTGAAGGATGTCTTCAGGGTGGCTGTGCTTAGCCACCACCCGCCCTACTACGTTGTCAAGCATGGGAACGATGTGTTTACGGTCCTGGAAGAGGCCATGGGCTTTCCCTTCGTCCCCGGTGAGGACCCAGATGAACAATGGCTCGAATGGCTGGTCGAGTTCTCGGTGTCGATTCAGGGAACGACTCGCGGCTTGATTCAGAGCAGCGTCGACAGGCTACCGGGACAAATCTGAAGACCAAGTCTCATTGTCCGGGGGCCGGCTGCCATAGCTCGACCTTGTTTCCTTCAGGATCGATGACCCAGGCAAACTTTCCATACTCTGAGTCTTCAATCTTCTCGAGAACCTGGCACCCTTCTTCCTTCAAGACTTTGACCAAGGCGTGGAGGTCGGCCACTCGGTAGTTGACCATAAAAGTAGCTGAACTCGGGGCAAAGTGGTCTGTCTCCCCAGATTCAATGAGCCAAGCTGTTGTGCCCGCGACAGGTTTTCCCTCGGCGTCGGTCCAATCGAAGGCGGCGCCTCCCCATTCTTGAACGTCGATTCCTAGGTGCCGCTTGTACCAAGCTTGGAGCGCCGGAGCATCTTTGGCCTTGAAGAAGATTCCGCCAATGCCTGTGACTCGGTTCATACAACCTCCCGCCTACTTAAAGGTAATCTCTTCGAGTCTCTTGTATCTTCCTATTCGATTGAAGAGGGACAGGAGAATCTTGCTTTTGCTTCCAATGGAATCCTTGACTTTGTAAACGGCAAAGCCTTTTTGTTTGCCTCCGTTGTAGGTGTGGTTTACGCAAGCCTCAGCAGCAAATCCGCAGACGTAGAGTTCGCTGATCTTTCGACCTGCCAAATGGTCCGCCAGCGGCGTCGCTGCAAAGGCATTCCCTTTTGTTTTGACGATCAGCTGATCGCTTGGTTCTTGTTTGATCGTGTCGAGCAGTTCAAAGGAACTCTGCCCGTCGAGCAAACCCATCCGCCGGCTCCGGTGTTTGATAAAGATAACTTCTTGCCCATGTGCACGAAATTGCTCGATCGCTAAGTTAATGGTTCGGATCGCCGTATCCATCATGGAGGCAGTCTTCTTTGAGTAGAACTTCTTTTGCATGTCGACAACCAGCAGTGCCTTTCTTGACATTGTTACTCCTTTTCGACAAGTGACTCTGTACTTCTCGGCTCGTATCGCATCGCCACCGCTCCCGAGTTGAACTCAAGCCGGCTCACGAGCTTCAGGTCAAGAGGTTTCAAAAGGCCGGCCAGCAGCGTCGGCCCTTGGCCCGCTACCCGGGGATGCACGATGAACTCGTACTCGTCGATCAATCCCAATTCCGCCAAGGCCAAGGGGAGCTTGACACCCCCCAAAGCGATTCCCTTTCCCGGTTCCTGCTTGAGCTTCTCAATGGCCGCTTTCAGATCGCCCCGAACAAGCTCGGCGTTCCAATCGACGCGGTCGAGAGTGCTCGACACAACGTACTTATTCATCGCGTCGATGGTCCGGGCAAAGGGAACCATCCAATCTGCCATCCAACTTGGCCATTGGCCCGAGGGCGCGGGGCGCCACGCCTCCTCCATCATTTGGTAAATCACCCGGCCGAACAGGAGTGCGTCGGCGCGTTCGAAGCCCAGGGCCGCGTACTGGTGCAATTCTTCGTCGGCGGGAATGGCCCGGTGATCGCAGCACCCGTCGAGGGTGACGTTGATGGAATACCGCAACGGTCGCATATGCTTCTCCTGACCTACTGCTCGATTGTAGTACACTCAATGCTGTGAGGTAAGGCATGCTGGAACACGAGGCGCCCTTCCGCGGGTTGCTCGACAGGTTGAATTCCTTCGTTTCTTTGCCCGACGCCGAGAGGAGACGGATTGTTCCGCTGCTGAGACGTAGGACCCTGCAAGCCGGTGACTTCTTTGTCCGCTCGGGCGAGATTTCGACCACTGTGGGGTACATGGAAAGGGGAGTGCTCAGGTACTACTACATAGCCCCCGACGGCAGGGAATTCATCCGTCATTTCTGCTTCGGCGGCCACTTCGTCTCCTCCAGTTCTTCGGTGCAGACCGGAACTCCTTCGGCCTATTCGATCCAGGCTATCGAAGAGTCACTTCTCATCACCTTTTCGTACGCCGATTGGATCTCCCTCGTCGGCACCCACACCGTGTGGGGACGGATAGGACAAAGGATTCAAGAGGAGGCCCTGATTTTGGCCGAACGCCGTGAAAGGTCGCTCATTCTCGACGACGCGAAAACCCGCTACCTGCAGTGTCTCGAGGAATTTCCAGGCATCGAGACTCGTGTGAAACAGTACGACATCGCCAGCTATCTTGGGATCACCCCCGTTGCCTTGAGCCGCCTCCGCGGAAAACCCAGCAAAAATTAACCTAGATCAACGCCGCCACTTCTCCTTGAACCTACCTTGAGAGTCAGGAGGATGCTATGAAAATGTTGACAGTGAACGAGTGGGGCAGCTTAAGCAGGAAAGAAGCCGACTTGCGGGAGCCCAAGGGAAAAAAGATCCGGATCAAGGTGAAGTACGCAGGGGTCGGGCGGACCGATCTCACAGCGGTCCGCGGAGGCTACCTGTTGGCTCCGCGCCGGCCCTTTTCTCCAGGCTACGAGGTTGTCGGCACAGACCCGGCAGGCCAAAGAGTGGTCGCCCTGTTGCCCGTGATGGGAGCCTACCGTCCGTTCGTCGACCTCGACCCGCAATGGGTGGTGCCGGTTCCTCCCAAAATCGACGATCAGACCGCCGCAAGCCTGCCTTTGAACTACCTGACAGCGTTAGCCTTGCTCGACAAAACTACTCGGTTGAGTCCGGGCGCCAAGGTTCTCGTTCACGGGGCCGGAGGGGGAGTGGGCCTGGCGCTTCTCGAACTGGCTCGCGAAAGGGGACTGAAGACCTATGGGGTGGCTTCGGTTCACAGACAGGCCGAGTTAACCGAGTTAGGCGCCGTGCTGGTCGATCGCAACGCCGACTGGGTTGCCATGGCAAAGGAACTGGTGCCCGAGGGCTATGACGCCGTCTTCGACGCCCAGGGTGTCGTCTCTTTCCGAAAATCCTGGAAGGTCTTGGGCCGAGGAGGGGTGTTGGCCGCCTTCGGATTCGCCCTGGATTTGAACGGTGGAAGCAGCCACTACGTGCGGGGCCTAGCCTATCTGGGGTCCAAATTTCTCTACCCGTCTGGCAAGCGCGTGGCCGTTTGCGGCCTGCCCGCTATCGCCGCCGCCGACCCGGCCTGGTACCGTCGCTCGATGACCAAGTTGTTCGAAGCTGTAGCCTCGGGCACGATCCGGCCCAAGATCCAGGCCGTTTTCGGCTGGGATAAGGTCGAAGAGGCCCACGCGGTTATCGAGGAAGGTCGGGGGAGGGGAAAACTGCTGCTGGATTTTCAAGCGTGACGAACTGCCTCTTTTTTGTGTTCGGAATTTGACTTTCCGTATAATGTTTATTTATATGAACACTGAATCGACGAGGTGGAGAGAATGAAGACCGCTCTGTACTACTATTCCGCGACAGGAAACTCGCTGGCCTTTTCAAAACAGATCGCCAGGGAGCTGGGCAACACCCGCCTTTTGCCCCTCGCCAAGTTCCGAAAGGGGACCAAAACTGATGCCGAGCGCGTGGGCATCCTGTTTCCCATTTATGCCTGGGGGCCTCCTCGCACCGTCGATGAGTTCCTTCAGAACGTGGATCTGTCGGAGGCGCAGTACGTTTTTGCCGTGGCCAGTTGCGGCGGTACCTCGGGCAACACCTTGCCTCGAATTCGAAAGACCCTGCGGCGAAAGGGAAGCGACTTGGATGCCGGGTTTGTGGTCGCGTCGAAGGGCTACCTCAACCTGAGCAAACCTGGAAAAAAGAAGAGCCCGCAGGAGAAAATGGTCGACACCGTGAGAAGACTTTCCGGTCCCCGCCCAGCGACCGATCAGGAAAGGCTGTCCGAGATTCTTGAAACCCTTCACCTGGGAAAAACGGTCAAGCCCGAACACGGCAAGTTCTGGGGCGCGGCTTTGGGGAGCTTCTTTCACGATATGGCCAAGCCCATGCTCGCCAAAAGCGATACAGGCTTCAGCGTCACAGAAGCCTGCACCGATTGCGGAATTTGCGCCCGGGTGTGCCCGAGGGAAAACCTCAGTCTAGCGACTGGCCGCCCGGTCTGGAACCATGATTGCGATTCCTGCGGCGCCTGCGCGTCTTGGTGTCCGGAAAGGGCGATTTTGAC
>CAYYUZ010000129.1:0-10709 GCA_964475005.1 uncultured Spirochaetales bacterium
TGGTCCCAGTTGATGTCGGTGTAGAGCTCGAACACCGACACGTTGGCGCCCGTGGGACTCACCGGGCTGGGGGCGTACGCCGCTGGAATCGCCGATGCGGCAGGCGTGGTGGGCGTGAACGGAGAAGCCAACTTGAACTTGCCGAACACCCGGAAGTCGGTTTCCGGTCGGGCGTCGAACCACAGGTCGGATTGCAGGTTCGGGATGAGTTGGGACACCGAACCCGCCGGGTCACCGGCCTTGGGGTAGGCATCGGGCCAAACCGCCAGCGACGTGAGGTCGGAGTAGAGGCGTCCGCCTAGGGTCACATCCTTGGTTTTCAAGAGGGACTTCTGCGCCGCCACGGTGTCGGCGCCCGAAGACGGAGCTTCGGTCACTCCCGCGCCTTGAAACAGCTGGTCGGGGTCGTCGGGGGCCGCTTGAGCCGAAAGGCATCCCGACGCGAACAGGAGAAACAGAAGGCCAAGAAGAGATTTCATTCTGCCCTCCTACCGGCTGACCTGTTCGAGGTAGCTCTTTTGAAAGACCGTGTCGGCCAAAGGAGCCGTCGACGGGTCGCTCATGGTCATCTGCGTCTTGTTGCCCACGTTGAGGTTGTCGACGAAGAGCATGCGTGAGGCCAGGTACTGCTCGCCAATGCGCACGTACTCGGGGTAGTAGGCCGTGCGCATCAGCCGCTGCGAAAGGCTGGAATCCTCGGACTTGAGGATGAGCCCAAGGTCCTTGCGTATCCACAGCTTCTTGAACGGGTAGGTGACCCTGTCGTTGGTCGCCTTGAGGTCGAGAACGTAGACCGGGTAGGCGCCCAGGGTGGCCTCGCTGGCGGCGCTCACGGTGTAGTCGGCGGCGAAGGTGGTTTTGTAGAAGTCGCTGTTCATGGCGTCGGAGTTCTGCCAGTTGTCTTTGAGCGAGGTGTGGCTGAACAGCCGACTATTGGGGTCGTAGAACCACAGGTTGTTGTCGACCTCGAGGTACCCCTGGCCCTTTTTCGAGTTGGGCGCCAGCAGAATGACCAGGAACTTGTTGTCTTTATCGCGGCGGTAGATGAGGTGGCTGAACACACTGGTGTCCTGGCCGGGCCTTATGGCCACGTCGGTGTAGGTGGCCGTGAAGTCGGTGGGCATATTGGTCAGCCTGTCAATCTTGGCAAGCATGGCCTGGTAATCGGGCGTTTGGGCCGAGGCTGGGGCGAGAGCCAGCACCGCCAGGGCGAGGATCAAAAGTGATTTCATAAAATTCTCCTTGGTTAACGAATCGCCGCGAGGGCCTGAGCGGGATTGAGTCTTGCCGCCTGACGGGCCGGGAACAGGGCCGCCAGCAGCACGAAGGCCGCCACGAACACAAACTCGAAGATCAGTACCGGTGAGGGGACGAAGCTCAGGTGTCCGTTTTGCAGCAAAAGGAAAGCCGGGGAGTTGGGAGCGAAAGGCACAAGAGCCAAAGCGCCCATGGCCAGACCGGCGACGACAAGACCGACGGCGGCGCCGAGCAGGAACAGAAAGAACGCCTCCCATAAAAACAGGTGGCGGATACCCTTGCGCTGAACACCCAGGGCGCGCAGGGTGCCGATCTCGCCAATGCGTTCGAACAAAATGAGCCGGAAGGTGTTGGCCACGCCCACCACGATCACCAGGAACAGGAGGACGAGGAGGAGGAACGACACAGCACCAATGGCCGCGCGGATCTGCGACAGGTTGGCCTGCGACAAGAGGTCGTCGATGGTCGTGACCTTGTAGCGAGTCCCTTGCCAACTCTCGTCGCCGGCCTGCTTCATCAGGCCCTGGAACATGGCCCCCATGGGGTTCTGAAAGTGCTGTTTGGCCATCGTGCCCATGGGGTTCGACGTGTCGGTTTCCACGGGCTTGAGGAGGGTAACCCGCGTGGCCAACGCCGCCTTCAAACGATCGACCGCAGCGCCAACGTCAGCCCCATCGGCCAGGACTAGCCCCAGCGTTTGGTAGGCCCCGGCAGGGAGGTTCTCAAGGGCATCGACGGTGTCGCGGTTGGCAAACGCCGTGAACGAGGCCGACATCCCAGGGTCTCGGCTGATAGCCACCAGTTGGAACTCGCCCACGTTCTTTTGACCGGTGACGGTGCGCAGCTCGACCACGAGGGTGTCTCCGACTCGGGCTTTGAGTTTGGCTGCCGTCGCCTGGCTGACCACGATGGCGTCGGGCTTGCTCAAGTCGAGGCTTCCTTCGACGACGACCAGGCGGTCTTTCAGCAGGGCTTGCTGAGAGCTGTCGACGCCGACGATGGCCTGGGTGGCGGTGTTGTTGTGAAAGTGAAAGCTCCCCAAAAAGCTGGAGCTTCGGGTCATTTCCAGGACGGGGATTCCTGCCGCTTGAACGGCGGCGGTGAGGCTTTGGTCGTCGCTGATCAGCTGCTTGGTCCGGCCGTCGGGGGTCCTGACGACACCCTGGATAAAGACCTCTCCCCCCAACAGGCGGGAGTAATTCTTCTCGAGGTTCTGGACCACCCCACCGGTGAGGGCGTTGAGGAAAGTGATGACAAACAGCCCGAAGGCGATGGCCCCGCCCAATAGGACGGTCCGGCGCTTCTGGCGGTTCAGGTTGCGAAAGGCAATTTGTAAGGTTCGCATCGGGTTCTCCTATTCGGTTCGGGTCTGGACGGCCCGGATGGGTTGCACCCGGAGCGCCAAAGCCACGGGGTAGACGTGGGCGACGATGGCCACAACAACGACAAGCACGAAAGAGCTGACCAAGACGGAAAGTGGTACCGCCGGATGCAAGGTGGCGCCCCCAAACAACAGCTGGAGGAGGGGGTTGGACGCAGGCACGCCCACGGCGCCCAGGAAGCCGATGAAGCCACTGGCCAGTGCCATGCCGGCCAGGCCAAAAATCACGCAGACCAGCAGGGTCTCGGTGAACAAGAGTCCCCAAACGAAGCGCTTCTTGGCGCCTAGGGCGCGCATGGTGCCGATTTCGCTGGTCCGTTCACCGATGCTAGCGACAAGGGTGTTCACGATAACGATGAGCGCCACAATGGTGAGCAGGAATACCGCTAGCGAAAACACCATGCGGATCATGAGGGGAACCTCGGCAAAGGGACCAGCGGCCTTTTGCCAGTCCTCGGCGACCGCAGGAATGCCTTGGCTGGCGAACCATGCGTTGGTCTGTTCGATGAAACGCGGCGCGTCGGCAGGGTTGTTCAGGGTGACGATAAAGAAGTTCCACACGTTGGCGTCGGCCTCGGAAGCTGTGGTCCGCGTACCCAGAAGCTGGGCCAGCTTCTTCGACGAGGTTGGCTTGGACGAGGCCGCGACGATGGAGGTGGCTTGAAAGAGCTCATCGGGCTGGGTCGCCCCGAGCAGCGAGGTTGAAGCCGCATCGGTGGCGACAAAGGAAGACCCGCCTGAGATACCCGACAGGGCACGCAGGGTGACCGGGTCAACGTAAGCCACCAGTTCCAGCGCCTGGTTGGATTGTTTGGACTGGAAGATGCCCCGCAGGGTGACTTGTCGGATCGCGTTGCCAAAGTCCTGCAGAAGGATCTTGTCGCCAACGGACACCGAGGCACCCAGTTCCTTTTTCATGCGGTCGACTTGGGTCTGCGAGAGCAGAATACCCTCTTGGCCAGGGGTCAAGTCGTTTCCATGAAGCAGGCTGACGTTGTCGAACAGGCTGCGGTAGCTGGCGGCGTCGATACCGAAGAGAAACACAAACGGTCCCCCCGCTTCGTTGCCCTCGACATTGAGTTGGTCTGCCCCTGTGACTTGCGTGGTGAAGGCCTTAACCTCAGGTTGCGCTTTCAAATACGCTGCAATCCGCTCGGGGCTTGGCACCAAAGGGCTGGCTTCGATACCTGTGCCGCTGAGCACACCGAAGAGGCTAGGGGTGCCCTCTGCCTTGCCGCCGATGATGACCTCTCCTGTGAAACTTTCGACGAAGGATTTTCGCAGGCCCACCATGGCCGAGTCGAGGAAGGCGTTGCCGACCACCATCAGAAAAATTGCCACCAACAACAACCCGCCGATGACAAGGGTCTTGGACCGGTGGGCCCAGAGGTTGCGCCAAGCGAGCTTAACGAGAGGCATGGCTGCGCTCCCGGCGTTCTTCGCTGGTCACCAGGCCGTCTTGAAGGCGAACGACGTGGTCGGCGATGCCCACGATCTTGCTGTCGTGGGTCGAGAAGATGAAGGTGGTTTTGGACTGCAAGTTGATCTTTTTCATCAGTTCGATGATGGCCTCGCCCGTGGCCGAGTCGAGGTTGGCCGTGGGTTCATCGGCCAGCACGATCAACGGTTTGGTGACCAAGGCGCGGGCAATGGCCACCCGCTGGCGCTGTCCACCCGACAGCTCGTTGGGCCGGTGGGTCTTCCAAGCGGTGAGTCCCACGTCTTCAATCAGACTGTCGATCCACTCCTTGGTCTCTTTTTTCGAGAGCTTGTTGTCCCCTAAAAGGAGGGGAAACTCGACGTTCTCATAAACGTTGAGCACGGGGATGAGGTTGAACGACTGGAAGATGAACCCCAGCGCCTCGTGGCGCAGGGTGGTGAGGACGCTGTCTTTCAGCAGCCCCGTGGTCTTGTCGCCGATGCGCACGCTGCCTGAAGTCGGGGTGTCGATGCAGCCGATCAGGTTCAAGATGGTGGTTTTTCCCGAACCCGACGGCCCGGCGATCGAGATAAAATCCCCTTTTTCGATGGTGAAGCTGACGCCGCGGACGGCTTGCACCTCGGTCTTTCCCAGCGGGTAGACCTTTTTGACGTCGGTCAGTTGGACGATTCCCATGTCCTCTCCTTTCGCGCCGATTGGACGCTCGGGGTTAAGTTAAGGGAGTCAGTTCAAAGCGTCGTCTTGACGGGTAGGATGAGACTAGGTTGTGTGGGAGGGTTACGTCACTTCTTCTTCGAGAAGAACCAGTACCGCTTTCTTTTCACACGGATGGTCGACATTCTCGCCGTGCCAGTGATTGTCAGAATCGTCCTGGGCTTTGCCGGGTCGTAGTAACGGTTTCGGTATTCCTTGAAGGTCGACATGGTATCTTGCACACTATTTTCCACGACCACATCGTCTGGCAAACGGAGAACCAGCGTCGACATGTTCAGGTTGATGCAGATTTCTTGCGTCCCTTTGGGGGGCTCGTTCTTTAGGTAGTCGATGGTGAGGGTCGACATCGACGACTCGACGACGAGCTTCTTCGTCCTCAAGGTGGAGCCCGAAAGCTCCTTGGTCGACATGCGGCAGTTGACCGTCTCGACTTCAGAAAGGATCGGCACTGTGCTCTTGGGCAAGTCGGCGATCAAATTCTCGAGCTCGGAGACGGTGAGCGCGTTCTCGGCGGCGGCGACCCTGGTTTCGTAGACTTCCAGGTCCAAATGGCCTGTGGAGAAGGCCTGTTTGAGGACTTCAATGGCGGCCTCCCGCTGTTTCGACTGGTCGTTCATGGGTTGGAGGCTACACCCGGGCGAAGGGTTGATCAACTCCTTGAATAAAAAGGAGGATCTAGCCTTCGTCTTTGAGTGAGACCCTGGTACGATTTGACCGTATAGTGAGTGCCGGGGGCCCGATGAAATTTCTCTCGTTCGTGGCGTTCTTCTGCCTTCTTATTGGCCTGTTTCTGGCGGGGCTCGTCCTCTGGTTCAACCACAGGTCCCGCCGCAATCAGGCCATGGCGCTGGCCGGCCTCATCTACGCTTGGTGGAGCCTCTGCTTGGTCTTTGTTTATGGAGCCGAGCGACCCAGCGATGCCTTTTTCTGGTACGGGCTGTCTGTCAGCGGAATCCTCTACCTGATCCCCGCGTTCTACTGGACGTACCTGGATCAAGCGGGAATAAGCCGCCGTCCTCGCTGGATCCTGATTGGACTGCTGGTGGCGATCAACACGTACCTCTACGTCAGAAGCTGGTACGAAGGGTTCTTTCTCGCTGGGTTTGAGATGGGTCCCTGGGGCAACGTGGGAATTCCCAACCCCGCCCCCTACCAGTTCGGCTACGGGTTCTACCTCTCCGTGACGGCCCTGATGATCGGGCTGATGCTCTACTGCTGGCACCGAGCCCCCTCGTCCCGGCTCCGCGGCCTTTTCGGAGCCAACGCGGTCGGCATCATCCTCACATCCATTTTATCCATTGTGGCCGTCTACTTGGAAACCGCCTTCCACCTTCCGCCCCTGGAACTCATCGTCTGCGGCTTCTACTTGGTCGGTTGGAACTTCTACCTGATGGGCCACTACCGGTACCTGCGCCCGAGTCCCCTCTGGGGCGCCAAGCACAGTGTTGAGTACCTGCCCGAGGCGGCCTTCCTCCTCGATGAGGGCCTGCGCATTGCGAGCCACAACCAAGCCGCGCTCTCGCTTCTGGGCGCAGATCTGGCGCCCCTTGAAAACCGAGTCTTTTCCACCCTGTTCGACGAGGCCGGCTTCCAGCCTGACCCCAAGCTCCTCCCCCCTGGGCATCGCGCCTCGGACGATGTCCTGATCCTCCGGCGCGGCGGCCGTCGATTCCAGCTCCGCTTTTCGTCGCGCTTCGACCGGTTCGGCGACTTTTCCGGGGCCACTGTGATCCTCCATCCCGCCCTGTCCGAAATCCCCTGGCCTTCCAAGCTTGACCTTTCGATCCGTGAGGCCGAGATTGCCCACCTGGTCCTCCACGGGGCCTCCAACAAGGCCATCGCCGCCCAGCTCTTCGTTTCCGAGGGAACCGTGAAGAACCATATCTACAGCATCTACAAGAAATGCCAGGTGAACAGCCGCTTGGAATTCATCAACAAGTTCCTTCCCCTGGGGTCGGCGGAAACCAGCGATCACGCCTAAGGCGTGTAGGCCGCGACATTGGCTAGCGGAACATGGCTGCTCTGTCCCCCCATCACATAGATCAGACCGTCGATCAGGGCGATGCCCATAGAGAACTTTGACCCAGACATGCTGGCCTTGCTGGCCCAGGTGTTGCTCCCCGGGGTGTAGGCCGCCACGGTGTCCAACTCGCCGGTGTTGGGGTCGATACCACCCACGGTGTAGACCACCCCGGCAACGGCCGCGCTGGCCAGCGATTGCCTGGGGAGGGGCATGCTGGCCTTGGTGGTCCAGGTGTTGGTGCTTGGTTGATAGGCTTCGACTTCGGTTCCCGTTCCGCCGGAGCCGCCAACGACATAGAGGAGGCCTCCAGCGACACTGCTGGCAAGGGAAGCCCTCGCCGTGGGCATGCTAGTCTTGGTGCTCCAGCTATCGGCTGTCGGGTCGTACGAATACAGTGTATTTTGCGGAGTACCGAACCTATCGATCCCGCCAACAAAGTAAACCAGACTGCCCACCGCGCCGCTGGTCCCAAAGGCCCGAAGCGCCGGCAGGCTCGCCTTGGTGGTCCAACTGTTCGTGGTTGTATCGTACGCCTCGACGATGTTTCTTGCGTCCTGAGGATTGTTGATGACTCCTCCCATGACGTAGATCACGTTGCCGATCACCGCGCTGGTCTGACCATAGCGGGCCGTGGGCATGTCGGTCTTCGAGGTCCAAACACCGGTGGCCGAGTCGTAGGTTTCCACCGTCTTCAACGGGTTGCCGTTGACGTCGGAACCTCCGATGGCGTACATCACGTGGCCCACTGAGGCGCTCGTCAGAGAGTAGCGCGCCGTGGGCATGCTGGTCTTAGCCGCCCAGGTGTTGTGGGCTACCGGAGGACCTTGGACTACCTGAGAGTCGTGGACTGCGGGGGACGTATTGTCCGCGGGCGAAGGCTGGACGCCAGAGTTCCCCGAAGAGGAACCGCGAAGTTTGTCGTAGTAGGAGGTGGCGAGATCGCATCCAGTCAGAGACGTGGCCAGGAGAACGAGGGCTAAAGTTCGTCCTCCCCCGAAGAAGCGTTTAGCCGGGATGTCAGCCCATGGAGACCTGTGGTTAGTGCGCATGGGCCCTAAGGTGCGACCTGGGAGCCATGCGAACAAGGCGAGCAACACAAAACATGACTATTTTCCCAGTGTCCCATCGTGCAAGTCCCTGGGACATGGAAGATGGGCGCCCCCGTCAGCTGGTTTGCGCTGAGTTCGAGTCTCGGCTCTTTGCCGCTAGTTCGCTCGGGGTCACACCAAATTGTTTCCTAAAGGCGAATGAGAAATGTGACAAGTTTTCGAAGCCCAAATCGATGCAGATTTCCATTGCGATTCATAAACTCCTCAATGTTGATCTCTTCTGGAATGCTGAAATCGAAAAGTAGGCCAGAAAGTTCGGGTTGGTTCTTCAAAAGAACAAGCAGCAAGATCGTTCCCCACGGAGAGGCGGAATTGAACAGGAGCTCGCGGAGGGGATGAGATAAGACAGGCAGCGGGGACGGGGCTCACGAAGAGAGCTTCTTGACACCGCGGGGGATTCCCACAAAGCTATTCCCATGTCCGACCAAGAAAAGCGGTACGCGGACCGCGAATTTGCCCTCATTATTCAAGCCGCCCTCGAACTTGAAAGGAAGAACCCGAATTCGGCCAAAGATGGTCTGCTGCTCTCCGAAATTGAGACCATTGCTCAGGAGACCGGCATCTCGGTCGAGCATGTCCGTAGCGCTGTTGACCAGATTGTGGAAGCCAAGAAGAAAGGCCAGGCCCATTTTTGGCTTGGTTCGGCGACCTCGTTTGAAAGCCGTGACCTCGCTCCTGAAACCCTGAACCCCGAGCAGCTGGAACAGCTGAGGCAGGCCCTTCCTTCGTTGACTACTCTGTCAGAATCGAATCTCGCTCCCGACGGGTCGATCCAATGGAAGCGGGGGGTCTTGGGGTCCATGCTGGACGGCTATCCTTTGACCCTTCAGGTGAAGAACCGTGATCGGAAAACGGAAATTGTGGCCCGCGCTGACCTTCGTTCCACCGCTGTCGGCCTGTTTCTTATTTCTGGGGGAGCGGGTGTCGTCCTGGGGCTGAAGCTTGCCCTTTTTGCGATGCTTGTGATTGGTTTGGGGAACGTGACCATTCCCACAGGCCTGTTGTTGTTGTCGGCAGGGGGCCTGATTGGCATGGGAGGATTCTGGTTCGTCGCCCGGTGGACTTTCCGCTGGTTTGCAAAGCGGGCACGGGGCAAAGTCGCCGAGTTGGTCAGCAGAATTCGTTCGGCGATTCCCTCTATCGGTAAACGCTCTTTGTTGCAAAACTTAAGGAACGAATAGGCTCCTGAGCGTTCCTTGTATCAAATAATTCTTGTCACTGCCCACTCGACTCCAGAATTTCCTTTGTTCTCGCTATTTCCCTCCCCCGGAATTCAACACATTCCCCATTCAGCACCCAAGCACGAGTCGAAACTATTGATTTCAGCTCTTCTTGTGTTTTCTTGCCTTGGGAACCTTTGGAGCAAGTGAAGCGGCATGGGCCAGAGCTTGCAGTAGTAACTCTCTCAAGATAGCTTTGTTTGAGTCGATTGCGGCAGCAGCCAATGAGCCCTTAGAAACTCTTCCAGGCATTGGTGAAAAGTCCCGGAGAGCCATGTACTTTGCCTTCAGCGATTCGTGAGCATCCGCGCCAAAACGAAAAATGATCTCAGCCCCGAAAGTCCCTGCAACCATGTTCCCATTGAGAAATAGACATGGATAGCCAAACATCTTCTTTCTTTCGCCGGGTAGGTTCGCTGTAATCTCATCAAACAGCTTAAGAACGCTTTCTGAGCTCTTCTCAAACTTTGGCATCTTGACTTCAGCCATTTCTAGCCTCCTTTCTTGCATCCATAGAAACCAACCAAGTTTTCCGTAACTTCTCCGAGTCCCGCCAGTCGAACCAACTATGCGCCTTTGAATACCAGAACAGTACAAATCGCTTCTGTCCCGCCACCTCTTGAATCTACTTGAATTTCAACCGCCCCCACTTTACCGTAAGTAAATGCTCCAAATATTGTCATTCAGACATTCCCGAGGATGCGGGAGCCGGTTCAGGACCATCAGGTGGCAGATGTACCGACGGCAGTGGCAAATTCAGCACCGGTCGGCCGAAAACCATCCCTCACTTTGAAATCAAAGTTCCAATCGATAAACGCGCGGCAGACGTTGTATTCCTTGACGGTGGGCGGGGCTGAGGCCAGCCCGAACTGGTTTGGTGACGTGATGCCGGTGAAAGTGCTGGTTAGTTTTGCCATCAGTTGCCTCCTGTTGTGGGACCGGATCGGATGAGGAAGTCGAGTTGCACGAAACGTTGCTTCTTTCGTCGCTCGGTGCGGGGATCGGTGGCCCAGATTTCACAGCGGCTTGCAAAGGCATCGCCATCGGGCGTCCGATCGCGATAAAACTCGCGCCCTTGTTCCGCCACCCAGTCGATCAGGTGGCCGTTCGAGCGCACGTCTTCGCCGCGATAGGTCAGGGTCGCGTACTCGCCCGCCGGAATCACACCCGGGCGAACGCGCTGATCGCCCTTCATCGGCTCGGGCACCACAAGGCCAACCTCAATCTCCATGATGCCTTTCATGTCGACAAGGTGCAGGCGCATGAAGATCGGGCCGGAATCCGGCGTCTCGCTCGCCTTGACCCAGCGCAGGAGTTCTCGCTCAAGCCGGTCTCGCTCGGCTAACATGCCGCGGTAAGGCGCAAATGCGCGGATGCCAAGCGTGTGGCGCGTGGCGCGTTTCGCAAATTTAGGTCCTTCGGCGATCTCCATGTCTCATCCTTTCATGCTTCTCAGCAAATGGAATGGAAAATAGAAGGATCCGTCATTTCGGGTTCTTTGCTGTTTTGCGTCTCAGATTGTCTTAGTAAGTGCGAATACTTGACTCGGAAAAGGGAGAGCCGC
>CAYYUZ010000130.1:0-1968 GCA_964475005.1 uncultured Spirochaetales bacterium
CAGGACCAAAATGGACAAGGGCCGTTTTGACGCCGCGGCTTCGGGCCTCAGACAGAAGGGGGACCAGGATAAGTGCCTCGGGGTTCCACGCCGAAACCAACACGGCTTCGGCCGCGGTCTGGATCATGCGGCAGGCCTTGTCGATGAGCGCCGGAGCATCCGACAAATTCCAGACGTAGGATTGGTCCTGACGGCCGCCTAATTTGGCCAGGTCGACCTTGAGAGAGTCGAGGGTATCGCCCAACCGTCTTCGAGTGCCCTCGACAAAATCGTCGGCGGGTTGCGGCAGGTAGCGTTTCTTGCCCGATTCTTCCAGACTGCGAACCATGCCGCGGGCCTCGAGACGGTCGAGAACCTCGTAGACCTTGCTCGTGGGAACACCGGCCTCTTTGGCGGCCTCGTAAGCCGTTGCAGGGTTCAGAGCCAACAGGGCGGCGTACACCCGGCCCTCGTAGTCCGAAACGCCGAGTCGGGCGAAGAGTTCGGTGAGGTCAGTGCTATTGACTACCATAGGAGTTACTATAGGGCGTAGAAGGAAAACCGTCAAGCCGAGATGTTAATCTTCTTGTTCGCTGCGACTTTTCTAGCTAGTTGCGACAGTTTTCGAGCTCTGGAGGACAGCTCTCACGACTCGAGGACGCGCAATCGATTGCAGCGTCCGACCGGTCCACAAAAGAAGAATTTGCTTCGCATTTTCTCGGCAGGGTACCGGGCCGCTGTCAACCACATCAGTCACAGTGACAACTACATCTTTTGACATGATAGCGCTTGGTGGCCGGACTTCTGGAGAAGGTTTTTGGCGGGCTCAATCCAACAATTTGAAATTCTGAATGGCCGCGAAGTACCTTCTTGTCGCAATTTTCCAGTGGGCCTTTGAAATGTTGCTCAATTCTATTGTTGCCGCTTTCGGCCCAAGGATACGCGGCGCGAGGTCAATCACACGCACAACTTTCGGGTCGCTATGATCTGGTCGCACGAGTCGCACGGTGTCAGAGTCCAGAATGTCCTGTACAATGTAGGTGTCACCCTCATACATGAATTCAAGCGACGGAGCAACTTGAAAATCCCGTCCATTCGGCATTCGGTACCCTCCTCCAAAGAGCCCAGCAGCTTGCCTCCACCTCCAAAGTCTAGTGAAGATATGCGATTTTCGCTAGTGAATTTGAGCCCCAGGGAATCTGGTGAGGTACAAGCAACTCCGAAGGCTGGGCGAGGAACCCAGCGCCGTGAGTATGGCGGTTGCTGAGAATCTATTCTCTTCAACGGATCGCCAACCCCCTTTCCAGAGAAGTGCTCAGTTTCCAGAAAGGAGAAAAACTCGGCACCCCTTGGTGACCATGATCCAGTCAGCGTCGGAGAACAGAGACAAATCTTAGCGAGACATCCGACCCGACAGCGGGCGCCGTCTGAACCCGGCTAAAGACCGATTCGGACCAGAGAGACGACAGTTAGTCAGTGCAAAGCCATCACGCTGACTTTGTTGCTGTTTGCACCATCCTGGTACGCTACATATGGAATGTTCCCGCTGAATGCCAGAGAAGTGTAGAGCGCCATTCCAGCACTGAAGCCGACAGCACCGACCTGCACCCAGCTTGTCCCGTTGTACTTCATCACACTGGCTTTGTAGCCGTTGTTATAATCCGAGTACGCCACGTAAGGGGTACCCCCCTCGAACCCTAAGGAGGTGTAGATGGCCGTTCCCGCACTGAATCCGGCAGCACCAACCGGCAACCAGCTCGACCCGTTGTACATCATCACACTGGCCCGGTAACCGTTGTTACCACTATCCGTGTAAGCCACGTACGGGGTGCTCCCGTTGAACGACAAGCAAGTGTAGGACGCTTGGCCCGCAGTGAATCCGGCAACGCCCACCTGCACCCAGCTTGTCCCGTCGTACATCATCACGCTGGCTTTATTGCTGTTTACAACATCCTGGTATGCTACATAGGGAGTGTTCCCGCTGAATGC
>CAYYUZ010000130.1:2068-10670 GCA_964475005.1 uncultured Spirochaetales bacterium
TTCCCGCTGAATGCCAGGGAAGTGTAAACCGCCGATCCGGCACTGAATCCGGCAGCACCAACCTGCACCCAGCCTGTCCCGTTGTACATCATCACGCTGGCTTTGCTACCGTTTGCGCCATCCTGGTACGCTACATAGGGAGTGTTCCCGCTGAATGCCAGAGAAGTGTAAACCGCCGGCCCGGCACTGAATCCGGCTACACCAACCTGCACCCAGCTTGTCCCGTTGTACAGCATCACGCTGGCTTTGCCACTGTTTGCGCCATCTTGGTACGCTACATAGGGAGTGTTGCCGCTGAAAACTAGAGAAGTGTAGAGCGCGGGTCCGGTACTGAATCCCGCAGCTCCAACCTGGCTTACTGAATAGGATGACGAGTTCTTGTCGCTGGGATTGTTCAACCGCTCTGTCATTGGCCACTGACAGGCTGTCACCAGAATCACAGAGCAAACAGCACTCCAACAGGTTCTCATTTTTGAGCTCCCTGAAGGGTAAGTTTCTGATCAATGTTCTTAATTTGCCTGTCAACCTTTGAGATGTCTGGCTCCAGGAACAACGAGGATATCCCGACCGCCAGCCCTGTAATACCGACACCCGACCCAATCGAAAGGAAAAGGTTTGCCGTGTTCATTCGGCCTCGGGCACTGTCCCAGTCGCTTTGAGTCGTGGAAGAATTGTAAGAGCTCAAAGCCGAGTTGGCGGAATACCAGGAATACCCGATAAGCCCCGCGCCGACACCAGCCACAACCCAGCCGCCAAGGCCCATCCAGCCAACCCGTTTTCGCTGCTCTTCCATCAGCGGTTTCTGATCGGTCAAGGTTCGACTTTGCTGTTCTAAGGACACCACTGGTTGTTTGGAGGTCCAATGAACTGTTTCACGAAGTTTCTTTTGCTGAACCGGCCACTCTGAGGTTTTCACCTCCGCCGCTTTTCTCAAGATTGCTAGCCGAGGTGAACAACGAATATCGTCAAAAAACGATTCCTGGTCTGCTAGGGCTTTGTCCATCTTCGCCCCGGCATTAGGGTCGTTCCACAATTGTTCGACTGCATTCGCCATTCCGGTCACCTTGGATTGCTCTTCCGCCGTGAGGAAAGGAACCGAGATTGCCACTTTGGTCGTCTTGCTTTCCTTGACCTGAACGTTGCTGCTGACCAAAATCAAGTCTCC
The DNA here is from genome assembly GCA_964475005.1 of uncultured Spirochaetales bacterium. GTDB lineage: Bacteria > Spirochaetota > Spirochaetia > JABEVK01 > JABEVK01 > JAIFLN01. Next base: position 3,234 of record CAYYUZ010000130.1, read on the forward strand.
TAAAAGCCGCTTCTGTCGGACGACAAGATCATGGGAGCCACTCAGTACGATTCCCAACTGCTCCTCCGGGACAACCCTTCCATCCAACAGGATTTCGTACGCACCCTTCTCTCCCGTATTGTCGAGATCAATCACCCCGAATCCTATCGGAGTTCCGGCCAAAGCTCCAAGAACTGCGGAAACGGCCTTGCCACTTGTACCGAGAAAACCTCGAAGTCTTGCTGGACCGGAGGTCACCTCGATTGTCACCTTGCGCTGAGAGCGGTCGAAGACCGAGATCCGACAAACACCGGCATCCCATTCCACGGCATTTGAGGCTCTTTCCAGTCGGATCATCACAACGTAATCGAGTGACCGCCTTTGTGCCTCGGAAGCGAAAGCCTCACCGTCGGAAGTTCTGAGAACGCTTCCCGTCCACTCAACTATTTGGAAACGACCGGTCTGGCGCAAAGCCTCTTCGACTGTGTCGAAAACAATTTTGGCTTCTGAGTCGAAGTTGTCCTGGCTCGTCGCATTGACGGCAGGGGCCACTGAAATTCTAGATTTTGTTTGCGCGACGTCGAGCGAAAACAGGTTCGGCGACACAATGGCTAGTATCGCAAGGGATACACAGAGATGGGAGATTTGAACCATGCCTTTGCTGAGGAAAGTCATAAGGCCTCCTTTTTTGAAAATGGAAGCCCACACCGACCTTTCTGTTGTGACCAAATCGAATAGGCATTAACTACTAAATATCTCAAAATAGATCTATTGGCAAATCTTCGTCAAGAAGACTTCCCTACTTTGAAGACCCTGGTACGATTGACGTCGGCTGACAGAAGAGTCGAATAAGTCGTCATCTTGTCGAATTCTGAATTCAGTCGCGTTTATCGAGAAGTTCTTGGCCCGTCGAGAGGCGAGGAGACTGCGATGTCGCGAACAGCGAGAAAAATTCCGCCATTATTCACCGGCAAAGTCGTCCAGAGCGTGGAAATTAACACGAGATGTCAGCAGGCGGTCATTTCTCCAAATAGAACTCGACCCTGCGGTTCTTCCAACGGTTCTCGAGGTCCGAATTGGGCACCACCGGACTATTGGCACCGAAACCCTGGACGTTGAATCGTCCCGCATCGATACCCAACAGGACCATTACATTTCGCACGGCCTGAGCCCGATTGAGCGACAAGGGGAGCAATTGATTCTTCTGCTCCCATTCGGCTGTTTTGGGGTCGTTCCAATACTCGCTGACGGCGTATCCTTCTAGTTTGATCTTGTAGCCGGGAAACTTTCCCAAGGCGTTGGCGAGCCGACGCAACACAAACAGGTTCTTGTCGAGCAAATCGCCTTGAACCTGGAAAATGTCTGAAGAGTACCCGGCAAAATGGATGGAGCTGACCACAATCTTGTACTTGCCTTCGCCGATCTTGACAACAGAGATATCGATAGTCACGGTGTCTTGTTTTCTGGTGACGTGCCCCTGAATATCGGCGACCTTGAGCAAGACTTGGTAGTCCTCGCCCGATTCCACAAGATCTCCGGAGTCGGCCTTTCCATCCCAATAGACGCTTGCCGGAGGAATCCCTTTACCTGACCACTGACGGAAGTTCTTACCGCGCGGATCAATGACTGCCAATTGCCACGAGGCGACAGGTACCACGCCTTCGGTTGTCTTGATGAAGACCGTCAGGTCGCTCGGACCGTCGGCGTTGTTAGGGGCGAAGGTCTTTGAAGAAAAGGTCATGTCAACCAAGGGGCCTTGGTCGTTCAAATAGGTCGAGTCGATCTTCACGGAGCCTGTAGCCCTCGTCACCGAGCCATTGGAATAATTGATGGAAAGCGCAATCTGATAGACACCGTTGGAGAGGGTTTTCTGCTGGGAGTCGGTTCCATTCCAGTCCCAGAAGGAAATTGTTCCGTCTGACGACTTTTCGTTCACGGTCTTTCCGTCGGGTCCCAAAATGCTTAGGACTGTCTTGTCGATGGAGTCAACAACGTCGAGAAGCGGGGTGATTCGAACGATACCGCTTGTTCCTCTTCCGGGAACAAGGACCGAACGCGAAAGGTCGATGGTGGCTTGTCCTTGCCGGCTGTCTTTTCGCAGCTGCAGCAGGGCCGTACCGGCAATTCCTGCCTGGCTTGTGGCCGAAGCCTTGACGGTATAGGGCCCATCGGGAAGAGGTTGGCCCCGCTCATCTAGTCCCTGGAAATCCCATTTGGACTGGCCTGAATTACCCAAGGATTGACGGTGAATGCTCTTACCATCCTTGTCGAGGATATCGAGAGTCCAGGGAATTCCCGAATCGCCTTGGAAACTGATGGTGACACCAGTTCTTCCCGAACCCCCGAAAACGGTGTCGGTCGAACTCAACGTACCTTGAGGTTCTTTGAGGAAAGTTGAATCGAGCTTGAAATCTTTCTGTGCACCGCTTTCCGTGCCGTTGGCGTAGGTGACAGAAATCCCGACTTGATAGACACCGTTTGGCAGAGTCTTTCCCAGCGAGTCAGTGCCGTCCCAATTCCAAAAAGGAACTAGGCCGGTCCAAGACTTTTCCAAAATCTTCGTCGACCCCTGGTTGACCGAGAGATTCGTCGAAATGATCGAATCCAGCACCTCAAGAACAGGCGTGACTTTGAGAGTTCCATTCAGCGGGCTGCCGGGAACCAGGATCGGCGGTGCGAGGTCGAGAGAAACCTTCATGGCCCTGGAATCTTTTTTTACGTCGGCAGTTGCCGAACCAAGCAGTCCCGCAGAGTTCTTTGCCGAGGCCTTAAGGGTGTAGTCTCCGTCAGGGAGAGGTTTGCCGCTTGTATCGGTCCCAACCTCGACAACCGCCTGGCCAGTGGTGCCCAAGTCGTACTGGCGGAGGCGCTGATTCTTCGCACCAAGAACATCCAGCATCCAATGGAAGCCAGCGTCTCCTGCAAAGGTGGCTTTGACGGACGGCCTCAAGGAACCGCCGAAGACCGGCGACGAAACTGTCATTGTCCCCTGGGGCGCCGTCAAATACTGTGAATCGACCTTGAGAGGAACTGAAGTTTTGACGATCTCCCCGTTGTTGTAAAGCGCAGTCAGAACAACCGAATACTCCCCATCGGCTGGCAACCCGGAAGTTGTCGTCCCCTGCCAGTCCCAGAACGAGGGAATCCCATCGAACGGCTTTTGGGCGATCACCTCACCTTGACTCGACAGAATCTCTAGCTCCCCAGAACTGATTGTATCAAGCAAATTGAGGACAGGTGTCACTCGAAGTTGACCGTCACTTCCCTTTCCAGGTACGAGAACCGTCCGAGACAGGTCGATGGCTCCGCTTCGTTTTCGGCTATCCTTGATCAGCGTCAATTCGGCAACCCCGAGATTTCCAGCTGCATCGTGTGTCCCGGCACGCAGCAAGTACTTTCCGTCAGGGGCAGCGATCGTTGCCATATCGGCACCAAGGACGTCACGAGTCGCCTTACCCGACGACCCCAAGTCTAGCGTCTTTAAGACCTTTCCTTCGGGGGAGATGACGTCTAGTTTCCAGGTGAGTCCCGACTGACCCAAGAACTTCGCCATGACGCTTGGCCGTCCCGAACCGCCAAACACCGAGGCCTCAGATGTCAAGGTTCCGGCTGGTGCTGCCGTTTGAAGGTCGAAGGAAAAAGGGGGGGCTGTACCAGTATTTCCGTTGCTAAAGGAGGCCCACAGCACGGCTTGATAGTGGCCGTCGGGGATGGCGCGACCCAAAACATCGTGCCCGTCAAAAACGACTGAACTCGGTAGCGGCGCCTTGCCGGTCTTGGTCCAGAAAGGAACTTTTGGATTGGTCGGGTCGGTTATGGTTACCGTCCAATCTATGAGACCGTCACTATTGCCGGCGTCTGTACGGAATGTGAGGCTCGTTGGCCACGAGGTATCAGCTTTCGGCGAGAAAAGATTGCGGTCGGAGGAAAGCCGGAGGGCCGCTTGTCCTTCGTTGATGACCAGTATCTGGTCAAGGGCCTTGACCAAGGTCGCTCCGGCCCGGTTCGTACCTCTGAGCGAATATTGATAGTCACCGTCGGGAAGAACGTTGCCGCTATTGTCTTTTCCGTCCCAGGCGAAATCCGGAGGCGACGGATCAAGGCTTGGCAACCCATTGTCATTGCTCCACAGGTAGGTCCGGACAAGGTTTCCCTTGGGATCGCTGAAGGTTCCTTCCCACCGCATTTCCCGGCTTCCCGTTTGCTGGATTGTGAGCGTTGAACGTTTCCCCAGCGGCGAGAAGATTGTGTTGTCGACGGCGAGCCGGTCTACGCGAACGGGGGAGTTCTCAATCGAGACTGTGAAGGGTTGGGTTCTCGTGACCGATCCGGCGCTATCAGTAACACTCAAGATGTAGGTGTAGTTGCCGCTGGGCACTGGCTTACCGTTATCGGGCGATTCCGCTAGTTGGTAGGTGCCATCCCAAATGACCTGCGATGGAATTTCCACGGCCATACGAGGCCCGAGATTCAAGAGCTCGCCGAAAAAGCCGCGGTCTTTGGTTTGTGCGTCTGACTTGGACCAGACGATTTTTCCCGTTGCGTCGTAGACAGTGAAAGACCAGGCTTTTAGGCTTTGACCCTTTGCTGCCTGCGGAGCGAACGGAAGGACCAGGTTTCTACTCGAAGCGTCTGGGTTGGCCGGTGCCAGAAATACCGGGGACGCAAAATCCGATCGAAGCGTCGGAGGGATTTCTTTCTGTCCACCCGCCCAAGCCGACGAGACAAAGAACCCGGCCAATATTCCCAAAACCACAAGAAGCTTCTGCATTTCCCTCTCCTCGTACCGATCTTAATCATTAATCCTAGTATAAAGATATAATTAATCTCCTTCCACAGTAATTGATTCTCACTAATTTGGTCTGTTAGCTCGAGCTCGACACCCAAACAGAGCAGCCCGGGGACTCATCACCCTTCCTCCCGACTAGAACACGCCTCGGGGTACCCGTGCGGTTGTTGCTGGCTGAGGATGAACAGACGTTCGAAGAACAACAAGGTGTTCTGGCAAGATCGGGTCAAGGAAGATGCTGTTTGATCTCGATGGAGTGGGTACCATCGGTGCGGTTGCCCCCTTTGTCGACTTTGTTAACAACTGGAAGAACCGAAAGGTTGAGTTCAAGGTAGAGAACTGGTTTCCGGCGACTCGGCCTCTCTTCTGAGCAGTGAGGCCGGGTCTCTTGGAACTGCGTAGTACCCTTTTAGAACCAGCCGCGAAGCAAGGGCCTTCCCCGTTAGTCTTGCTCAGCCCAGGGGGTGATGATGGCTCGTCCCAAAGTGTGACCGAGCATGTTGAAACTCAGAAAAGCCGGAGTGGCCTCTTTCGGAACGTTAAGAGTCTCGACATCCAACGCGGTAACCACAATAAAATACCTGTGGTACCCGCTGCCTTTTGGAGGTGCGGCTCCGACGTACTGTGCCATACGAGCGTCGTTGGGCAACTGCCAGGCGCCGGCGGGCAACAATTTCCCATCGGGCGAGCCGGCTCCAGTTGGCAAGGAGGTGACGGTGGCGGGAATATCAACGACGGCCCAGTGCCAGAACCCGCTCACGATCGGAGCATCGGGGTCGTACATGGTGACGACGAAACTCTTGGTGCCCGCGGGGACCTTGGTCCAAGTCAACTCTGGAGATTCGTCCTTGCCTCCGGGGACTCCCATGGCTCCGCTGTATTGTTCCGCGTGGAAGGGTTTGCCGTTCAGCGCGTCCTTGCTTGTAATGACAAAGGCAGCGGTCTTGGGCAACTTGTCATAGGGGTTGGTCTTCATCATCTGACCGCTCGCCGAAAAAAGGACTCCAAGAACAAATAGACCCGCAAGAAAAAAGTGCTTCATGTTGACTCCTTGAGAACCGAGAACTGCGGACCCGAAAGGCCCCAAAAGAAGTAACGGTCCCGAGAGTCTTTTGGATTGGTGAAATTTCTAAAAGATAAGACTCTGAATTTGTTCAGACACCCGCAACCGTCAAAATCAAGTCGGTCCCCAACCCCAAGAGGAAGCCTACTAGCACGCCCCAGGCGACCACCGGGCGGGTAAACCGCCTAGCCATCCCGAGAAGTTCGGCAACGACGTACAAAATCGCGCCCGCGGCGAAGGCGAGGCTGAAGACAAAAAGCGCACTGGAATGGACCGAGATTCCCAGCAGAGTCCCCAAAAAGGTAGGACCGCCGCCGATCAAACCGAGAAGCCCGAGAAATCGCCACGACACAGGCCTTCCTGTCAGAGGTCCGGCGATGCCAAAACCCTCGGTCATATTGTGCAGGCCAAAACCGATGATGAGCACCCACGCCAGCGAAAGAGCGCCCGACGAGGCGGCCTGACCAATGGCCAAACCTTCCGACAGGTTGTGAGCCCCAATTCCAACCGCGATGATGAGCGACAACGTCTCGGGTTTGATCTCGTGGGGTTCGCCGGGAGCCTTCCCGGCTTCGGGTTTCTTCCGGTGGAAGCCTGTCCCCAGCACAACGATGCCCACCAAACCGACAAGGAGTCCGACAACCATGAGGCCGAGCAACCCCAGCCCCGCCGTGAGATTCTGCGGCTCCTTGGCTACCGAAGTCAGGGCCTCCTCGATGGGTTCGAGCATCTTCGTCGTGACATCGACAAGGAGGAACAAAAGCACCCCGGTTGCCAGCATGGACAGAAAGCCCTTGACGCCTTGCTTGAGGGACTTCACCCTGGCCAGCGGCAGACCGAGATAGATGGTGAACCCGGCGATGGCACCGAGCAAGACGATGGTTTGAAGGGGCATGAACTGTTCTCCTCTCCTCATTTATGACTAACGTTGTCAGATATGTCAATGAGTTTATCTCACTTAGGAATCATTCTAAACTGGTTGCCGGGACCTTGGGACCGCCGGTTGACCGCTCTCCCCTCCTGACCGCATACTCCCGGCCATGGATGAACCCCTCAAAGCCTTCTTGGTCACCTTGCAGCCCCCCGGTCAGAGCGATGTCGAGGCCAAAAGCCACCTCGACGAACTGAAGGGTCTGACCAAGACCCTTGGCATGGAGACCCTCGATGGGATCGTGGTCAAACACAGGGAGAACCATCCCAGACTCCTTGTCGGCAGCGGCAAAGCCGTAGAAATCACCGACCGTGCGACCGACTGCGGCGCCGACTTAGTGGTCTTCGACGACGAGTTGTCGCCGAGTCAGCAGCGCAACTGGGAGACCGACACGGGGTTGACCGTGATCGACAGGCAAGAAGTCATTCTCGAGATCTTCTCGGAACGCGCCTTTACACGAGAAGCCGTCTTGCAGGTCGCTCTGGCGCGAATGCAGTACAGTCTGCCCCGGTTGGCCAGAAGCTACAGCGATCTTTCCCGGCAGCGCGGCGGTGCCCGCGGAAACCGGGGCGGCGGAGAAATGCAGCTCGAAGTCGACCGCCGGGTCATTCTCGACAAGATCGACAAACTCAAAGACGAGTTGGAGTCGGTGCGCCGTCACCGCGACCGGACCCG
>CAYYUZ010000131.1:0-10647 GCA_964475005.1 uncultured Spirochaetales bacterium
ACTCGGGCTCCGCAGAAGCAGTCAGCGAGAAGAAATAGTGAAGCGGTTCGAACCGCGGATCGTCGACACGGAGCTCAAGTTCGATGGTCCTTGAGGATTCGCCCGCTCCTGCCGGCTGGGGGTGCGGCCAGAAGAGGTAGGTTCCCGCCGTGTTGAGCACGAGTTGGTAGGGGTTCTGCCAGTTGGGGTCGATCACCTTCACCAACACACCGTTTTGATACAGGCCGACAGTCACCTCGTGGATGGGCTCAAAGTTGACGCCGTTGAACATCCTTCCGATGATGGACGGAAAATTAAAGAAGGGGCCTTCCTGATCGCGGCTAAAATCGCCTTCAACGCGCTCGCGGCGGTGGCGTCCCACCGATTCCATGCCTTCCCTGACAAGCCGGGTGATATCGGCCAGCTGCTGAACTTTCTGCTGGTAGTCGACCGTCTCGCTGTGGGCGATGCCTCGCCCCGAAACCGCGTATTGGGGGGGGGTGCGGTTGAGAACGTAGCAAATTACGTCGTACTTGCTTCCAGGGTCTTTGTCGAGGGCCAAGGCCTGAAGACCTTCGGCGTCGGCAAAAAGTTCATCAACTTTCTGGACCACCAAATCCTTCACAAGGTTGTGAACTCGCATGGAAATTCCCCCTCCTTTGAGTGTAAACCGACAGGACCCTGAACACAAGGTCACAGAAAGAAGCGTTCGGGGCGCCGAATCTTTCCCTTGAGGGCCCTGGGGCCGACAAGGCGCAGGCGTTTGAGGTTGGTCGTGAAGCCCGAAACTACAGTCTGATCAAAGACGGTTCCCGACTCCATGAACTCAACCTGACGACCGTCACGAATGATGGGAAGGTCGACTTCGAACGAAACAGAATGAGGAACATCGATCACGATGTCCTCGGGATCGAGCGTGATCCCCGATTCCTTCTCCAGCTCCTGCCGGATCTCTTCTTCGGTTTCCAGCTTGTCCCGTGGGTTCTTGATCCTCTGGGTGAACAGCCCGTGCTCGTCAAAAGGCTGCTCATGCAGCGAGACGTAGTAGCCAGGAGTTTCGGCCAAGGCGATTTTTCTGAGCGTCGGATGGTTGTAACCTGACATCTTTACCGCGAAACTCACGTCGTCCTCGCCGTAAAACTCCTCGGGCTTGATGTCTCCCGCCCTGAGGGCCATCCCCAGGGCCTTCTTGATGACGGCCGAAGGTGAGCGGACACCCTTGTGCCAATAGACGGACTTATACATCAGGTATTTGGAAAACAACAGGTGTTCGACCGACTGTATGCCCTTCGGCGACAAACCGATTCCCCTTTCGCGGTGCGGAATGAGCTGGCTGATAATGAAATCCGGGTCTTGGGTTCCGTACGGGATGCCGCAGAAGTAGGCGTCACGGTTGAGGTAGTCGAGCTTGTCGGGGTCGAGAACGCCAGACAGGAGCCTGCGGAAGAACCGCACTTGCTCCCTGGCCGGGGCGAAGTCCAGGCGCTGGTCGACGATAGCCGCAACGAAGGCTGGCTCGGTACCGACCTCGTGCTTGATGAGCGCGCCAAGCTCGGTGGTCAGCACCGACTGAGCGGTCAGCTGCTCGTGGTTCCGAATGTCCAGGCCGTCTTCGAGGACGTGAGCATAGGGAAAATGCCCCAGGTCGTGAAAGAGGGCCGCACAAAGAAACGCCTTGACGCCTTCGAGGGTCAGGTGGTCCGGGTACGCGGGCGAAAGCGTGAGGGAGTGGATGATCCTCCTGGCGAGATGAAAAACGCCGAGGCTGTGGTTGGCACGAGTGTGGACGGCTCCTGGATAAACCAGCACCGCGAGACCAAGTTGTTTGAGCCGCCCGAGACGGACAAAAGGAGGGGTCCGGATCGCCTTCTCAAAGGCGGGTGTCAGATAAATGTGCTTCCAGAGGGGGTCGCGGACAGGATTGGTGAAGTCCCTTTCCAGGTGTCTCAGGATCTCCTCGTGCGAACTCATGGCTGGGATTGTAGGGGCTTCTGGACGGTGTGTCCAGACTCGGGTAGTTTGGTGAAGTGAAGACCTGTCTGACTGTAGCGATGCTGGTTATACTTTGGGGATGCACCGCCCCGGTTGCCAAGGTCGCGCCCCACAAACCTCCCCAGGCGCCTGCCGCCCCTCCAGCGGTCCAGCCGGCACCGGCCGTGACGACGCCGAGGGTCTTTGACGAGTCGATTCTTCGTGGGAAAGAGTTTCTTTTGGAAGCCGCCTCGCCCCCTCCTCCTCAGGTACGGGACCGGGTCCTGGGCACTTTGGGCACCAATGACGAAGTCCTGCGCGCTGTCAGCATTCTCTTGCACCAGGCGGCGACGGGAAACCTCGACGAAAAACTGCTGGTTGCCAGGTGGGCCGCCTACCTGAAAACCTGGGCGTCCCGGGTCAAGGCTGAAGGATTGGAAGTGGAAATGATTCGCGTCGGACTCCCCGTGGAAGACCAGGAGGGTATGAGCATACCCGTTCGAATTCTTGGAAAGACCAAGGAGTACCACGGGTGGGTTTTTCTCGTCCGGCAGGACAAAGGCCTCTTGCTCAGCGACGCGCAGCTTCAGGTCTCGGAACCCCTGGCCACGCCATTCGATCCTGAGTCACCAGTTCAGGAAATTTCGAGTCCCAGCCGACGTTGAGGGAAGGTCTTTCCGACCGCGACCGCGTTGTGTTTGTTGTTGAACACCACGCCGTCGTTCCAATACTCGACCGCGGCGAACATTGCGTTGCCCCCGTCGTGCTCATCGCTGCGTGTCGTCCGGTAGGAGACGTAGTTTCCAAGATCCTCGAAATCCTGAGCCTGGAAGGCCTCTTGCCGCTTGCGGTTGAACGAATTCCACTCTTCGATGCCTTGGAAGCCTTCCCCTTCGTCTTCGACCAACAGATGGGCGTGAGCTGTCGAAAACGAATACCACACGCGGATCTTCTTCTCCGGATTGTTGAGGTTGCCATGCTTGACGGCATTCTTAATGATCTCGCTGATCTGCTGCTCAAGAAGATTGATCTCCTTGATCTCCGGAGGAGCTTTCTGAACGATCAGCAGGGTGAAATAGCGGATCTGACGAAAATCGGAGGGAAATTCCTTGTAGAACATGCCAGTCCGGTCAAAAAGAGGGTGATTTTCGTTGATGACCAGTTCTTTGATATCTTGGGACATAACTTCCTCGTTCAGGGGGTGGCGATTTTCTGTATGGCTTCTTCGACTGTACCAGCGATCGGGAAATAACCCATGAGCTTGGTCAGCTCAATGACTTTCTTCACCGAACCGTGAATGTTGCTGATGATCAGTTTCAGATTCATTTTCTTGATCGTCGAACAAATGTAGATCAAAGCCCCGATGCCTGACGAATCGATATAGTCCACGTTTTCCATATTGATGACGAACTGCTCGACTTTCTTTTCCAGCATCTTCATCACGAGTTCTTTGAGCTTGTAGGAGTTGTACAGGTCCATTTCGCCATTCACATCAATGATGTAGGTTTCGGCGTGTTTCCTGATCTTCAGGTCCATTGGCTACCCCTCTTCTACCCGTCAACCTTCATCAAGAGGAAGGTCTGGTCGTCGTGCTGTTTCGCCTTGCCGACAAAACCATTCATATCTTCAATGATCGCGCGTTTGAGTTTCTCCGGAGGAAACTCGTGGTGCGCTAGAATCACTTTCTGAAGCGCTTCAAGCGTGTACTGGCTTCCCTGGTCGTTCATCGCTTCGATGATACCGTCGGTATACAGTACCACGATGTCTGCTGGTTGCAAAACAGTATTGATCTGATTGTATTTGGTTTTTTTCTCAAGTCCGATGGGAATCCCCTCGGTATCGAGGGTTTCGAAACTCTTGTCCGCGGCTCGAAAGATCAGAAGAGGGTGGTGAGCCGCGTTGGAGTACTCAAGCCGCTTGGAGGCGAAATCGTAGGACAACAGCGCCAGCGTCGCGAAACGGTCAAGGCTGACTTTTCCGGCGATTCCCCAGTTGACGACATCCAGGATGCGCCCAACGGTCATTCCGGGCTGGTGGGCCACGAGGTGGATAATCGTCCGGATCATGACCATGACGAGCGAAGCCGGAATTCCCTTGCCCGCCACATCGCACACAGCCAGAAGGATCTGGCCGCGACGGATGTTGATCACGTCGTAGTAGTCGCCCGAAACTCCTTTGGCAGGAAGCGAGTAGGCAGCCAGACTGATGCTAGAAACCTGCGGAAGTTTGCTCGGCAGAAGCTGGCCCTGAATCTCGGCCGCAATTCCGACCTCTCGTTCCATTTCTTGCTTTTCGAGAAGCTCGAGATAGGTGAACAGACTGTTGATGGTCAAAGAGGTGTAGTCGGCAAAGGTCTGGATCTGGCTGTAATGGTCAGCGTTGAACAGATAGTTTCCCCGGCGGCTGACCACCGCCAGAACACCAAAAACTTTGTTTCCCTGCAACAAAGGCGTCAAGATGATCGACGCAATGTAGATCTGATCCAACTGAGCGTTCTGAGACATTCTCGCGTCGTCCCGGGTGTCGTGGATGAAGATCGACTTTCTCGTCATCGCGCACTCGCCCACAATGGTCTTGTCCAGCGGTATGGGAGTCGATTGAAAGTACTCAGTAAGGCTGGCGATTTTGAGCTTCACCTTGGGCGGAACCTGGTAGGGCGGCGGGAAGTCTCCTTCGACGGCCTTCACCCGCAGGACATCCTCGAACTCGTCGAGCAAGAAGATGGCTCCTCCGTCGGCGTTGGTTGCCTTCACGGCCGACTTGACGACGAAGTCCATAACCTTGTCCATTTCGAGTTTTTCGGAGATCGCGTTGCCGATGGCCACCATGAATTCAAACAGCGAGCCGAGGTTCTTTTCGAGGGTTGTGAGATGGCGGTTCTTCTGGGCGTCCGCGAACCTCTCCCAGAACGAAAGCGTCCAGGTGTGGACAAGGTCGACAAGGGGAAAGAGCACCATCTGGACGAAGGGATTGAGATAGCCGCCCCAGGGCACCAAGATAAGCGCAGTTCCATGAAGAAGGATCATGCCCTGGATGAGATTGCGCCGCGAGGCCTGAATGACTCCGGCGCCCTCGGTATTGAACTCGGAGATTGCGTAAAGCTTTTGTGAAAAGGCGAACCACATTCCCAACAGGACAACAGGGCCCAGAAAACCCACAAACCAGGGCCAGCCCAAAATTGGGGTGAGCACTGTGACCACAAGCACGGGAACCGAAAGAACCCAGAACCAAGCCGGGAGCTTGCCATCGGCGCTGTAGACCGCCAGCACCCGGTGATAGAAGAACAGCAGGCCAAAACCCTGAAGGATGGGAAAAACGGAATAGGTCGGCAGGAAGAGCAGCGCCAGATCCGTCAGGAGCAACACAAAAGCCATGCTGCGAAATTGAGACAGAACCGGGACATCTGGCTTGGTGGCCAACCTCTGCAGGTAGACCAAAAGAACCAAAGCGGCGAGACCCTTGGCCCAGAGCGAGTTGTTGATGACATAAAGGATAAAGTCGGGCATGGGGTTTCCATGGCCAGTCTACCCCCCGGCTGGGAAATCCGTCAAGCCAGGTTTATTTTCGCCGAGACTGAAAGCATGTTCTTCGTCATGGTTGAGATTTCCAACTACCGCCAACTGGCCCGTCTGAGGCTCGAGGAAGCTCAAGAGATCCGCGGATTTCTTGAGCACTTCTGTCAAAACCGGGGTGGCAAGTTGGCGCGCGAGCAGAACGGTTTTTTCTTGTTCAGCTTTCATCCGCTGCGCGAGAAGGCCCTCAACCAGGTCTCCGACTTCCTGTTTTTGACCGCAGAGTCGCTGCAGCGCAAACGTGAGGCGCTTTTCGGCTTCAGCCTTCTGCTTGAGCAGGATGAACGGTCGGATGAGAGTGCGGTCTTCAACCACCTCAAGACCCTGGTTTTTTTGGCGCCCAGGGAAAATCGGATTTGGGCCGGTCCGAACGTTCTGGGCTCCTTGTCGGCCCTTTTTCCTGTTTCTGCCGAGGCTCCGCTCGCCGAGATTCTGGGCCCTCCCACCAAAGCCGACTTGGCTCCTCTGCCCATAGAACTGCTTCTTGAAATGACCGGCTGGGTCGAAGCGCTCAAGACCCCGTTGAGCCGGCAGCTGGCCGAAGCTGACAGACGCCCGGGAAAGATCCTCCGGCTCAAGGGCGCCCACCTTTGGGAGAAGTATTTTGTACTGGGGACCGTGCTCCACCAGCTCTACGGGGCTCACGAGGACTTCCCCGTTCTGTTTCCCGTCGAGGGAAGCCGTGATTTTCTGTCTCAGTTGCTCGCCCGGGTTGACCTTGCGTTTCTAGACGGGGGAGAAGCCCCGCTGGAGCCCATGGGAGATTTCCTGCTCAGAAGCCGAGGCGGGGCCGAGTACCCAGGAGACTCCGGGCGCGAAGACGTGGTCGGAGCTCTCACCTCGTACTTCCGCAGAATCATCCTCCATCTGGAAGGGAAGGGGCTGCCGGCCATCTTTGTTTTCCTGCTTCCCGAAGGTTTTGCCCCGGAAGCACAGGCCGTTTTGGAGGCCATCCTTGGCGACCTGGTGACCCGTGCCGGACTTCACCTTCTGCTTCTGGAGCCTCTTGAGAAGACAGCCGAATTTCTGGGCCGTCACGCCAGCCTCTCGTGGCAGTATCCGCCGCTGGTCTTGGAACGCATCGCCAAAGAAAGGGATCAACGCGAGTGGCAGGTCCGCTTTCCTCACCTATCGAAGGAAATTCTTGACGCGTGTGAAGGCCGGGGCATGGCGTGGGTGCACCACCTGTGGAGCCTCCAGGAGAACGGGGAATCGGGAAGCTTAGGAGGAGACCCTTCGTGGGAACTCCTGCAGAGTCTGGATTCTTCGCACCACAAAGTGTATTTCGTCGTCTGGGCGGCCCGCGGTTTGCTGCTGGAGTCCCAGTATGTCGACTTCTTTCAGCAGTGGGGCGATGATCCGCTGGTCATCCAAGACAAAGTTCAGAGCCTCAAGACCCTGGGGTTCCTTTTGGAAGGTCTTTCCAAGCCCTTGAGGCCCGAGTTCGGCCCCAGACTCGCCGCGAAACTGGGGCAACAGGGCAACGAGATCCTCACGAGCCTGGGTTGGTTTCTCTACAGGGCTTGGGCCCGTGACCACCGGCTTTCCGAAGTCCTGTTTCAGGCTCTGCGGGATTGGGGGCTTCACGAGCCCTCTCTCGACGTTCTGGGCTACTACCTGACCAACAAGGTCAATCAAGGACAGGGAGACTTCCTCCCGCTGCTCCGCCGTGCCTTGTGGGAGGGCGCTCCCACCGAAGAACTTAGAGACAAATTCAGGCTTCTTGCGGCTTCAGCCAAGTTGCGCTACGCGTTGAATTTCCGCGGAAAGCCTTGGAACGCGAACTCGATAGGACCCTTCCGGCGCTCTTTCACCAAGCAGACTGAAAGCCAAACCGACGGCGAATGGCAGTTGCAGCAAGGCAGGTTTCAACTTCGGGCCGGAGACCTTGCCACGGGGTTTTCCCTCCTCAAGAAGGCGCTTTTGGAAGCGCAGGCCAAAGACGACAGGCCGCTTGAAGTCAGGGCCGAAACCGAGATCGGGCTGGCGTTGCTTCGAAAGAGCCGCATTGACGAGGGCCGGGAGTACTTTGACATCGCCTCGCGGCTGGCCGAGAAGACGGGTTCGTCCTATTTGACCGCGCTGACCGCCGGCCTCGACGCCGTGGCCCTGTTCCTGTCCGGCCACCTCACCGGGGTCCACCAAGCCATCGAGAAAGGCTGGGCCTCTTGTGAACGCGGAGGGCTCCAGCAAGGGAAAATCCAACTGGCCTTCCTGGCGGCGAGAGCGGAATTCGACCAGGGCCAGTACGAGCTTGCTTCTTCGTCCCTCGAAAAAGCGTTGGCCGTTGTCGACCGCTATCATTTGATTGCGGCCGAGTCGGTTTTGCTGGCTTGGAAAGGAAGGGCCGAAGCCTACGCCGGACACGAATCGCAAGCCAGATCGCTGCTCGAACCCCTGCCGCCTTCGGCCGAGCGCAGCTACTTCTTGGCCGAGCTTGCTTTCTTTAGCAAGGACCTAGAAGCCGCTCGGACCGAAATTCAAACGGCCTCAAATCTTCTTCTGCCGACTCAGCCTTTCGGTTCGGGCGAGAAGGTTGACTGGACCACTGGCTTCGCGGGCGTTGAGGACCGGGCCCTGGCGGCTTCGGGTGATGTGGGTGTTTTGGCAAATCAAATCCAAGCTTTCGAGGCGTTGCTGCATGGACTCCTGGTTGACGCGAGCGAGGCCTCGGCAAGGTTTCAGATCATCCTGGCGAGAAAGTTCCTGCTGGAGGTCGACCCGGCTTCTGCTGCCATTTACTACTGGTATTATATGATCTTGCCGCAACAGGACGCGAATCAGGAAGCTCAAAGGCTGACGCTCTTGGGACGAAGTCTCAAGGACGTTCAGGTCCGTGCCAGCCGCATTGAGGACCCCGCACAACGCCAGGAGTACCGGTCGAGGCCGCTCTGGAACGCCCGCTTTTTGTCTGAAGCTAAGAAGTTCAAGCTTCTTTGAGGAGCTTTTCCCTCCACTCGGGGGGAATTCGCGTCGGACGTCCCTCCGGGCCCACCCAAACCAGCTTCATCGAGGCCTCCAACACGGGGCGCTCCTGCGGTCCTAGAATGGTCTGTTTGAGGACGGCCCATGCGGCCCCAGAGTCGAAGGGCTCGGTAAGAACCGTCAAGTCTTCTCCCGGAAGCGAAGGCGACCTGTACTGAAGCTTGGCTTCCGAGACGAAAATTCCGAAACCGCTGGCGATTAGGGCCTGGTAGTCCAGGCCCCGGCTTTCGAGAAACAGACCGCGGGCGTATTCAAGATAGTTCAGGTAAACTGCATTGTTGACATGACCGTAGGCGTCGCACTCATAAGTGCGAACGTGTAGAGAAGTGGTGTGCAAGGCGGACTCTCCTGTCGGTTGACGAACTTCCTCGGATTTGTTAAGTTGACCGGGCTTTTGGTACCGGTGGCATAGCTCAGTAGGTAGAGCAAGCGGCTCATATCCGCTCGGTCGGGGGTTCAAATCCCTCTGCCACCAAGACTTATTTCCCTTCCGTTAAAATTCCCCATAGAGTTCTCAGCGCGGGCCGAACGGCGGTTCCAAGCGCTTTTGGATTCTACCCGTGAGCGCGCTGGTGATCAATGGGAACTTGACCTAAAGACCTGCCTTGATTTACAGCTAATCCTGATTAAGAAAAATTTCAGGGAGGCTGTATGAAGAAGAACCTTGTTGTTTTGTCTGTGCTGTTGCTTGCCGCGACCGTCGGGGCGAATGCGGAGGGAGGCCTCCTGAAAGTCGGAATCGGTGGCGGTATGAAATACAGCTTTGCCGGTTCTTCGCAGCAATCCGACAGCAACGGATTCACCCAGGAAACCAAGTCCACCATGAACATGACGGGAGTGGGGGTTTTTGTCGACCTGTCCAAATATCTGACTGTGAACGCGGGTCTTCGCTTTGCCAGCGGACCGCAGTCCTACGCCTATACGTATGCCAACACCAATTCTTCGGGCACGGTCGCCTGGAGTGTCTATGATCTTGAGATGGGAGTCAAAGCGAAGTACCCCTTTGAGATCGTGAAAGCCAACTTTCTGGCTCCCACCTTTGGGGTAGACGTCTACCGCTATCTGGGAGGAACGGAAAACGGCCAGAGCCTCACCTCGGACGACGACGTTCAGAGGGTCAGTCCCGTGCTGATTACCTTCGGGTACGAGTTCACTTCGTACCTGGGGGAGCACTACTTCGTCAGGATTCCGCTCGATTGCGGCTTCGCCGTCAATTCCAAACTCTCGCAGGAATACTACTCTCCGTTTGTCTATAAGAGCTCGGGGTTGATGATCGTTTCCCTGGGTGCCGACGTGGGGTACTCGTTCTAAAGGCGGCGTTCTTGAAGAAAAGCTCTGTGAAGCTCTTCCTTCTGATAGAGTAGCGAGTAAGGTACTTGATAAGCGGCTTCCAGCGAGTCCCGGGACAGCAGCGCTGCAGCTGAACCCAACTGCGGTGCCGCCGTCTTGGAAAAAAGAAAAACCCGGTCAGAGTAGGCCCGGTTGAGGTCGAGGTCGTGGGCGCTGTAAAGAAAACTCGTCCCTGTGTTTCGGGCGTACTGGCAAATAAACTCAAGAGCCCGCTGCTTCTGGTGACTTTCGAGGGCAAACACAGGTTCGTCCATGACGACCACTCGGCTTCCGTAAAGCAGCGAAAAGGCCATGACGGCCCGCTGCATTTCTCCCTTGCTCAGCTTCGAGGTCGGGCGTGACAACAACATTCCGAGCTCGAACGTTTCGACAACGCTCTTCAGCAAACCTTGTTCCGATTCCTTGAGAAATCCATTGGCCAGAACGAAATCCAGAAGCGGACCCAAAGGCTCTTCGGTCTCAAATTCCATGTTCTGAAAGACAAGGCTGCAGAGCCTGTTCCTTTCCGTTTCGTCAAGATCGGCGGTGTCTTTCCCTTCCAGGAGGATGGTTCCCGAGTTTGGAAGCAAGCGTCCGGAGGCCAAGAGGAGGAAGGTCGATTTTCCCGTCCCGTTGGGTCCAGTGACGGCCGTGACCCCTGCGGGAACCGAGACCGTCAGATCCTTCAAGACCGGGGCGTCGTCGTAGCCAAAACTGACTTTCTTGAATTCAAGCACCATGGATCAACCGGCCGCCTTGGGCAGGTTCTGAAGAAAGACCATCTGTTTGTAAAGATTGTCCGCAAGGTCAA
>CAYYUZ010000132.1:0-2561 GCA_964475005.1 uncultured Spirochaetales bacterium
CTATGTGGTGAGGAAAACCACTGGAACGCTACCGAGCCCCGGCAGACCTTTGATCTCCTTGACGCATTCAAAGCCGTCCATCACCGGCATATTGACGTCAACCAGAATGAAGTCCGCGCGGCGTTTAGAGGCAACGGCCAATCCCGACTCGCCGTTATCGGCCTCCAGGATCTCGTAGCCAAGAGGTTCCAGCGTTTTCTTGACTAGCATGCGAATTGTTGGTGAGTCGTCGATGCAGAGAATCGTCTTGGCCACGGTATCCTCCTAAAAAAGCTCCACGGTCTTGCTTCCGTGAAGCTCCTGGGCTTTCCCTTCATCGATCAGGGCCCATTCGTCCTTGACCGTAAAATGCCGTGAAGCCTCTTGGAACGCCTCGTCGCGGCGTTTGGACGGAATTTTCTTGGACTCAAGGCCTGCTGAACGCACTACAGATGCGGAAGCCGCGACAAGAACCTCCGCCATGTGATCGAGGATTTGGCGCGTCCGGTCCTGGAACTGCAGGGAAACAGTCACATCGCCGAGTTCTGAGGTGACGTTCTGGGAAAGCCCCCTTGAGTGGCTGATCATGGTTCCAACTTCCACAAGTTGCGGTTCCACCTGATTCGACCACTTCTTCAAACCGTCTTCAGAGCGCACGATCAAGATCTCAGCCTCGCCGATTCGCTGTGACTGCCTGTTGAACGAAGTTTCCACATTCGTGACGACGTCTCTGACCGTCCTGGCCATCGTTTCGGCGATGGTTTTGGAATTTTTGGCCAAAGTTTGGACCTGGGTCGCAATCACGGCGAAGCCTCGGCCATGAATTCCAACCCTGGCGGCCTCGATGGAGGCGTTGATGGCCAACACGTTGGTTTGGTCCGCAAGATCAGACAAGGTCTCGGAAAACTGATTGATACTTCCAACGGCTGTGGTCAGAGACTCAATGTCTGCGGCGAGTCCTTCTTTGACCCGTGTGAAATGGGACGCCAGGGCTTCGAACACGCCCACCTGCTCCTCCAGATTCTTCATCGTCTTGCGAAGTCCTGAGTCGCCGTCGGTGATGTACGACAGGCTTCTTTCAATGTGCAAGGACAACTCCTTGCTGTTGTTCACCAATGTGAACAAGGCCTCGGTGATGCGAAGAACGGCAGTTTCTGTGTCCTTCACGACCAAGTCCTTGAATCCCAATAGGACTTCGAGGCTGGCCTTGTACCTTTGAACATCGTCTTCGAGGGACTCGGGGAGAACTTCCCGGAATTCCACCATAGGAACCGTGGGCGGCTCGGCTTTCGTGACTTGAACTGCGGCTTCTATCGTCTGTGCAACGGGGCGCTTTGGTAGTGCCCGGAGCAGGAGCAACCATGCAGCGATGGTGAAGACCGGGGAAAACCAGGAAATCGGGGAAGGAGCGGCTACCAGCAGAACCCCGACAATCAGGACCACCGATGACCAACTGAAGACACTCTTGTTCATAAAGGCCTCAAATTCAGTCTATTCACCTTCCACCAACTTGCAAGAGATCGAAGAAGACTTCCCCTGCCGGTCCACTTGAGGATGGGACGGCCTTGAGAGTAGAATTGAGGCATGGCAAATATTTCCATCATTTGGGACATGGAGAACGTTACCCCGCCCGGGAACAACTCTCTGTTCATCGATTCCTTGCAGGAATACGCAGAAACGCTGGGCAGGGTCATTTCCGCCAAGGCGTACGCCGACTGGAGCGCTCCCAACTTTGCAAAGCTCGCGCTGCAGCTCAAAAAGTACCAGTTCTATCTTGTGCACGTTCCTTCCGAAAGAAAAAAGAAAAACTCTGTAGACATTCAACTGGTGAGCGACACCCTTGAGAACCTCCGTCTCTATGAGCACATAGACACGTTTGTCTTGGTCACCGGAGACAGCGACTTCCGCCCCCTTCTGCTCACTCTCCGCCGGGCAGGGAAAATGACGCACATCGTTTGCGATATCAAAACCGCCAGCCAGGAGCTTCTATCGATCGCAGACAGCTTTATCGACTATCGCGACATTCTTCCCGGTGATGAGGATGAAGAGGAGCCGGGACCTTCGGCACCAGCGGCTCAGACGGTTTCACCCGAGTATTGGTTCTCGGCATTGACCGAAGCCGTTGGCATTCTTTCCAAGGAAGGGAAAGCCGTCAACGTTGGTGCGGTCAAGATGCGCATGAAGATGCTGAACCCAAATTTTGACGAGAAGCACATCGGGTACAAGCGCTGGGGAGATTTCATTTCGGCCGCCGTTCGCCATGGCGTGATCCAACTCATCGAAAAGGACGGAAACCCCGAAATCCTGCTTCCAGAGGTCAAAGACAACAAGAAGCCAGAGGAAAAAGCCGGAGTGCTCCAGAAGGCCCTGAAGGCTTTGGTCGAAGCGCTCAAAGACCTCGACGGAGGGCGAGAGCCACAGTACCATGAATACAGCTTGATCTCATCCAGGCTTCGCGAACGCAAGATCGACCTGAAGAGTCTGGGGTACTCGCAGTTCAAGAAGTTCATTCAGGCTGCCGACCTTCGGGGCTTGGTCGAGACCAAACCCGAGGGGGTCAACAACTACGCTAGGTTGAACGT
>CAYYUZ010000132.1:2661-10616 GCA_964475005.1 uncultured Spirochaetales bacterium
CTTCCCCACGAAGACGATCTCGCTGAGGCCGACTCCCGTGAGTAAGATTTCCAATGCGACCGAGGCTGGTTCCTACGCGAGCATGGTCGCTTCGCACCGCGGCTGGGTTGTCAACCCAGATCAGAGTCTCGTGGACCCTATTCTTGAAGGACTGGCGGTTCAGACCAAACGCTATGGCCGCCCGTACTGTCCGTGCAGGGATGCGGACGGTGAGGCGGATCAAGACATTATCTGCCCATGCGCCTATGCGGGTCCAGACATCGCTGAATGCGGCCAGTGCTTCTGCGGACTGTTTCTGGCACCTGGCAAGGATCCGAAGACCGTCGGTTCCATTCCGGAACGTCGTCACTGATTCTGATCACGGCCCCCGGAAACGCAGGACAAAGACCTTCGTGTTTCCTCTGGTGGCCCATCCCGAGCCCCAGGAAGTCCAGGCCGGGTCGGAAAGAAGAGCGCGGTGGGAAGGACTGTCCAGCCAAGCCCGCCAGACTTTCTCGGGGTCGCCACCTGCCCCGAGAACTTCTCCGAAAGTCCCTGGGGGAAACCCCTCTGCGAGCATTTGAAGTCCCGGCCCTTTTCCCTGCTCCTCGTGAGACAGTGCTCCAAGCGCAGCCAGTTTTTCGGCGCGTAAATGGCTTGAAACGGCCAAACTGTCGTCCCAGTCAGGCATCGACAAATTCTGAGAGCTTCGAAAAGCCTGTAAGGATTCGTCAAAGAAGTCTTGTCCCCAAGACCAGACTCCAGAGAGCACAAAAACGCCGAGAGCGAGGAGGATCTTCACCGCTCCAAGATACCTGACAAGGTTGACTTTTTCACCCGACATCGATAGATTCTGCTCGATTTCTGTGGAGGCATACGATGGGAGAGACTCTGTGGTCGGCGCGCCAGAAGGCGACCTGGAAGACGAAGCTTGGGCTGGCCGAAATGCTGAAGGGCGGCGTCATCATGGACGTCACGAACGCCGCCGAGGCCGTTATCGCCGAAGAAGCCGGTGCCATCGCGGTTATGGCCTTGGAAAGAGTTCCCTCTGATATTCGGGTTCAGGGCGGCGTTGCGCGGATGAGCGATCCTAAAATGATCCGCGACATTCAAGCGGCCGTTTCCATTCCGGTGATGGCCAAGTGCCGTATCGGCCATTTCGTTGAGGCCCAAATTCTTGAGGCCCTTGGCGTCGACTTCATTGACGAGAGCGAAGTTCTATCTCCCGCCGACGACCAGTTCCACGTTTACAAACACGAATTCAAAGTTCCTTTCGTCTGCGGTTGCCGCGACCTCGGGGAGGCTCTACGCAGAATCGGGGAAGGGGCAGCTCTGATCAGGACCAAAGGGGAAGCCGGAACCGGGAATGTGATCGAGGCGGTCAGGCACATGCGTACCTTGATGGACCAAATCCGTCAGCTCACTAGGACCCCGAAGGAAGAAATGATGACCTTCGCCAAAAACCTCGGAGCCCCTTACGAGCTTGTGGTTGAAGTGGCCGAAACTGGAAAACTTCCGGTGCCGAACTTCAGTGCTGGCGGTGTCGCCACGCCCGCTGACGCGGCGCTGATGATGCAACTGGGAGCCGAGACGGTTTTTGTCGGTTCGGGCATATTCAAGAGCTCGGACCCCAAGCGCCGTGCGCGGGCAATCGTCGAAGCTGTTGCCAGTTACAATGATCCGAAGAAGCTGGCCGAGATCAGCACCGACCTTGGGGATTCGATTCCAGGTATCGACACCCGGCAGCTGTCGGACCAGCAGAAACTTTCCCTGCGTGGCTGGTAACTTGAAACGGATCGGTGTCCTGGCGCTTCAGGGCGGCTTCGATCCTCATCTGAGGGCGCTTGGCAATCTCGGTGTCCAAGGCGTTCCGGTGAAGACGTTTGAGGAGATTCAGACCTGCGACGCCCTGGTGATGCCGGGGGGGGAAAGCACGACAATCGGAAAACTGCTCTCGCTACGAGGTTTTTTTGAGAGGCTGGCGGATTTTCTGCGCGGCGGGTTTCCGGTGTTCGGAACCTGCGCGGGCCTGATCTTGCTTTCCCGCCGGGCCATCGGTCATGACCAACCCCTTCTTGGTGTCTTGGATGTTGACGTCGCCCGAAATGCCTACGGGCGGCAGACGGAGAGTTTTGAGGCAATCTTTCCATTTGAGGGCGCTGGGTCGGTGGAAATTCCGGCTGTCTTCATTCGGGCCCCTCAGATTGTTCGGCTCGGGTCAGGGGTCAGAACTCTGGCAACCTATGAAGGACAGGCGGTTTGTGTGCAGCAAGGTGCTATTCTCGCTGCGTCGTTTCATCCTGAACTGACCGAAAGCAAGGTTCTCCACGATTACTTCTTGTCGCTGGTTTGATCGCCTTCGGGTTTTGGACCTGCCTTTGCGGCGTTCCGCGCCTTGTCGAGGCTGTCAAAAATCTTGAGGTAGCTTCCGAATACCCAGCCGCGCCGCCCCTGGTACAGAATCTGGTACCACCGGTCTGACTTTCCTTCTATGGTTTCTTCGTTGCTGGAAGACGTGACAATTTCTACGATTGACCCTGACCGAAGCATGGTGACCAACGAAGCATCGGGAAGCGGCTCGCTTCGAACACGAATATAGGCAAAATCGACAACCCCATAAAAGGTTTGAATTGTGAGCACCGGTGTGGGGGGTAATTTGAGACCCGTGTAGGGATTGCTCCCGGAACACGCCGTAACCAGCAAAGTCGTCAGCACAGCTCCCAGCAGTCTCAATCTTCCACCCTCAACTTTGATTGGTTCTGAGCCTCTGGACCTCGTCGCGGATCAGCGCGGCGTTCTCAAATTCCAGATTTTTGGCGAGCTCAAGCATCTCCTTTTCAAGGGCGGAAATCAAGGCCTTTTTCTGGGCGGGGACAAGAACATTGTACTTCTTCTTCAGTTCTTCCACTGTGGCTCGACGTTGCTCCGCGACAGTGGGAACTTCTCGCTGAAGAATATCCTGGACAGTCTTGATGATAGTGGCCGGAGTGATGCCGTGTTCGAGATTGTACGCACTTTGGCGTGCCCGGCGGGCGTTGGTCTCATCGATGGCTTCCTTCATCGCGTCGCTGATACGGTCGGCGTACATGATGACCCGCCCGCCAACATTGCGCGCCGCACGGCCAATCGTCTGAATCAACGACGTTGCTGATCGCAGAAAGCCAATCTTGTCGGCGTCCAGGATGGCAACAAGGCTGACTTCGGGGGTGTCCAGTCCCTCCCGGAGAAGGTTGATTCCAACCAGGACATCAACAACGCCGGCTCTGAGGTCCCGGAGAATCTCGACCCGCTCAAAAGTATTGATCTCTGAATGCAGGTATCGGACTTTGATGCCCAACTGCGCCAGATAAGCGGCCAACTCCTCCGACATCTTCTTGGTCAAGGTCGTCACCATGACCCGCTCGTTGACGGCTGTTCGTTTTCGAATCTCTCGGAACAAGTCTTCAATTTGCCCCTCGGAAGGTCTCACTTCGATCTCGGGGTCTAGAAGACCTGTCGGGCGGATCACCTGCTCGACGACCTGCTTGGCCTTCTTGGCCTCTTCTTTTCCCGGAGTCGCCGAAACGTAAATCGTGCTGGCCAGCAAACTTTCAAATTCTTCGTAGAAAAGGGGCCGGTTATCGAGGGCCGAAGGAAGCCGAAACCCAAAATCGACGAGAGTCTGCTTCCTGCTCCGGTCTCCCAGGTACATGGCTCGAATCTGGCTGAGGCTGACGTGGCTCTCATCAACAAAGGTAAGGAACTCTTTCGGAAAGTAGTCGAGCAGAACAGCCGGACGCTCCCCGGCCTGCCGATTTGTCAACTGCCGGGAATAGTTCTCAATTCCTGAACAGTAGCCCATTTCCGCAAGCATTTCGAGGTCGTACTCGGTTCGCTGCTTGATGCGTTCGGCCTCAAGGGGTTTGCCCAATGACTCAAAGTGGGCGACTTGCTCTGCCAGTTCCTGACGGATGCGGTCAACACTCACCTTGACTTGGTCCTCCGGCATCACAAAGTGTTTGGCCGGAAAAATCGAGAGTTCTTCGAGTTCCTCAAGCGTCTGGCCGGTCAGCACTTTGAAACGGCGGAGCCGGCTCACTTCGCCCCAGTCGGTCTCAATCCGGAACCCCTCTTCCATGTAGGCTGGCCAAATCTCGAGCGTTTCCCCACGGACTCGAAAGGTTCCCCGCTCCAGGACAGCGTCGTTGCGGTCGTACTGAAGCGTGACAAGGGTGCGTCGCAGTTCGTCGAGGGCCAGCTTTTGTCCACGGCGGATGTCCTGCGCCATTTCGAGATAGCTGACTGGACTGCCTAGACCATAAATGGCCGACACCGTGGCGACCACAATAACGTCCTTTCTACTCGCCAGACTTGTGGTTGCCGCCAGTCTGAGGCGATCGATCTCTTCGTTGATCGAAGAGTCCTTCTCGATGTAGAGATCTTTGGACGGAACATAGGCTTCGGGTTGGTAGTAGTCGTAGTAGCTGACGAAGTACTCGACCGCATTGTCCGGAAAGAAATCCTTGAATTCCCTGTAAAGCTGTGCCGCAAGCGTCTTGTTGTGGCTCATGACGAGCGCGGGTTTCTGCAATTCTTCGATGACTTTGGCCATCGTGAAGGTCTTGCCAGAACCTGTAACGCCTTTGAGTGTTTGGAATTTCAGTCCGTCACGGACACCTTGGGCAAGCTTTTCGATGGCCTGACCCTGGTCGCCCGAGGGTTGAAAGGGTGCCTGGACCCTGAGCCTCATTCCAGCTGATCCTTTTCTGCCCGCTGAACCAAAGTCAAGGCGATATCGAGCTTCTGCGTTCCTCTCAGGACCGTCAAACGGGCTTTGTCGCCCGGCTTGGAAGACTCAAGGGCGCTGTAGAGGTCGGCGAGCGTTCCCACCTCGACACCGTTGATGGCAATAATAATGTCCCCGCCAAGGTAAAGGATCGTGCGGCCGTACCGGACTCCTTGGTCGGGACTGCCGCCTTTAAGGCCCGATTTGGCCGCCTGTCCGCCTGGGGTAACCTTCGAGACAAGAATCCCCTTATCAACGGGAAGGTTGGCGTACTGCACCAGTTGCGGAAAGAGCTGCACCGGGGTTACGTCGATCCAGCCGCGGACCACCCGGCCATTGGCAATCAGATCGGGTACTACCCTCTTCGCCGTGTCAACGGGTACCGCGAAGCCAATTCCCACTGATCCCCCCGCGGGACTGTAGATCATCGTGTTGATGCCGATGAGCTGGCCGTGGCTGTTCAAAAGAGGTCCTCCGGAATTTCCGGGGTTGATCGAAGCGTCGGTTTGAATCAGTTCGTGAAGCACAATGCCGTTGTCACCTTTCAGAGGGCGGCCCAGGGCGCTCACAATGCCGGTTGTCATGGTCCTGTCGAGAGCGAACGGGTTGCCAATTGCCAGAACTTTCTGTCCAACCTTCAGCCCAAGGCTGGTTCCCAGGGGAATAGTTGTCAGAGTGCGGCCCTTGGGGTCGAATTTCACGACCGCCAAGTCGTTCTCGACGTCCTTTCCGACCAACTGCCCGTCAAACTGAGCACCATCGGCCAAAGTGATGATGATTTTGTCGGCGTTGGCCACAACATGGTTGTTGGTGAGAATGTACCCTTTCTTGTCGATGATCGAACCAGAACCGGTTCCGCCGTCTTGCGGGACGGCCTCTAGAAACCAGTTGTAACCGTTGACCTGGGTGGTGATATTGACCACCCCTTGGTTGAGATTCTGGTAAATCGCAATGTTCTCCTTCTCGTCTGGACCCAGTTCCTCACCCAGAGCGACAGGTTGCGATTCTTGAACTGGCGCTTCAAGCTTTGCGGCAACCGTGGATCGTTCCGTCGCGGCTGAAAAGAACCAGACCGCGGCAAGGGTCAATGCGACTGCCGAAACAGCACCCAAAAGGCAAGAGGCCACCAAAGCAGAACGGCTGTAGAGTCTCATGGGCAAAATATACTCTGCACCTATGCGAATGGCCAATAGTCGCTGGGCACCTCAGCGTTCCCAATATTCTTCCCCTTTGGGTTTCCGCAGCGAAAAGGCTTCCTCCAGGTGAATCCGACCGACCTTTTCCATCCCCTCCAGATCCGCTATCGTGCGTGCCACCCTCATCAGCGAGTGGAGAGCCCGGGTCGACCAGTCGTTCTTGGACGCCTGATCACTCAAGTACACTTGGCTCTTGCCGTCAAGGCAGCACCAGCGTTCCAGCTCTGCAAGCGTCATCGCCGCGTTGGGTTGGCCGGGACTCTGTCCCCTCAACCTTTGAATCTTCCGGGCCTGGCCGATCCTTTCCAGGAGCCTGGCTGGAGTCGTGGACTCTTGGCTGAGGATTCTGTCTGGGGCCTCGGGTGTCACAAAGAGACGCAGATCGACACGGTCCAGAAGTGGAGTGCCGATACGGTCCCAATAGCGCCGAACTTCCGGTCCGGAACAAAAGCAGACCCCTCTTTCCCTCCCAGTCTGCCCGCAGGGACAGGCGTTGGCGGTCAGGATCACTTGGAACCGAGCCGGAAAATGGGCCGAACGTCCCGCGCGGACGACGGAGACTTTCCCTTGTTCCAAAGGCTCCCGCAACGCCTGCAGGACCCTCGGGGAGAACTCAGGCGCCTCATCGAGAAAAAGGACACCATGATGGGCCAAAGAGACCTCACCGGGACCGAGATTCCGTCCTCCGCCAAGCAACCCCTCGGCCGTGGCATGATGATGCGGCGAACGAAAAGGCCTCGTCGTCAGAAGTCCCTGTTCGCGCGAGAGTATGCCCGCCAACGACCACAGGCGGGTTGTTTCGACGGCTTCCTCGGGTTCCAATTGAGGGAGGAGGCACTCAAGACTTCTGGCCGCCAGAGTTTTTCCGGCTCCGGGCGGCCCGTAAAGCAGCAAGGAGTGTCCGCCGGCGGCGGCCACTTCCAGCGAACGGACGACTTGTTGCTGTCCCCGAAGATTCCACCGCTCACCGACGGCCGTGGACGGACTGGTGGAATTCTGCGTTCCGCGACTTGCCTTTGGAGGCGCCGCGAGGGAATTGACCAGGCCCGCTAAGTCTGAGCCTCCGACGGCCGGGACACCCTTGAGGCAAGTCGCTTCTCTGACCGAGTCGCCAGAGACGGCAAAGGCCGAAAATCGCTGTTCAAGGCAGCATTGCGCCGCAGCCAAAACGCCGGGAACGCCGCGAAGACGACTATCGAGCGCCAGTTCTCCTATGGCAAGAATGGTTGAAAACGATGGCTTCCATTGACCTGAAGCCTGCAGCAGGGCCAAGGCCATTGGCAAGTCGTAGCCGGAACCCGACTTAGGCAGATCAGCCGGGCTCAGATTGATCAGAATTCGGTCTTGCGGGAATTGGAATCCCGCTCGACCGAAAGCGATACGAATTCTCTCGCGCGCTTCTCGGACGGCGCCTCCGGGGAGACCGACAATCTCCATCCCGGGTATACCGCGGCGCAAATCCACCTCGACACGGACAAGATCTCCCTCGTAACCCCAGGGTGCGTAGCCATAGACTTCCATCGTGTCCTCCAGAACCGGCTGACTGACGGAATCGGCCTCCCGCTTCAAGGAAGCGCGGTTGTTCCAGATTCAAGTTGAGACCGGCGCCTCAGGATCTCTGCGGACAGGCGATTGAGGAAGCGGTTTTTGGGCCACTTCTCGCCCGGTGGACGCGGACCCTGGCGGTCTTCGGGATCGCTGCAAACTCTCCAGACGACGATAGAGTTCGGTAAGCTCAGGAGTGCCGAGGCCACGGCATCCAAGTAGAGCTCAGGGTTGACCGGTTCAATCAGTCCATGCTCCCAGTCTTTGTGGAGCCGCGTTCCTGGAAGCAAGATCAAATCGTGAAATTTGAGACCTGACGAACCCGAGGCCACCGCCAGATTCACGGTTTCTTGAAAGTCACCTGGACCTTCTCCAGGGAGGCCGAACATAACGTGGGTCGTAAACGGCAAACCTCGAATCCGGAGGCGCTCGGCGGCTTCCACGTAGGCCTGAACCCCGTGACCTCGTCC
>CAYYUZ010000133.1:0-10454 GCA_964475005.1 uncultured Spirochaetales bacterium
GGGTGTTTCCCTATAGTGCCTTTGTCTGTCCCGTTAGCTCAGTGGATAGAGCGAGCGCCTCCTAAGCGCTAGGTCGGACGTTCAATTCGTCTACGGGACATTGAACTGTTCGGTCGCTCCTGAGGAAGAATAATGGGGTGGTAGCTCAGTTGGTTAGAGCGCCGGCCTGTCACGCCGGAGGTCGAGGGTTCGAGCCCCTTCCATCCCGACAATAAAAAAACCGAGTCCTCGACTCGGTTTTTTTATTGTCCTGTTCCCTGAGATATCGTCGATTCCTCAAGTTCGAGCACGAGGCCGTCGTAGGCCGGAGCCATTCCCGCGGGCAAGGTTTTGGCCCAGCTTTCATGGTCAACATCGTGCGAAAAATGGGTGAAGTAGGTTCTGCGAGCGCCGAGGCTTCGAGCCGCTTCGACAGCCTGGTCGAGGCTGAAATGGGTGGGGTGGGGTTTGGGCCGCAACGCGCCAAGGATCAGGGTGTCTAGCCCCTCGAGGAACCGCCGAGACTGGGGAGGAATTCCGTTGCAGTCGGTCAAATATGCCAACCCACCGATTCGAAAGCCGAGGATAAGCGAGTCCCCATGACAGATCTCAAGCGGAAGGACCGAAAGTCCTGCCGCAATCACGGCGCGACCAGGCTCGAGAAGGCGGAAGTCCAGCCTTGGACGTGAGGTCTTGCCGTCACCCTCCCGAAAGAAGTAGGGAAAGGTTTCGTGAACCTTCTTTGTGGTTTCTTTGTCGGCCCAGACAGGAATGACTCGGACCCAAGAGAGCGGTCGCAGGTCATCAAGACCCAGCACATGGTCCGCGTGGGCATGCGTGAGAAAAACCGCGTCGAGCGACGTCAGCGACGCGTCGAGGGCTTGAAGGCGAAAATCAGGCCCCGCGTCGATCAGCCAGCGTCGCTCCCCCTCTTGCAGAAGAACAGACGCCCGCCTCCGTTGATTCTTCGGATTGGAGGAACGGCACACCGCGCAGGCACAGCCGACCATGGGTATTCCGGTTGAGGTCCCTGTGCCCCAGAAGGTCAGAGTCACCCGGCACCCTTGGAGGCTTCGGGATTGGGACGAAGTTTGAGTTGAAACACGGAATCTTCGACCAGGTCCAACCATTCGGTCGAGAATTCCGGTTGAAAATGGCCTGCATTGTCGAGCGCGCCTTCCAGAACTAAAGGACGGCCCCGAAAGCCTAATCGGAGCCGACAAGAAGGCATTGCGGCGCCGGGAGCGGCCTTGAGAGTCAACTGTTTGGTGTGGAAAGACACGAGCTCGACGGGCCACTTCTGTGCGCCTGAACTCAGTTCGAACCCAGGATCAGCCCCAAGCCGCTTCGCCGCGGCAGCATCGAACGGCAGCTCGTCTTCGGCCAGTTTGTCCCAGGCTTTCTGTCGGGCCTCCAGTTCGTCAAAGTAGGCCCCGAGAAACAGAACGAAAGGCGCAGGAAGCGACTTGAACTTCAGCTGGATGAAACAGACGTTTTTTCGGTCGGGAACGGGATTCAGCTCGGTCAGTCCCACTTTGAGCGGAAACCTCATGATATCCTTGCTTTCAGGGTTGTCGAAGGTCAGGAGCAGGGTGTGGGTCCCCGCCTTGAACTTGGAGAAGAGGTCGATCTCCGAAGGGGTCAAAACAGCGAGAAACCGCGCGCCCTCGGCACCTAGGGTCGCCGGGACGCAGTGAAGGGTGTATTCACCAAGTTTGAGGACGGTCTGGTTGGCGACAAAACCCGTACGCCGGAGGAAGAAGGTGTCGACCTTGAGGGTGGTTTGTCCCAGCTTCTCCATCACGGCCTGGGGATCCAGGGGGGGCATGCCGTCATCTTAGCTTGCAGAACGGGCATTCGTCCAGTAAAGTGAAGTCCAATGCGCTATGCCGAATTGACCTTCTTGGTCCTCTTGGTGGTTTACCACGCGGTTCTCTTGGTCCCCCGGCATCGTCGTTCCTTTGCCCTCAACTATCTGGTTTTTGTGGCCGGCATGGCTCTGGGTTGGAATTTGGGGCTCGAAGGCCTGCGTTGGCAAACGTTGCCAGCGATCCTGCTGCTTCTGATCGACTTGCTGGTTCTTTTTCCAACCTTCGCAACCCTTCGGGGAAAGTTTCCAAGTCGAGGTTTCTTGTCGTTCCTCGGGCGCCTCTTGAGGTCGCTTGTAGCGTGGACCGGGTGGGGAATCGCTGTCGCTTGCCTGCTGCTCGACGTTGCCTTTCCTTTGCCGCGGGTCGATCTGACGGGTGGTTTGGCACCCAGCCAGCGGGTGATTCGCTTTCCGCCGACAAGCGGCCGGCCAGAGCTGGAGGTGCGCCTTTGGTATCCGGCCTCGGGCGATTCGCATCTGACGCCGCGGCCCCAGTCTAACCCCGAAACTTGGCAGCGGATTCGCGCTCAGGGGGGGCTTCCCGTGTTCTGGCAGTCCTACCTTGAGCGACTGCCCAGTTCCTTGATCAAGGGAGGGAAGCTCGCCTCGCCTGCGACTAGGTACCCGGTCATCTACGTTGCGGTTCCCAAGGGCGAGAATCCCGATGACTTCGGCTATCTTTTCGAGGATTTGGCGAGCCGCGGTTTTCTTGTTGCAGCCGGAGGGCCCATTGCCGAACCCCTGCCTCCCCGCCCCGCCTTTGAATGGAGTTCGGCATGGTCGGAACTGTTGCTTCCGTTTCGTCAGCCATCCCTCTGGCTGGAACCCGAGGCCTCGACAATAAGAATGGAGGGAGCGACGGAGACAAAATGGCTTGTTCCGATCAAGGCTGCTCTCCGGCAGTTGGATTCTGAACCCGGTGATCTTCTGTTCGGTTCGGTCGACTGGAACCATCAAGGTCTCTGGGCTTGGGGCGCGGGGTCCCTCGCGGCCGACAATCACCCGACGTTGGGACTCCAGGGCATTCTTCGTGCCGGTGCTAAGCCACCCGCTGATCATCGGGCCTCGGGTCCGGAACTCTGGATCGTCGGCGGGACCGCACCAACTGCAACCTTCCACGGCGAATGGTTTCTGACTCTTCCCAAACTGTCGCGAGCCGATTTGGCTGACGCTGCGTACCTGAAACCTATTTTGGCGTTCTTCGGTTTGAAATCACAGCCAGACGCCGGCGTTCACGGCGTTATCCGGCAGTACCAGGCGGCCTTCTTCCAATACGCCTTCTGGGCCGCCGCTACCGAAACGACCTTCGGGCAGACCGTTCCCGAGGTCCCCGGTTTGCTTTTGTCAGGAAAGTAGATCGGCCCAGACCAGCCCCTCGCCCGCGTCGACAGCGCGCTGCAGCTTCCTTCCGACCACGACATCCAAAAACAGGGGGGAGAGACCAGGACGCAACACCTTCTCGGTCCGCAACACCCCAAGATCGCCGGGTTCGAGGCGGTGGCCCGCAGGAAGGCTGTTAAGGACGTGGAGGCTACGGTTGGTCCGTTCGTAGTTGTTGCGTTCCGAGGGCGCTAGGACTTTCCGGCCGTGACCAAGGATAGCCTCCACTCGCTCTGACCCGTAGCGTTCACGGACCAACCGGTCCCAGTCGCTTCTGGGAACCTGTTCCAAACTCCGCAAAGCCCGTGTCATCGTGGCAAACAGGCTGGGGTCCAAGGCAATCGGGTCGTCGAGGCCCGGGTCCTTGCGGTCGAGGCACAGATGTTTTTCAACCAGGGTGGCCCCCGCGGCCCGGCCAATGACCGGGACTAGTTCTGGATCCATCGAGTGGTCGGAGACTCCTACCGGACACCCAAACAGTTGGGCCAAAGGCGACAGGACTCGGAGGTTGTACTCTTCAGGCGGCGCGGGGTAAGCCGTGATGCAGTGAAGGAGACTGATGGCACAGTCCTCAAAGAACTCCACCGCACGCTCAATGTCTTCGAGTCGGCTGACTCCTGAAGAAAGGACGACGGGCTTGGCAAACGTGCGCAGAAGTTCCAGCAGCGGAAAATGGTTGAGTTCGGGAGAGGCGACTTTGAACCAACTTGATCCCAAAGCCTCAAGAATCTTGGCGGAACGCAGGCCGAACGGCGAGGCCAGGAAGGTCAGGCCGGCGGCCTCCGTCTCTTGTTTGCAAAATCTATAGAAATCTTCATCTTGTTCCACCTCTCGGAACCTGTCGTAAAGCCGGACGCGACCGCCGGGCAAATCGAGCTCGCCCGTCAGGGGATGGATGATTTCGTCGGCAAAGACCACTTGGAACTTGGCGCAATCGGCCCCAGCGTCAGCGGCCGCCTTGATGAGATCAGACGCCTTGGCCCGGTCTCCGAGGTGGCCGGTGCCAATCTCGGCGATGATGAAGATGCGTTTGGGATCTAGGAAAGGAGGCTGATTCAAGAGCAAGCCACGCTTTTCACCGCCTGGGTTGGATCAGGTCGAACCCCGTATAGGGCACAAGGATTTTAGGAATCTTTACACTACCGTCGGCCTGCTGAAAGTTTTCGAGCAACGCGATGATGCCCCGACTGATCGCGATGGCGGTTCCGTTGAGCATGTGAACAGGACGGTTTTTTCCGTTGTCGTCCTTGTAGCGAATCCCCAGACGCCTGGCCTGGAAGTCCGTGCAGTTGGACGTCGAGGTCACTTCGCCCCATTCACCCTCTCCACGGCCGGGCATCCAAGCCTCAAGGTCGTACTTACGGTAGGCTGGAGCGCCAAGGTCGCCGGTGCAGGTATCGACGACCCGGAAAGGAATTTCAAGGCTGGAGAAGATTTCTTCTTCAATGGCGCGAAGCTCTTCGTGGAGCGCGTCACTTTGGTCGGGACGACAAAATACAAACATTTCCACCTTGGTGAATTGATGAACCCGATAGAGGCCCTTGCTGAACTGACCCGCCGCGCCGGCTTCACGGCGGAAGCAATGGGAAAGGCCCGCCATCTTGATGGGGCCTGAGGAAAGATCAAGGATTTGGTCCGCGTAGTAGCCGCCCAACGTGATCTCGGCGGTGCCCACCAGGCAGGTTCCCGTGCCTTCGAGTGGGTAGATGTTCGACTCCTCCCCGCGCGGATTGAACCCGATGCCCTCGAGAATCTCTTCTTTGGCAATGTCGGGGGTGATCATGGGCGTGAAACCCTTCTTGACGAGAAGATCAAGCACGAACCTGGTCAAAGCCAACTCCAGGAAGACACCCTCGTTCTTCAAGAAGTAAAACTTGGTCCCTGAGACTTTTGTACCCGCGTCAAAATCGATGATGTCGAGCTTCTCGCCGAGTTGAACGTGGTCTAAAGCTGAGAATCCGAGTCTCGTGGGCTGGCCCACTCGCTTGATCTCGAGGTTGTCCTTATCTTCTTTTCCCACTGGGGCTTGTGGATGCGCCATATTGGGAATACGCATCAGTTCGACTTTGAGGTTTTTCTCAGCGGCCTCGAGGTCGGCTTCGGCCGCAACAAGGGAGTCCTTGATCTGCTTGCCTTCATCGATCAGAGCTTGTCGCGCAGAAGGTTCCAATTTGCCTTTCATTTTGGAAGCATTTTCATTCCGGCCGGCCCGCAGAGCCTCGAGTTTCTGGATGGCTTGGGAACGCTTTTCGGCCAGAGCCACCACAGCCCGGGCATCGGCCTTCATGTGCCTGTTGAGGATGTTGGCCTCGACGGCTTCGAGGTTGTCGCGGATAAAGGTGATATCAAGCATGGGGTATTCTAGCCAGACCATCCGGGTTTGACAATTGCTTCCGCCGCCGGAGGCCCCGCTTAAGAAAACGCTCTCGAGGTGAGCGCCTCGAACTGCTCCAGGGTCGTTGCGATGTCTTTGGGGCCTTTGGCCTTGATCATCGACGGATAGAACTCTGGGTTGGTCAGAAGCAGCGCCAAGCTTCGCAGTACTTTGATGTGGGCATCGGGCTGGTCGTCGTCCCCGACAAGGCAAAAGACAAGATGAACAGGCTCGCCGTCGAGCGACTGGTATTCGATCCCCTCACGGCTGACACCTAGAAGCCCCACAGTCCGCCCAAGACCCGGAACGTGGGTGTGAGGCAAGGCGATGTTTCTTGCGATTCCGGTGGTCATAAGTTTTTCTCTCTCGATCAGTCCATTCAACAGGACGTCCTTTGAGACCCCTGGACACAGCGGAAGAAGGTGCCCGACCAATTCGCGGAACACCTCCTCCTTGGTTCGAGACTTCAGTTGAGGAACGATACCCTCTAGCCGGAAGATCGACGAGATGGTCATTTTCGACCGGAACGGTACTTTTCAATCGTTTGCAGCTTGCTGATTTCCTGGCTCAGCCGCATCTCAATCTCCCCATAGGTGAGTTTGTCGTGCTTGTTCCTAAGCATTTCCTCGGCCTCGGCTTTGGCCTTGAGGATTTCGGCTTCGTCGAGATCTTGGGCACGAACCGAGGCGTCCGAGAGAACAATGACGCCGTTAGGCTGAACCTCAAGGACGCCTCCGCTCACGTAAAAATGGTGAACACGGCCGTCGCCGTCTTCGACCGCGACATCGCCGGACTTCATGTAGGTCAGCAAGGGAGCGTGGCCGCTGTGGATTCCAAGTTCGCCTTGCGATCCTGGCACGACAAGGAACTCGGCGAGCCCCGACCAGAGTGACTGCTCGGCACTGACGATTTCGACGTTGAACGCCATACCCTTCCTCACTTCACCAGAGTCTTGGCTTTTTCGACCGCCTGGTCGATGGACCCGACCATGTAGAATGCCTGTTCTGGCAGATGGTCGTAGAGCCCATCGGTGATCGCTTTGAAGCCCTTGATGGTTTCCGCCAGGGGAACAAGCTGTCCTGGAACTCCGTTGAAGACTTCGGCCACGTGGAAAGGCTGACTCAGGAAGCGCTCGATTCTGCGAGCCCGGCCGACGAGCAGCTTGTCATCTTCTGACAACTCGTCCATGCCCAGAATGGCGATGATGTCGCGGAGTTCCTTGTAGCGCTGAAGCGTTGCTTGGACCTTTCGCGCGGTGTTGTAGTGTTCGTAGCCAACGATGTGTGGATCCAATTGCCGGCTTGTGGAGTCCAGCGGGTCGATGGCAGGATATATTCCCTTCTCGGCGATGGCCCGGCTCAAAGTGACGGTGGCGTCAAGGTGCGCAAAGGTCGTAGCCGGAGACGGGTCGGTGAGGTCGTCAGCTGGAACGTAAACGGCCTGAATCGACGTGATCGAACCAACTCGGGTCGAAGTGATGCGTTCCTGGAGAAGACCCATCTCCTCGGCAAGGGTCGGCTGGTAGCCGACTGCGGAAGGCATGCGTCCCAACAGGGCGGATACTTCGGTTCCTGCCAAGGTATAGCGGTAAATGTTGTCGACGAACAACATGACGTCGCGGCCTTCGTCACGGAAGGATTCGGCAATCGTCAGGCCGGTCAAGGCGACGCGAAGACGGTTTCCCGGGGGTTCGTTCATCTGGCCGTAGACCATGGCAACTTTGGATTTTTCAAGGTTCTTCAGGTCAATAACGCCAGAATCGGACATTTCATGATAGAAGTCGTTGCCCTCTCGAGTCCGTTCTCCAACGCCGGCAAAAACGGAAAGGCCGGAGTGCGCCTTGGCGATGTTGTTGATCAGCTCAAGCATGTTGACGGTCTTGCCGACGCCGGCGCCACCAAACAGCCCAATCTTTCCACCCTTGGCGAAGGGACACATCAGGTCGATAACCTTGATTCCTGTTTCCAGCAGATTCTGGCCGCCAGCCTGGTCTTCGTAGGAAGGCGCAGGACGGTGAATGGGCCAATGCTCCTTAGCGTTGACGGGACCGCGTTCGTCGATCGGCTGCCCAAGGACGTTCATGATGCGGCCCAAGGTTTCGGGGCCGACGGGAACCTTGATGGGGGCCCCGGTGCCCTGCACGGGCAATCCGCGGCTCAACCCGTCGGTGGATCCCATGGCGATGGCACGGACAACCCCGTCCCCCAACTGCTGTTGGACCTCTAGCACGAGGCCGTTGGATTCTACCACGACGGCGTCGAAAACACGGGGAATGGCCTCTCGGCCGAACTCAATGTCGACCACGGCACCGATGATTTGTACGATCTTTCCGTTTTGCATAACTCAATTCCTTCTTACACAGCCGCTGCGCCCGCGACGATTTCAGCGATTTCTTGGGTGATGGCCGCTTGACGGGCCTTGTTGTAGGCAATCTGCAGTTCGTTGATGATTCTGCCGGCGTTTTCGGAGGCATTCTTCATGGCAACCATCTTGGCCGCCATTTCTGAGGCGCCGTTTTCAATCAGGGAGTGAAGCACTAGCGCCTCGACGTAGCGATCCATCAGGGCGTCGATGACTTCCTTCGGTTCGGGTTCATACAAGTAGTCCCAGGTTGCCTCGCGCTTCAACTCGCCACCAACCGTGGTCTTGCTATCGTGCTCAAGGGCCTGTTCCTCGTGATCGGCGATCGGGAGGAGTCTCTGGAGGCGAGGCTGCTGGACAAGAGTATTGACGAACCGATTCGAGGCTACCCAAAGGGTGTCGATCTTCCCCTCTTTGAAGAGTTCAACCATGGCCAGGACCACGCCGCGAATCTGCTTGAGCGTTGGAACTTCGCCCAACCCCTCGGCTTTGGCCACCACATCGGCGCCGACGCTCGAATAAAAGTTCACAGCCTTCTTGCCCAAGAGTCCCCAATGGACAGTGCCATCGGCTCCCGTCAGTTCCTTGGCGCGGCGAAACACCCGCCGGAACAGGTTCACGTTCAAGCCGCCGCAGAGTCCACGGTCGGTACCAATCACAAGAATTCCGACTCGGTTTCCTTCGCGCTTTTCCATGTACGGGTGGCGATACTCTGGGGTGGCCTGCGCAACATGGAAAATGATCCGCTCAAGCGACGCGGCGTAGGGGCGGGCAGACTTGAGACGGTCCTGGGTGCGCCGCATCTTGCTGGCCGCCACCATTTCCATGGCTCTCGTGATCTTCTGCGTGTTTTTCACGCTTGAGATCTTGCTTCGGATCTCCTTCTTGCCGGCCATGCTGGATTACCAGGTCCCCAAGGTCTTGAACTGTGTCAACGCGGTCTCAAGACCCGCCTGAATGTCATCGCTATAGTCACCTTTCGCGTTGATCTTGTCGATCAGATCGGAGTGTTCGCGAAGCATGTACGCGTGAAGTTCTTTTTCGAAGTGCGTGATCTTTTTCACTTCGACGTTGTCGAGGTGACCCTTGTTCGCGGCGTAGAGAGAGGTCGCCATGAGTCCAACGCTCAAGGGCGCAAACTGATCTTGCTTCATCAACTCTGTGACGCGCTTGCCTCGTTCAATCTGCTTGAACGTGGCCTCGTCCAAGTCGGAGGCAAACTGAGTGAAGGCCGCCAATTCCCGGTACTGAGCGAGGTCGAGCCGAACCGAAGACCCCAGTTTCTTGATGATCTTCGTCTGCGCGGCACCACCAACCCGGCTCACCGAGATCCCGGCGTTGACTGCCGGCCGGAGACCCGAGTTGAACAAGTTGGTTTCCAGGAAGATCTGCCCGTCGGTGATCGAGATCACGTTGGTAGGGACGAAGGCCGAAACGTCGCCGCCTTGAGTTTCGATGATGGGCAAGGCGGTCAGCGACCCTGTCTTTCCCTTGACCTTGCCGCCGGTCAACTTCTCAACTTCCCCAACATTGATTCGGGAGGCCCGCTCCAACAATCGGGAGTGGAGATAGAACACGTCGCCAGGGTAGGCTTCGCGTCCCGGAGGTCGCCTCAGGAGCAGAGAAATTTGCCGGTAGGCCCAAGCCTGCTTGGTCAGGTCGTCGTAAATGATCAGGGCATCTTCGCCCTTGTCACGGAAGTACTCGCCCATCGCGCAACCTGAGTACGGCGCAATATACTGGAGAGCTGCCGATTCCGAAGCCGACGCGACGACCACGATAGTGTGATCCATGGCTCCGGCATCTTCCAGTCGCTTAACGACGGCCGCGATCGAACTCTGCTTCTGCCCGATCGCCACGTAGATGCACTTAACTCCGCTACCCTTCTGATTGATGATGGTGTCGATGGCAATAGCGGTCTTGCCTGTCTGACGGTCACCGATGATTAACTCGCGCTGCCCCCGCCCGATGGGAATCATGGAGTCAATGGCCTTAAGGCCTGTCTGAAGCGGTTGACCAACAGACTCGCGGCTGATGACCCCGGGGGCGATCTTTTCAATGGGCGAACGTCCCTGCGCCGTGATCGCACCACGACCGTCGATTGGCTCACCCAAGGCATTCACGACGCGCCCCAAAAGGCCTTCCCCAATGGGAACGTCAAGAACGCGGCCTGTCGACTTGACCGTATCGCCTTCCGAGAGGTGCCGCCAGCGGCCGAGAACGACGGCACCGACAAAGTCCTGCTCCAAGTTCAGCGCCAACGCGCTCGTATTGCCAGGCAACTCCAAGACTTCTCCCTGCAGCGCTTGCGAAAGACCTTCAATGCGGACAATTCCGTCGGCGATGCTGAGAATGGAACCTTCGGTCCGCACTTCGGGAGTCAGATCCGCTTTCTGGATCCTCTCTTTGATCAGGGCTGTAATTTCAGTTGGGTTCAATTGCATAACTTTCTCCACCTCATTGAATGAGGTACCCCCTCAATTTTTCCAA
>CAYYUZ010000134.1:0-10364 GCA_964475005.1 uncultured Spirochaetales bacterium
TGGAGGTGAGGGGAATCGAACCCCCGTCCGAATGGGCGACATACGAATTTCTACAGGTTTGTCCGGGCACTTTGTTCTTAGGCGACGCTTGGGCGGTCCGGCCTACCGTCGTCGCAGCGGTTCAGAAGTGTGTCATCCTGACGTCCTGAACGCCGTTAGGATCAAGCACTGATTGTTGAGGATGAGGCTCCCTCGGTGCAGTGGGAATCCTCACCCTTTGGCTACAATTAAGCGGCCAGGGCAAGAGTGTTGCTGTTGAAAGCAACGGTATTCTTGGCAGATATTGTTTGTCCAGATTTAGGAGATGAACGCTCCACCTGCGATCCGCACCCCGGCATCCACCCGTCGAAACCGGTACACCCCCGTAGCCTCAAGATACTACGTTTGGGTCCCTTGGGACAAGACGTTAGTCACCGGAGATTCCAGCTCTTTTCAAGCCGCGCGACCGCCTTGTCGCGGGGCGATAGATCTCTGGCACGCTGAAGGCTTTGCCTGGCCGCCAGCCGCTGTCCGGCGTTCCAGAAGACCTCGGCTTGGCGCGTAAGAAACGCGGCCTTTGCCGGCGCGCGGAACGGCAACGCCTGAAGTTCCTCAAGGAGGCGAACGAGAATCGGGGGATCGTAGGCCGGGTTCTTCTGAACAAGCAGATTGAGCAGGCGGTCTTCGACTTCGGCGAAAAAATGCCGGAAGAACGCCTTCTCACCCTCAAGCTGTGCGATCCGCCTATAGAGGGCAACGGCCTGAAGCTCGTCTCCTTGATTCTCGTATTCCAGGGCGAGCATGAACGCGCAGTCCATGAAGTCTTCGCGGCCGAGCAGCTTCTCGAGGTCAAAGGTCCGCTGGCGGGCGAATTCCGCGTACAGCGCCACAGCCTCGGCGCTCCGGTCGCGAAGCACGTCGTAGAAAATTAGTTTGGCCTTCGACAGCGCGTCCGGTCGGGCACGGAGCCATTCGCGGTAGTTGAATTCAGACTCCCGGGGAGCCGTTCTTCTGGCGCGGTCGTACTCTTCCCTCTGCTCCAGATCGGAAAGGATCTCGTAGGCCTCAATCAGCTGGTGAATGGTGACGTCGGACGCCGAGGTGCGGGCCTTGCGTGCGGCCTGAAGGTCTGGATGGAGCTCCTTGATCCTTCGCCGAAAGGCTGCTTTTACTTCGGCGGTACTGGCCTCGCTGGAGACGCCCAATACCGCGTACAGGCTCATGATCGCCTCAACTCGCGGTCCAGATCTCTCTTCTGGTCTTTGTCCTTGATGGAGTTCCGCTTGTCGTACTGTTTCTTGCCTTTGCACAGGCCAACTGTGATCTTGATCCGCCCCTCTTTCAGGTGAAAGTCGAGGGGGATGAGGGTAAAGCCCTTTTCCTCCACCTGCCGACGAAGCTTCTTGACCTCGGCCTTGTGAACCAGGAGTTTTTTCTTGCGGTCGGGGTCATGGTTGTCGAGTCCGGCCATCTTGTAGGGGTTGACGTGCAGATTGCGAACCCAAAGTTCACCCAGGGAGTCAAGCTCCACCCACGCGTCGTTGAAGGAAAACTGCGCCGCCTTCATTGACTTGACTTCGGTGCCAACAAGCACGACTCCAACTTCGAGGGTCTCGCTTACAAAGTAGTCGTAGCGGGCCCTCCGGTTGTCGGCAACAAGCTTAGTGCCGCTCATGGGAAGCTGATGAGCGCCAGCCGGAAGCCAAGGCCGCTCGAAGTTCCGGCCGTCGGCCAGCCGGCGCGGTCTCCGGCTTTGATACTGCCCTTGGGGTTCTGAATCCCACCCTTCAGGCTGTGGGCATAGGCTGAAAGTTTCTCCGCAGGAGGAACCGAATCCCAGACGAGACTCTGGCCGGGGTACCACGACGACGCCGTCCACTCCCAAACACCCTGATTGAGCATGGACGCCCCAGGCGCCCTCGCCGCGGCCTCCCACTGAAAGTCGTCGGGCAGTACGGCCTTCTTTCCGGGGGCCATCTTCAGGGTGTTGACCCAGTCTACGTAGGCTTGCGCGGCAAACCACGAGACCGAAGCTACAGGCTGAGCAGGGGTGGCTGGTTTGTTGTCGACCCAGCCCTTCAGGTAGTCGTTGTCGGCCAGAGCCGAGCGAACCAGCGTCTCTCGGTTGGAAGGCGCCCATTCGGGGACTGCGGCTACAAACGAGGCAAATTGGCCCTGTGTCACCTCGGCATCGGCGATCCAAAACGGCCGAACCGTCGCGGCTACCGGCAATGAAAACGGAGGATCGGTGGGCATCGTGAAGGATGGACCCAGAGATCCCCAGAGGAACCAAGCCGAGGCCACCCCGTGGAAGCCTCCCAAGGGTGTTCGAAGGGAGGCTGGCGGAGCCGGGGCCGGCGCCGCAGCGGGCGCCTTGAGAGAGGCTTGGAATTCGTTCAAGCGCGCCTGGAACCAATCAGACGGTTCTGCGGTTTCCCTGTCGCGAACGGGCTTTGCCTGGTTGGCCAGAAGCCACAGGGCCAACCGCCCAGAGCTGGCTCCCACCAAAGGTTCCCAAATCTTGTGCTGAGCCTCGATTCCTTCAGGCGCCCCAGAATCCCAAAGTCCCAAGGCTTTGCCAAAATCAGCGTACATCTGAGGGTCCGCAACGGCTTGGCGGAATTCCAAAAGGAACACTTTGATCTGGTCTGTGGTCCAGCCGGAAGCCTTAGCGTCGGCGACAAACCTTGTGAACAGCGGGGGAAACCTGTATTTTGCCGTAAACGGCACGCCCAAGGCCCAGCGGCCGATTTCGGCGCGGTAGCGGTTCGCGACACTGCTGGCGTCTACAGGCACAAGTTGGACCTCGACAGAGTCTGTCCGGGGGGCAAAGAGGCTGAACAAAAGTTTGCTGCCGCTGGAATACGGCACGGTCTTGGCCGTGAAGCCGGGTTTGGAAACCGTCAGCCCAGCGGCGCCTCGCGGAACGAAGGCCGTCAGCGGAGTCGTCCCCAGGTACTTCGGACCGAAGGTCACGGCCGCCCCGGGGGGAGTCGAGGTGACGGTAACCCTCGTTCCGGGATTGGTCAGGCCGGGAAGGACAAGGAGCGCAAAGAGCACGCCTAGGAGGACTAGGCCGTAAATAATGACTAAGTAAAACTTTGGCTCGACGCCGAAGAGAGGCTTGAGGCGGACTTGAATGTCTTGGACGGATTCAGGGGACGGCGAATCTGAGCTCATGGTTGCCCATTATAGGGAGGCGAATTTGTCTTGTCAATGAAACCAAATGCGTGTTACGGTGCCTCGAGGGTGAACATTTGGACAACTTCCTGAACAAGATCGTCGGCGCCACCGAGGCAGTCCTGACTTGGCGCGCCCGCCGCCGGTGGGTCCGCAAACAGAAGCAGAAGCAGAAGAATGTGATTCTCGACTGGGTGGAAGCCTTCGTTTGGTCGGCCTGCGTCGTGTTGCTGGTCAATCAGTACTTCTTTCAAGCCTATGAAATTCCCTCGCAGTCGATGGAACCAACCCTCCTTGGACACGATCTGCCTGGTGATCACCAGCACGATCGAATCTTCGTGAACAAATTCCAATACGGTCCGGAACTTCTTCCGGGACTGTTCAAGCTCCCTGGATTCATCAGTCCTCAGCGCGGCGATATCATTATTTTTGAAAACCCGGAGTACCTGAGCCAGGGACCGGCCTTCGACGTCGCCCAGAGACTGATCTATATGATGACGCTCTCGCTGATTGACATCGACCGGAACGCCGACGGTTCCCCGAAAGCGCATTTCTTGATCAAGCGGGGTGTCGGTTACTCAGGAGACACCGTCCGATGGCGAAATGGCGTCCCCGAATTTCAACTGCCGGGCACAGACGTGTGGCTGACGGAAGAAAACCTCAAAGCCCAGCAGGGTCTGCGCTACGGCCAACACCGCATCAGTACGGGTGTTCCGCCTCAGTACT
The DNA here is from genome assembly GCA_964475005.1 of uncultured Spirochaetales bacterium. Taxonomy (GTDB): domain Bacteria; phylum Spirochaetota; class Spirochaetia; order JABEVK01; family JABEVK01; genus JAIFLN01. Next base: position 3,886 of record CAYYUZ010000134.1, read on the forward strand.
ACGAACTGTTGCCTCAGGCGGCACGCGCTCTCGTCGCCCAGGAATTGGGGCAGGCAGCCGACGCCGCCGATGCCAAGGTGGCCCAGAGCTTGCGCGGCACGGGTTTTCAAGATTCAAAGGAAGAAGAACACCAGCAGAACAAGGTTGAGCTGTCCTACTACCCCCAAAGAAATGATCTCGCCAGCGCCTATTTCCAGTACGAAAACGGAACCTGGGTTCCCGACGGTTCGATTCTTCCTCTCGGAGACAACCGCGACAATTCCAAGGACGGACGCTGGTTCGGCCCCGTTCCCCTGAGCAAGATCTTGGGCGGTGCGTCGTTCCGTTACTGGCCTTTGGGTCGCGCCGGAGGATTCTAGTGGCTGCCAAGGGCGGGTTTTCGCGCTACCAGTCCTACACCCAACAAAAAAGGAGAAGGGAGCGGGTACTCGGTGCCCTTCTTCTTGTCTTCTTTGTGTATCTGGGCTACCTGATCCTGACGGCCTCGTTTCTGAAGACAGTGAGGTTTGAGTCGAAAACCATGGAACCCACGTTGGAGCCCGGTACTTCGGTGCTCGTCACGCCCTTGCCCTTGGGGCAGGCTCCGCTTCCCTTGCTTCCCTTTGGCCTGCCGGGCTGGAGGGGACCCGAACGCGGCGAACTTGTCCTGATTGTTCCGCCCTATCACCGTGAGACACCACCCTTGCTTTCGGTTGCCGACGATCTTATCCGGTTCTTCACTTTCAATTTTGTGTCATTGGACAACGCCACAAGGGTCCGTTGGGATGGACCCTACACCTTCCGGCGAGTCATCGGCTTGCCCGGCGACACGGTCAGGATAGAAAACTCCACCGCCACCGTGAAACCGCGCGGTGAACCCTACTTTCTGAGCGAGTACGAACTCTCGAAGAAGCCCTACAGCTTAAGCGACGACGGCCTTCCTCAAGGATGGAGGTCGACCTTTCCCTACGGACAAACCCTGACGGAGCTGGTGTTGGGACCCGACGAGTACTTTGTCTTGGCCGATCACCGCAACATTGGAGGGGATTCCCGTACTTGGGGTCCTGTCAAGCGGTCCGCGATTCAAGGTTCAGCGCTGCTCAAGTATTGGCCGCCTGGACAGTTCGGGGGACTTTGAACCTCGGGCTCTACCTCCACGTTCCGTTCTGCAGGAGCAAGTGTTCCTGGTGCGCCTTCGCCTCGGAGGCAGGGTCTTCCCGGTCAGAACTGTGGCTTGAGCGCGTCGTTGAACAACTGGCCAACCCGGCCGTGACAGACGCCTCCTGGTCAACGGTTTACTTGGGCGGCGGAACACCGACCCTGCTGACGCCTGTCCAGCTGGAACGCCTGCTCAAAGCCGTCGCCCGGCGCCTTGAGACCGGTGCCGAAATGACCCTAGAAGCCAATCCGGAAAGTCTGACTCAGGAGCACCTTAAGGTCTTCAGCAACTGGGGCGGCACCCGTCTCAGTGTGGGAATCCAAACCTTTGATGAGGACATTCTTGTCCGCCATGGCCGGCCGACACGAAAGGCCGACCTCGACAGAACCTTCACCTTGACCCGTGCCTGGCCGGGAGAGCTCTCCCTCGACCTTATTTGCGCTCTAGCGGGACAAACCGAGGCAGGACAACAAGAAGACCTCGAAGAGGCCTTGACCTGGAATCCCGACCACCTGAGCTTTTATTCGTTGACCTTAGAACCCGGAACTCCCTTGGCAGCGAAGGTTGCCGAAAAAGCCGAGGTTTTGCCTGCCGAGGACCAGGCTTCGTTGTGGTGGCTTCAGGGAAGGGACCGCCTGGAGGCGGCCGGCCTGAACCAGTATGAGGTTTCCAACTTTGCCAGACCCGGCGCCCAGTCACGGCACAACGGTCGCTATTGGGCTCTAGAACCTTGGCTGGGCCTGGGCCCGTCCGCGACTTCCTTTCTTCCCGCCGGTCCAAAGGGTCTTGAGTACCGTACAGAACCGGAATTGCTGGAGGACTGGCTTGCAGGGAGAGAAGGCCTGGTCGAGGTTGTTTCAGGGCTTGAACTTGCAAAAGACAAGCTCCTTGCCGGTCTGCGTAGAACCGCAGGCGTCGAAAGCACAGAATGGACGAAAATCATCCCGGAAACAATTGACGCCTGGACAGGGCGCCTGATCAACGCCGATGGCCATCTATTCCTGTCCAGAGAAGCATTTCCATTCCTTGATACCTTCCTTCGCGAGGCCTTCGCTGAACTTGACTCTAGACCCGAGTTCCGGTAAAAATACCAAGTTCCTTCTTTTGGAAAGTCAGGATCTGGATTAACCGATCCTGAAAGTTAGGGTAGCGTTTCGAGGATCGTCCGGGCGTAGCGAGGACGGTCAAGGACAAGACGCTATGGAACTGAGAACCGGAGCGTACTCCCGTACGTGAGGATTCGAAGGAACAGAGCGGCGCCGGACTTGGCCGCCGCAGTAGCCCCGACGATTCTCGGTGGCAAGGAAGGACTATGAGCGGGCATTCAAAATGGGCGACGATCAAACGCAAGAAGGGCGCCCTCGACGCCAAACGCGGAGCCGTGTTCACAAAGATCATCAAAGAGATCATGGTCTCGGCGAGAAGCGGATCGAGCATTGAAGGCAACGCGAGGCTACGCATGGCCGTCCTCAAGGCCAAGGCCGCCAACATGCCCAAAGACAATATTGACCGGGCGATCAAGAAAGGCGCGGGCGAGCTTGAAGGCCAGGAATTCGTTGAATTGAGCTACGAAGCCTACGCGCCCGGCGGCGTTGCGATTCTGATCGAGACGCTCACCGACAACAAAAACCGGACGGCCGCCGATGTTCGCATGATTCTGACCAAGGGCAACGGACAACTCGCCACGGTGGGTTCGGTGTCGCGGTTGTTCGACCGCAAGGGATTCATTGTTCTCGACGGTGAAAAGACCACCGAAGACGCTGTCATGGAAATTGCCCTCGATGCCGGTGCCGAAGACATTGCCGACAACGGCAACATCGAGGTCACGACGGCTCCCTCCGACTTTGAAAAAGTTCTTGAGGCGATCACCAAGGCAGGCTTGGCAACAGAAATGGCCGAAATCAGCCTGATTCCCCAGGCCCGGGTGGCCCCCGACAAGGAGACGGCTGAGAAGATCATGAATCTGATCGACCATCTTGAAGAAAACGACGACGTGCAGAACGTTTACCACAACCTCGATACGTCGGTGCTTGACGGCGAGGACGAATGACCGTCTTGGGGATCGACCCTGGCCTGGCGGCGCTGGGTTGGGGTGTGGTCTCCAGTGTGGGCGGGCGGCACACCCATGTCGCTCATGGCGTTGTGAAAACCTTGCCTGACAGGCCCCAGCACCTCAGGCTTTTGGATATCTATAATCAGATTGTCGTACTGCTTGACGAGCACCATCCCGACCAAGGTTCGATGGAAAACCTGTTCTTCGTCAAGAACATCACGAGCGGTCTGCCCGTTGCCGAGGTTCGAGGCGTCATCCAGCTGGCCTTTGCCCAGCGAGGGCTTCCCTTGGGGCAGTACAATCCGACACAGATTAAATTGGCATTAGTCGGATTCGGACAGGCCGAGAAGCATCAGGTACAAGAAATGGTCAAGATGCTGCTGAAACTGCCCGCGATCCCTAAGCCGGACCACGCGGCCGACGCGCTGGCCGCGGCGGTGTGTCACATCCACCAAGGCACCGCGTTCGCGGTCCCTTTCTCCAAGAGGTAGCTATGTGGAACAGTCTTTCCGGTGAGATAACGCGCAAGGGTCTTGAGCAGGTGTTCCTTCAGTCGGGCGACTTGGAATGGGAGATCTCCATGGGTCGTTTCAGCTTGGAGGCCCTGCCTCCGGTTGGCCAGCGGGCCAAGATCTACGTCTGGCTCCAGCACACCGAAGACACAATGAAGTTGTTTGGGTTTGCTTCAGTCACTGAAAGAGCCTTGTTCCTCGATCTTCTGAAGGTCTCGGGTGTCGGCCCCAAACTGGCCCTCAAGGCGCTTTCCGGAATCCGCCATCAGGAATTTGCCGGAGCGCTGGAAGCCGGTGACGCCGCCCGGCTTTCCAAGGTTCCCGGGCTCGGACTCAAGACGGCCCAAAAGATCATCCTTGCCCTCCAAGGGAAGCTGATTCTCGAAGAATCCGCCGGAGCCGGCCCCAATCCTACCGGCGAACTTGTGGCGGCGTTGGCGGAAATGGGGTTCGACCGGCGTCTTGTCGACAAGGTGGTCAAAGACCTCGAAAACGACGCCTCGGTCATCGGTCTGGACGCGACGGAAAGGGAACGTAAATTGTTCCAGTTGGCCTTGGTCAAACTTTCGACGCTTTGAGGGGGTGCAAATGGACAGCCTGATGGACCCTCATCCCGGCGAGGGGGAGGAACAGCGCGAGGTCGGTCTTCGGCCCCAGGTTCTTGGGGAATTTCAAGGCCAGGCCGCGCTTAAGCAGAACCTCACTGTCTTCATCCAGGCTGCCAAAAGCCGGGGCGAAGCCCTCGATCATGTGTTCATTTCCGGTCCGCCTGGACTTGGAAAGACAACCCTTGCGGGCATTATGGCCAACGAGCTTGGCGCCGAACTGCGGGTGACCAGTGCCCCAGCTCTCGACAAACCCAAGGACATTGCAGGACTCTTAACGACTCTGACAGACAAGAGCGTGTTCTTCATCGACGAGATCCACAGGCTCAAGCCAGCCATCGAGGAGATGCTCTACATCGCCATGGAAGATGGCGAGCTGGATTGGATCATCGGCCAGGGACCCAGCGCACGGACCGTTCGCATCCCCCTGCCAAAATTCACTATGGTTGGGGCCACAACCAAACCAGGAAGGGTCTCGAGCCCGTTGTTTACGCGGTTTGGGATTCACCTGCGCATCGACTTCTATTCTGAAGAGGAATTGCTGGGAATCCTCCTGCGGTCGGCCGACATTCTCGATGTCGATCTCCCAGAGGACGGAGCGCGGCTCCTGGCGCAATGCAGTCGGGGAACGCCGCGGGTGGCCAATCGCCTCCTGCGGCGCATGAGGGATTTCGCCCAGGTGCAGGGAGACGGTGTCATTACCCTTTCGGTGGTTGCGGCGGCTCTCAAGAGGCTCGAGATCGATCTCTACGGTTTGGAGAAACAGGACAGAGCCATTTTGAAGGCCGTGATTCAAAATTACGGCGGAGGCCCCGTTGGTGCCGAGACCCTTGCGATCAGCGTAGGCGAGGGCATCGACAGTCTTGAGGACTTCTACGAACCGTATCTGATCCAGCGCGGCTTTCTGATGAGAACACCTCGCGGCCGTTTGGCCACGCCGTTGGCCTACCAGCACCTGGGGCTCGAGTCGCTGTGGAAGGAACGGGAAGAGGATCAAGGAGTTCTGTTCTGAAGACCCAGGATTTCCGTTTTGATCTCCCCGAGGAGTTGATCGCTCAGGCGCCCCCGCAGGCCCGCGGCCAGAGCCGGCTTATGGTTCTGGACCCATTGACCGTCTCTCGCCAGCACGGCACCGTGGCCGACTTGGTGGACCTGGTACAACCAGACACACTTATGGTGTTCAACGACACCCGCGTTCGAAAAGCCCGCGTCTTTGCCAAAACTTCCAACGGCGGTCGGGTGGAAACTGTGTTCCTTCGTCCGCTTCCCCAAAACCGCTGGGAGTGCCTCGTCAACAAGGCGAAGAAACTGCAGGCGGGTCAGATTCTTGAATTTCCCGAAGGAGTCAACGCCACAGTCGAAACTCAGGCCGGAAACGTCAGGATACTGGCTTTTGATCCCGCGGTTAGCGACGCTTGGCTCGAGTCGCACGGCCACCTTCCGCTTCCCCCGTACATCAAGCGCCCCGATGACGACGTCGACGCCGAACGCTATCAGACGGTCTACGCCCGGGAAAAAGGTTCGGCGGCGGCCCCTACCGCTGGGCTGCATTTCACGGTTCCTGTTCTGGAGGCCCTGCGCGCCAAAGGCGTCGAATTGGCCTTCATCACTCTGGAAGTCGGCCTTGGGACCTTCTTGCCTGTGCGGGTCGACGAGCTGTCCGACCACCGAATGCACACGGAGCGTTACGGGATCTCGGAATCTGCAGCTTCTGCTCTCAATCAAGCCAAGGCCGAGGGGCGGAAGGTGCTGGCGGTGGGCACCACAAGCCTCAGGACACTGGAAGCCGCTTGGACGCCCTCGGGCTTTCTTCCGGGCTGGAGCTCCACCGATTTGTTCATCACCCCTGGGTATCAATTTCGGGCCGTCGATAGCCTGTTCACGAATTTTCACACCCCGGAGTCAACGCTGCTCATGCTTGTATGCGCCTTTGCCGGAAGAGACTTTCTGCTGGAAAGCTATCGGCAGGCCGTGGAACATCGCTACCGTTTCTTCAGCTACGGCGACGCCATGCTCATCCAACACAGAGCCTGATGTGGCTCTGTGAGCGAAGCACCGTCCTCGACACAGGAAAAAAAAGCCCGACAACGTAAATCGTTGTCGGGCTTTGCCTTGCCTAGCTCCCCCGGTTGGACTCGAACCAACGACACTCGGATTAACAGTCCGATGCT
>CAYYUZ010000135.1:0-10143 GCA_964475005.1 uncultured Spirochaetales bacterium
ACCCAAAGAGTTCGCGTGTGGCCGGCGCGAACCAGTTGGAACTCGCCGGTGCTGGGGGCCAGAATGCCCAGAGTCACAGTGAAGAACGGGACCTCGCCGTGGGGAACAAAGCGTCGGTTGAGCGCCTCAAGAAGGTCCTTGGTCGAAGGCACCTCAGCGTGACGTTTCAGGTAGTTTCGTGCAAGTTCCCGAATCACCGAATGGAGAGAGTAGGCGATCATCGCCGGGAGCGGTCCATGGCCGGCCACGTCGAGGTTGTAGAAGACGAAGTGGTGGGGGCCCAGGGGAAAGAGGTCGTAGATGTCGCCCGTTCCCGAAGGACTGGGCAGGAGAAACCCTGCACTCTCGAGCCGGTCACCGTACAGACCGTTTTCCGGCAGCAGTTTCGCAAGGGTTTCGTTGACCGAATTGGCCGAAACCGTCAGGTGGTCTCGTTCGTCCTTTCCCATCGGGTGGAACACCGCAACAAAGCCAAGTCTGTGCCCATCCGGAGCGTGAAATCCCTCAAGGGCCAGGGTCTTGTTCGTTCCCGTCCCATCGATAAACGGAGGAAACTCCCGACCGATCCAATGTTCCGGGTTGTCCAGAAACTCCTCGGGTGTGATCCGAAGGAGAGCTGGCAAGTCCTGTCCCTTGCTGGCACCGTACCCTTCGATTCCGAAAACGCGAAGCGCCTCGGGATTGCCGTGAAGCCACCGTCCCTGGCGGTCGAAAATCGCCAGAGCGGTTTCCAGAGCGTCCAGGAGCGGAATCATCTTTCGCAGGCTCTTTTCTTGTCGCAGGGAGGAACTTGACTTCAGCAGGAGCATCTCGATATTGGCGGCCAGCTCCCTCTCGCCGAAGGGTTTGAGCAAGTACCCGTCGGGAAGAATCTCCGCTGTGCGTTTGATCGTTGCAGAATCGGAGTACGCGGTCAGAAAGAGCACGGGAACGTCGCTGGTCTCGCGCAGCTTGGCGGCTGCTTGGATGCCGTCCATGCTCCCTTTGATGCGAATGTCCATAAGGACCAAGTCGGGGTGGAAACGATTCATGGCCGTCTGAACTTCATCGCCATTGGTCACGACCTCGGGAACGTTGTATCCAAGACGGCTCAGGCCTTCCCGCAACTCCATTCCCACCAAGGTCTCGTCTTCCACGACCAAAATCGATTTTCCGTTCATGCTTCCTCCAGGAATGGCCCTCTATTAACCTACGATTTTTGGCAGGAACTCGGCAAGTGAACCAGTAGGAGAATTGGAGATTTCATTCGTGAGCCGGCAGGGTAAGCGACGCGGTTCGGCCTGTGAGGGGCACGCGCACTTGGACCACAGCGCCGCCGTCATTGAAGGCCGAAAGTGAGCCGCCCCGTTGGTTGATCATACCGTGCATGATCTTGAATCCTACGGTCTTCGTGGCTTCGGGGAGGAAGCCTTCGGGGAAGCCCGGGCCATCGTCGGCCACGGAAAGCAGAATCGAGGCCCCCTCGTCGCGCAAAGAGATCCGAATCAACCCGCCTCTCAAAGGAATTTCCGCGTGGCGGCACGCGTTGACGACAAGTTCGGTGAGGATCAAGCCCAATTCCAAGCAGAGGTCCATGGGCACCTCGACGGCGTCGGATTCAAATCGAAACAGCGGTGGGCCGTTGCCGTAGCTCTCGCCCAAATGGGTCAGCAACTCCTCGATGTAACTCTTCAAGGCGATCCGTTTTTCCGAGTCCAGTCCATAGAGCCTGTCGTGGACGGCACTGATGGCGCGGATGCGGTCGCGTACTGAAGTGTAGGCGGCGAGAGCGCCAGGGTCGACCACGCGGCGGGCTTGGAGACTGATGATGCTGAGGACGATCTGAAGACTGTTTTTGACTCTGTGGTGAACCTCACGAAGGAGGACGTCCTTTTCCGCCAGAGACTCTTTGAGGAGATCCCGAGCCTCCTCCGCAGCCCTGGCTTCTTCCATCAGTTGACGGTTGGCCAGTTTGAGTTCGTCGCCGAGTTCTTCGGTTCTTGCGAAAACCCAAGTGAACCGCTTGGCCATCACCAGCGACTGAACGATGACGAAGGCGGTGAGGTCCAGAGGGAATTGGCTCTCTGCTCGGGAAAGAAAGACGTCGGCGCGGACGTTGAGAATAATGGCCGCCAAAAGTATCGTTCCGGCGGCAAGGACAAGCACTCCCCCCGGGCGATGCCTTATTGCTGGACGCAGGCAAACCGCCACATAGCCGTACCCGACCTGGACCATCGCGGTGAGGAAGTACGGAAGAAGGCTCCACGACAAAAGATTGATCGACGCGAAAGGCAACAGGCCGCAGAACGCCGCAGACGGCAACATGAACCAGAGGATGGCGCGAAGCGACACGTCTTCGATAAAAAGCTGATGGAAGAAGATCGCCGCCATGGGCATCAAGAGGTACTGCGACGTGAAGCCGAGGCGGATGAACGAGTCGAAGCTCAGACCAGGGATCAAGCCCGAGATCAGACCGTCTCCCGAGGTCAGGGCCCGGAGCGCCACGGTCAGGGCAAAGGCCGTGAACGAAAGGTAGACTAGATCCCGCCGGTAGGCGAACAGAAACAGAGCGTTGGCCGCCAAGCCCAGAAGCGCGCCCACCATCAGAAATACAAGCATGTCGTCCCACCGCTTTTGCGTGACGAGCGAAGTTGTCGTGCCCAAGACAAAGGGCTGCACGATGCCGCCCCAACGGTACTCGTGGTTCGAGACGCGGACAACGACGTCCAGTTTTTCGGCAACTGTTCCGATTCGGACGATTCCGGCACTGAAAGCGGGTACCGCCGACGTGGCCGACAATGAGGGCGTTCCGATGCGCGTCACGATCACTCCGTTGGCCTCCACCTCGAACGCCGTCCAGACGGTCGAGTACCTGAGACCGAGACCGTGGTCACCCGGGGGAAGAAGCACAACCAGTCGATAGGTTCCCGTCCCTGATCCCCCGAAGAACCCACCCTCGTGGGGAAAGAACCTTGTGTCCGGCACGTGTCTGAACGAGGAGTCTGCCTTGAAATCACTTCCGGCTAGCAACTTGTCGGGTTCAAACTCCCAGGTGCCTCCGAGTGGCAACGACGAAGCGAAATCCCAGGTTCGCAGATCGAGGGTGCCAGCGCTGGGGGAGGGGGAAGGCTTGTGAAAGAGGCCTTCCCAAGTCAGGGCCAGGGTCAAGGTCCCTAAGAGAATCGCCGGGGCAAGCAGGAAGGCCCTGGGGACAAATTCGAAGAACTTTCGTTTCGGCCCTGTCATCGGAATCCAGTATGGAACCGAAGGCTCGTCGTGTAAATGCTCTTGAAGCAGAACCGAGCCAACGGACCTTTCGGAAGCCATGGAAGCGGGGTAGAGTAGAAGTGCCCAATCAAACCGAGCAGGGGGGAAACCTATGGAAATCGAGCCGTTGGCCGACAACACGAAGATCGTTGTCCTCGCGGGCAGCCTTCCCCTGAAACGGGATACTCCATGAAGTTAGTCCTCGCCGGCTTTCTCCTTTTTGGGGCCGCAGCGTTAGTGTTCGCGCAAGACATTTCGTCGGCCGCGGATCTTGTATTGACGGCCCAAGACGTGCGGGTGATTCCCAGTGATGACGGACTCCATCTGGTCATCCGCCAGAAGCCCGGCCTCGCCTCGGTCATGCTCACCGAGGCGTTTGAGCTGCCCGATCATAAGCTCGCGACTTACAGTTGGAGGGGGGTGGAGCCGAACGCGGTCAATGGCAACGAAAAACGCCTTCTCAACGGGCGCTTCCTTCCGGCACCAAACCTTTTCCTCATCTCCTCGACCGTTGTCCAGGATCCGCTCTTTGGCCCCTCCTTCGAAATTCTGGTTCCTCCGGTGATGGAGTATGGGAATTCGACGGCGCCCAATTCCCGTTACGGCAGGGTCGATGTGAAGGCGGAGCTGGCGAAACCGGATGGGAAACTGTGGTTTGCTATTCGGACCTTCACCAAGCCCAACCAAGACTACACGGGGGCGTATAAAGACAACGCCTTCGAGTTTTCTTCCATCTTGGTGGCCCAGAGTCTGCCCTTGGACGGGAGCTACTATGTGAAAGGCAATGAGGACCTGTTTCGCCGGCTTGGCACGATCTACAAGGCGCGCGACGCCGCCGACGGCGTCAAGTTTCTGAAGACTCTGTTCCAAGATGGAGTCGATCTTGTGGTGTGCCTCGACCTCACTAAAAGCATGGCTTGGGATCTGAAAGCTCTGAAATCCGACCTCTTGCCGGGTTTGCCCGACCTCGTTGCCGGACTGAAGAATTTTCGTCTAGGACTTCTTGAGTACAAGGACTATGGCGAACTTTGGGTGACCAAGCCTTTCGCGCTTTCGCCCGACGCCACGCCTTGGATCAAGGCGGTCTCGCAGGCTGAAGCCGCAGGCGGCGGTGACATTCCCGAAGCTGTTGTGGAGGCGCTTGACGCCGGCCTGGCGCTGTTTGACAAGACAAGGACTGCCCACAAGGTGATGGTTGTCTTCGGCGATGCCCCGCAGCACGATTCGCCTCGGGGCAAGGTCAAAGAAAGCGATGTCCTTTCGCGGATTGCAGCAGCAGGTGTGGAAGTTCGCACCGTCTTGTTGCCGGTTACCCCGTTCTAGCCCGGAGCCTTAAGGCGCATTGCGGGCGACACGGAACCCCAGGTTGTCACCCACCGTTTCTGGACCGTCATCGGCCCGATAGTACGGCCGAAAAGCGTCGACGTGGTCTTCATTCCAGGCCCCGCCTCGGTTGACCCTTGCTGACCCCACGGCCGGTCCTTTGGGATCGTGGTCCTCAAGCGAGGAACGGTCAAAGGTGTACCAGTCCCAGCACCATTCCCACACGTTGCCGGCCAAGCCGTAGAGCCCAAGCTCGTTGGGCGGCAGCTCCTTGACTGGATGGGTCATCTGGTGAGAGTTGGAGAAGCCCCAAGCCACCGTCTCTGCGGCGTCTGAACCAGGAAACGCCTTGCCTTTGGACAGGGTGCCGCCGCGTGCCGCCCATTCGAACTCGGCCTCGGTCGGAAGCCTCCAACCCGAGGCCAGAGGATTCCAGGTCACCGTGGTTCCATTGATCAGGTACGCGGGCACCAAACCCTCAAGCACCGACAATTGGTTGCAGAAGGCCACCGCGTCGAACCAGCTCACCCGTTCCACAGGGTTGAGCACCCCCTTGAAGCGGCTGGGATTTGTTCCAGTGACTTTTTCGTACTGGGACTGAGTGACGACGGTCTCTCCCATCAGAAACGGTGAGACTGTGACCTTCTTGCCTGGATTCGGCGGATCGAGCGTCCTCATACCCTGCTGAAAACTTCCGCCTTCTACGAGAAGCGCTGGCGCCAGCGGTGTCGCCTGCGACCATGTGAGGCTGGCTAGGGAAACGAGCATCCCCAACGAAAACCAAAAGGATTTCATGCCTCTATTGTCGGTCGATTGCGCGGTGTGCTACACCGAAGCTCATGCTCGACGACCGCAACTGGAATCAAGCACTGGCTCACCTCCGGTCGACCGACCCCGAGTTGGCGACGCTGTTCGACCACTTTCCCGAAGAAAGAGTGAGGGGAAGCGGGAATCCCTTTCAGGTCTTGGCCAATTCTATCGTTGGCCAACAGATCTCCGTGAAGGCTGCCTCGGCGATTTTCGGCAGATTGACCATCCTTTTAGGCGATTGGAATCCTGCAGCCGTGGGCAAGGTGACCGACGAAGAGCTTCGGAAGGCGGGGTTGTCGGTGAGGAAGGTCGAGTACTTCCGCGGACTTGCCCAGGCGTTTCTGGAAGAACGGCTTGATCCTAAGCGCTGGGAGATGGAGTCCGATGCCCAAGTCATGAAAGAGTTGATCGCTCTGCGAGGAATTGGCCGATGGACGGCCGAAATGTTCCTGATCTTTCATCTTCGTCGGCCCGACGTGCTTCCCCTGGACGACCTCGGCCTCCTCCAGTCGACGGCGCGGCACTTTGGTTGGGAGTATCCCTTCGACCCGAAGCAACTTGCCGAGCGGGCCGAAGCCTGGAGGCCTTGGAGGACTGTTGGCGTTTGGTACCTGTGGCGGGCCCTTGATCCCGAGCCCGTCGTGTACTAGAAGGCTCCTAGGAATCGGACCCCGCTTCTCCTGTTCCCTCCTTTTCATTATATTAGAGGTCCTTCCAAACCGCAGAAGGTTCGGCAGGACCTCTATTCTCTCTCCCGGAGCTTTGTATGGAATGGAAGACCCTGGTAAAGAGCCTGCACCCGCTTGAGGTGAAGGTTCTTTTGAGTTTCAGCCCTGGCGCCGCCCTTACGGCGGGCCTTTTGCAGGCGAAGTTGGACTACAAGGTCGGTCAGGCCAACCAGGCGTTCAGCTGGCTTGTCGCCAAAGGCCTGGCATCAGAGACTGGTCGATCATCGCAGACCGTCTATGAGATCACCGATCTGGGGCGCGAACAGCTCGACAAGGGAACCCCCGAGGAAACGCTCTTGAAGGCTCTTGAAAGCGGGCCGATTCCGATGGCGGAAGCCGCCGCGCTTCTAGGTATTGAACAAAAGGATATGGGATCGGCGTACGGTCAACTGGCCAAAGAAGGCTTGCTTGGCATGGACGAGACCAAGCGCATCGTGCGCAAATCGGTCGATCCCTCGCCCCGCATGAAGTGCTTTCGTGCCCTGCTGGCCCGCGCGGCAAGCGGCGATTTGGTCGAAGCCGAGTTGAAGGACGACGAAAAGGCCGTTCTAGTGGGAGCCGCCAAAAAGCGCGGGGCGGCCACGAGTCCCTTCAAGGTCAGTGAAAGAGAAACCGTCACTTACACGCTCGCCGAACAGGCTGGCGAGGCTGTTGAGGCTCTCAAGGAGAGTGGCGTTACCGGCGAGGAACTCAACTCGCTGACGCCGGCGCACTTGGCCAGCGGTGGCTGGAAGGGTCGGACTTTCCGCGCCTACAACGTGCAGGCGCCAGCCGCCCGGCTCATCATCGGCCGACGGAATCCCTACCAGGAATTCATCTTGGGAGTTAAAGACAAGCTGGTCAGCTTAGGTTTCGAGGAGTTCGACGGGCCCATCGTTGAAACCGAGTTCTGGAACGGTGACGCCCTGTTCATGCCGCAGTTTCATGCGGCCCGCGACATCCATGACGTCTATTACGCGAAGAATCCCACCCATGCGAAGGCCATCGAACAACCTTGGCTTGACCGGGTCGCGGCCGCCCACACCGATGGCGGTGATACGGGAAGCCGTGGCTGGCAGTACAATTTCGACCGCGATTTCACGCGCCGCCTTGTGCTGCGCAGCCAAGGAACTGTCCTATCGGCCAAACAGCTTCCAACAGCTAAGGTCCCGGGCAAGTACTTCGGGGTAGTGCGCTGTTTCCGCTACGACCAGGTCGACGCCACCCACGGTGCCGACTTCTACCAAACCGAGGGCATCGTCCTCGGAGAGAACGTCAACCTGAGAACGCTGCTGGGTCTCCTCAAGATGTTCGCCGTCGAAGTCGCCGGGGCGACCGAAGTCAAATACGTCCCCGGGTACTTTCCGTTTACCGAGCCCTCCATCGAGGTGCACATCAAACACCCCGTCCTCGGGTGGTTTGAACTTGGTGGTTCCGGAATCTTCCGGCCGGAAGTCACCAAAAGCCTGGGCATCGACGTGCCTGTACTGGCGTGGGGTCTGGGCATCGACCGCATGGCCTTGATGAGCCTCGGGTTGTCCGACCTTCGGGAACTTTTCACCAACAATCTGGAAACCCTCCGTCTCAGGAAGAGGAAATAGTCATGCCAAAGATCGAAGTCAAACAAGACGCCTTCTTCCGTCTGGCGAACATGAAGCCTACGGTCAACGAACTGATCGAACTTCTCCCCGTGCTTAAGAGCGAGGTTGATGGTGCCGAGGGCGACACTCTGAAGCTCGAATTCAACGACACCAACCGGCCCGATCTGTGGAGCACCGCTGGCGCCGGCCGGGGCCTGCGCTGCTACTACCAAGGGTGGACGCCGACCTATCCGTTCTTCTCCACGCCGGGTAAGCGGCAGGACGACGGCGGGCGCAAACTTGTTGTCGATGCCGGTCTCAAAGACATCCGACCCTTCGTATCGGCCTTTGCGATCAAGGGCAAGGTCAGCGAGGATGCCCTGCTCGACCTGATTCAGACTCAGGAAAAGCTCTGTCACAACTTCGGGCGCAAACGGCGTACCTTCGCCATGGGCGTGTTTCGCAGTCAACTCGTCAAATTTCCTGTTCACTATCGGGCTGCCGATCCCGACACGACAAAATTCGTCCCGCTCGGACTGACCGAGAATCTGAGTCTGCGTGAGATCGTGAAGAAACACCCCAAGGGCGTCGAGTACGGCCATATTGTGGAGGGTTTTTCGAAGTACCCCCTGCAGCAATCCGATGACGGCCGGATTCTTTCCTTCCCGCCAGTCATCAACAGCGCCGACCTTGGCGCCGTCGAGGTTGGCGACACCGAGTTGTTTATCGAAATCACAGGCACCGATCAGCCCAGTGTGACCCTGGCCGCCAGTATTGTGGCTTGCGATTTGGCAGATTCCGGGTTCGAGATCCTCCCCGTCACAGTGGAGTTTCCGTACGAAACTCCTTTTGGTCGTCAAGTGACTTTTCCGTACGCGTTTCAGACCCCCGTCGAGGTCGCGTTGGAAGACGTCAACAAGCTGCTGGGAGTGAATCTGATCGGGGAGCAGGCGCAGAACGCCTTGAAAAAGGCCGGTGTCTTTAGCCGCTACGAGAAAGGCGTCCTAACTGTCTTTCCGCCGCCGTATAGAAACGACTTTCTCCATCCCGTCGATATCATCGAAGAGGTGATGATCGGCCATGGACTTGAGAACTTCGAACCCGTCACTCCCCAGGACGCCACCATCGGACGCCTGACCCGGGAAGAGCTCTTTGGCCGCCAGGTCCGCGACCTCATGATCGGCATGGGTTTCCAGGAAATGATCTACAACTATTTGGGCAGCAAGAAGGATTTCATCGACAAGATGAATATTTCAGGGAGCCAGGTCTTGCAGATCCTCAATCCCATGACCGAGAACTACGAGTTTGTACGAAACTCTGTCGCCCCGAACCTCCTTGAAACGGAGTCGGTTTCCGGGCACGCCGTGTACCCTCACCATGTGTTTGAAGTCGGCAAGATCGTTCGCCTCGACGATACCGACAACCAAGGCTCGGTGACCAGAAACAGCCTTGGTTTCTTGAGTGCCGGTGCCGACGAGGGCTTCAACCAGATCAACAGTCGCGTCGCGTCGCTGTTTTACTACCTTGACGTGGAGTTCACTGTGAAGGAGAGTCGCGACCCGCGGTTCATCGCGGGCCGCGCCGCCGAAGTGTTCGTGAAGGGCCGACCCTGCGGTGTTTTTGGCGAAGTCAACCCGCAGGTGCTCGAGAATTGGGGAGTGGCCGTGCCCACCTGTCTTGCCGACATCGACCTCGACACGCTCCTGGGGAACTAAGCGCCCGTTGGAACCTTGAAGACGATCTTTCGCACCTCCACCGGCGAACGCACCGAGCGGCAGGGCCTGTGCGCGTCCTCGGGGAAGAACACGGCGAATTGCCCCGCCCGGACGAAAACCTCGCAAGACTTGTTTGCAGTCAGTGCCAGAACAACGTCTTTGTCCGGATTGTAGGGAGTGGGCTCGACTAGTTCCGCGACCGGGGCCCAGCCCATGGCCTCGTCTCCACTCAAGACGCACTGAACGTCGATGAACCGACGGTGAGCTTCCCATTTTCGCTCTGCCTCGGGAGCATCCGTGGTAAATTCCTGGACCAGGGCGTACACCCCGTTCTTCAGGTCGACCCGCCCCGTCGGCAACGAAGGTGTGTCAGGGCTACTCAGAAACGCCTGAACCTGCACCAAGTCGCCCAACGCCGTTTTGTAAAGCGCCAGGTTGGAGAGCTCATCGAGGATCATTTCAGGGCTTCCTGAGAATATGCCTGAGAGCCTCTACGGCCAGGGCATGGTCCTGTTCCTGGGGAAGACCGGAAATGGTCAAAGTCCCCACCATGCCCGTTCCCTTGACGATGATGGGGAACGAACCGCCATGGAAGGCGTACTCGGCTTCGTCGACGTAGTACTTCTCGGCGACAGTCTTGTTCTCAAGGGCCAGTTTCCTTCCCAAATAAAAACTGGAGTGACCGAAGCGATACACCGTGCGGACCTTGCGCTCCAACCATTCGTCGTTGTCGCTGGTGGTCCCTTCAGCCGCAAAATGGAA
>CAYYUZ010000136.1:0-10131 GCA_964475005.1 uncultured Spirochaetales bacterium
CAATGCAGGCAACTCTCGATGCTTTGGCGACACTTCCAATCAAAGTTGTCGCCACGATCACTCCGTCGCTGGATGTGAACGTCCTGCGAATACCCGCCAACGTAAAGGCAGTGGGTTACGTGCCGCATGCCCAGCTGTTGCCGCGAGTGAGACTGCTGGTAGGGCACGGGGGACACGGCACTACGATGGCGGCCCTTGCGCACGGCGTGCCGGTGCTCATCCTGGCGATGAGCCGTCACGCGGACCAGCCCCTTGTGGGAGAAGCCGTGCAGCGGGCTCGAGTTGGAAAACTGCTGCATCGTGACGCCTCCGTTGAAGTCATTCGACACGCCATTTGGGAACTGTTGAACGCCAAGGACTATGGCGAGCGGGCGAGGGAGCTGGCAGAGTTGTGGCAAGGACACGATGCTGCCGACGTTGCCGCCCTAGCGATAGAGGAACTCGACAAGGAAACGTCTTGAAAGAGAGAACAGCTTGAAAATCTTCTTTGTAAGGCACGGCGAGAGCGAGGCCAACACTCAAAACGAGTTTTCCAACCGAGGCGTCAGACATCCCCTAACGACACGCGGCGTGGAGCAAGTCACCGAATTGGGCAAGCGGCTCAAAGTCCTCTCCTTTACAGAGGTCTATACGAGTCCGATTCTGCGCGCCATTCAGACCACGGAAATACTGTGCGAAGGTCTGGGAATACCATCCTTTGTTGTGGACTATAACCTTAGGGAATACGATGTGGGAATCTTCGAGGGTCGAAGCGACAAAACCAGCTGGGCAGAACTCACCCTTCTAGAGGAAAGCTGGACCGCTGAGGAAAATCAGAACAAGAGCATCGAGGGTGGTGAAAGTTTCGCTGAAATTCAGGAAAGATTCGAAAGGTTTTACAAGAACCTGGTTTCGACGTCCACGGGTACCGAGGCCAAGGTTCTCGTCGTCAGTCACGGAGGACTTCTGAAAGTCGGCCTTCCAAAGGTCGTGAAGAATCTGTTCTATCGCGACCTATTGAAGAACGGAATCGGAAATTGTGAGGTGCTAGTCGCTGAAGCGGTCAAAGGGGACTTAGGGGTCTCGGTGAAGAGGCGCAAACTGTGAAGGCCGAAACCATCATTGGACTTCCTTCCATTGTTGTGAAACAGGAGAGGCCGTACCTGGGCGTCCGTTTTGAGACTCCCTTCGAAGGGATGTTTGCCGTGGTCACCAAAGAGATGAAGGAAATGCGGAAGTGGGCAAAAAACCACGATTTATCGGAACAAGGTCCGGAGTTCCTCCGCTACTTCCGAACGGACATGAAAGGCATCATGGAAGGAGAAGGCCGCATAAAAAAAGGCTCCCTTCCCACAGGAAAGTACGCGACGCTAACCTACAGAGGCAATGGGCTACGGGGAAATCAAGCGCTTCTCACTTGGACAAAAAAGAATGGGATCGTGCTCGATCATCTTAAGGCCTGTGACGAAGAGTCCTTCACGTGCAGGTACGAGGCTTACCTCACCGACTATCGTATCGAACCACGAAAGCTTCTTTGGGACGTAGAACTCTCGATTAAGCTCGCTGATTCCGAATGAAGTCTTGGTTTTCCTCTGCGTCCTTGGTCGAAGCGGGCGGTGAGTCTTCCTCGGAACAGCGACTACGCCGCGTCGGGCCCCAGCCCAAAGCGGCGGATCTTTTCGCGCAGGGTGTTTCGGTGCAGCCCCAGGATCTCGCTCGCCCGGCTTCGGTTCCAACCGCACTGGCGCAAGACTCCCAAGATGTGGCGGGCCTCCACACTGTCGAGGTCCTTTGTCGGAGTTTCCACGGTTCCTTGTCCCGCAAACGCCGCTAGGTTGGGGGGCAGGTGTTCGACTGCCAGAACAGGACCGTCGCCAAGCAGGATGGCCTGTTCGACGCCGTGCTTGAGTTCCCGGATGTTTCCTGGCCATTCGTAGGCGGTCAGGCACGCCATCGCCTGGGGACTGACGGCTTCGACCTTCCGTCCGTATTTGGTTCCGAACTCCTGAAGAAACCTGGTAACCAGCAGCGGAATATCGTCGCGGCGTTCGCGCAGACTTGGCAGGTGAATGTTGACGACGTTGAGCCTGTAGTAAAGATCTTCACGGAACCGGTGCCCCGCCACCTCGGCGGGAAGATCCTTGTTGGTCGCCGCGACCAGGCGCACATCGGTGCGGATCGACCGCGTTCCGCCCACCCGTTCAAACTCCCCCTCCTGCAACACGCGCAGGAGTTTGGCTTGCATCACAGGGCTCATGTCGCCGACCTCATCGAGAAACAGGGTTCCTCCTTTGGCTAGCTCAAAACGACCGGGACGAGCCTCGATGGCCCCGGTGAAGGCGCCCTTCTCGTGACCAAACAACTCGGTCTCCAAAAGCGATTCCGAAAGCGCGGCGCAGTTGACCGCGACAAACGGTCCCTGAGAGCGAGACCCTCCGCGGTGGAGAGCCCGGGCCACAAGTTCCTTTCCTGTACCGCTTTCTCCGGTGACCAAGACGGTCACGTCATGGTGGGTCACCCGCTTCATCACGCTGAACACTTGCCGGATGCGGGGACTTAGGCCGGTGATGTCAGGAAAATCCATGGTCTGCTGATGGAGGAGGGTCCGAAGCGCCTGATTCTCCCTGGTCAAACCCTGTAGCGCGAGGGCATTGGCCACCGTGTTCTTGAGCTCCTCGAGGTCAAAGGGCTTGGTGAGAAAGTCAAAAGCCCCTTGCCGGATCGCCTCGACGGCCGTCTTGATCGATCCGTAAGCCGTCATCATGACCACCGCCAAGTCGTGGTCCGAGGCCTTGAGCCGCTGGAGGACCTCGATTCCCTCCATGTCAGGCATTCTCAGATCGAGCAATACGAGGTCGGGGTTCTTCTCGGCGACAAGGGCCAAACCTGTGGTTCCGCTGGCGGCCGCGAAGGGCTGGTAGCCCGCGTCGACTAAAACCGCCTCCAGAATCTCTCGAAAGGCCCTGTCGTCGTCGATGATCACAATGCGTTCGGTCATTGTCGCACTACCCCCGTTGGAATGCTGACTTCTTTGGGAACGCTTCGGCCCAAGAAGTAGTCGGCCATCACTTTGAGCGACTGGCGGGCAAGCTCCCTTGGGTACTGCACCACATCGCCAAAGACTTGCTTCTTGTCGATTTCGGCGCGGACTTCGGGTGTTCCATCGTAACCGACCAAGACGACCGTACCGGCTCTTCCCGCGGTCTGCAGGGACTTTAGCGCTCCCATGACCGAATCGTCGTTGATGGCAAACACGCCTTGAATGTCGGGCATCATCAGCATGAAGTCGTCCATGATTGACTGGGCCCGAGGGCGCTGTCCCCACGAGGGAATGTCGGCCACAATGCGGATGCCCGGCCACGACGACAGTCCCTTGCGAAACCCTTCGACCCTCTGCTGTACCGAAGTGACCTTGGGATGGTTGATGATCACGACGTTGCCCCGGCCTTTGAGCCCTTCGGCCAAAAGGGAGGCCGCCACCCCGCCCCCCTGAAAGTTGTCACTCGCAATGTGACAGATGACACTCCCTCTCGGCCCTTCGTTGGCAATATCGACGGTGAATACGGGAATGCCCGCCCGGTTAAGCCGGGCGATGGCCGGGTCGATGCGCAGCGAGTCAACGGGGGTCAGGAGCACCGCATCGACCTTGCGGGCAATGAAGTCGTCGATGATGCGTGATTGTTTCTCGAGGTCAAATTCGGCGTACTGCACTTCGAGCCGGATGCCGAAATCTGGAGCGTGGTCCAGGATCTCGTCGGCGAGATCCCTAGTGAACTGGTGGGTTTTGGTTAACAGGATGACGCCCACCGTCTTGTCGAGCGCCAAAGCCGGGAACGCGGCCAAAACCAGCACGGCCGCGACGAGCGATCTAGACCAGAACTTCATGGGTTTTCTCCTTGTGGCAGAGGGGAAACTCGAGGTGGACCGTGGTCCCGTGCCCCTGCAGACTCTCAAAGGTCATCCAGCCTTGGTGCTCTTCGACGATCTGCCGGGCGATGGCCAGTCCCAGCCCCGTGCCCGATTCTCTTGTTGTGAAGAATGGCTCTCCCAGCCTCTCCAGCGTAGCCGTAGCCATGCCCACGCCCGTATCGTTGACTGAAACCCGCACACGGTCCCCGGACGAGGCGACCTCCACCACGACGGTTCCCTGGTTGGGAATGGCTTCCACGGCGTTGAAGAGGAGGTTGAGCATGAGTTGGATCATTCTCTGGGGATCGGCCCAAACCGCTGCAAGGTCGCTGTCAAACCGGCGGATGAGAGGAACCCGGCTACTGGGAACGCGGAGTTCGGCCAAAAGCATCGCCTGGTCCACGCTCTCCCTGAGGTCGTGAATTTCAAGTCCTGCTTTCTCCGAGCGTGTGTACTGAAGAAGTCGGCTCACCAGGTTGTTGAGGCGGTCCACTTCCTCGATGATGAGCCTCACGAAACGGGTGCGGGGATCGTTCTCTTCCATCTTGCCTTCGAGGAACTGCGCTGCATTGCGGATCGACCCCAGGGGGTTGCGGACCTCATGCGCAAGGCCCACTGACAGTTCCCCCATGGCGGCCATCTTCTCGGCGTCGCGCATCCTTGTTTCGAGCGACTTCAGGAAGGTGATGTCGTCAAGAACGACGAGCTCGCCGATCACGGTACCGTTGCCTTCGGTGAGCCGGGTGGCCTGGAGCCGAAGGAGACGGTTGCGGCCCCGGCTCCCTTCCGAAAGGTTCTCATGGACAACTTCACGGATGGTCCCTTCACCGGCGGCAACGGCCTCGAAGGCCGACGCGAGGTCGGGCCAGGGAAGCAGCACCTCGGCGGGGCGGCACCCGGGCACAGGCGGCTCGGTCAGATCGAGCATCCGCAACGCGTTGCGGTTCATTCCGTGGATGGTGCCGTCAAGACCCAGGGTTACGACCCCGGACTGCAAGCTGTCAAGGATGTTTTCGGCGTAACGGCGCAACTGTTCGACCTCGGCCGTGCGCTCTCCCAGCCTAACAAAGCTCGCCGAGACCTCCTGGCGCATCCGTTCCATAGCGCGGGCGAGATGGCTGAATTCTCCGTCGCCAGGACTCTCGACGGGGAGGTTCCACGATCCGGCTGCAATGAGGTCGGCCGCCCTGGACAGCTCTTCCAGCGGCCGCGTGAGCGAGTGGCTGAAGCCGAAAACGAAGCCGACGCCCAGGAGAAAGGCCACAGTTGCGATAATGAAAGCTGATCGGGTCGTGTTGAACGCCGCCTCGCGGATCAATCCCGTGCCCAGGCCAAGTTCAAGGGCTCCTCGGATCTGGTCGAGGATGACCAGGGGAACGACAACCTTGAGGACCTCGCCCGATCCGCTCGAAGACTCGATGTAAACCGAAGGCGTTCGCCCGGCATCGACGGCGCCGATGGCGGTTCCCAAGGCCTGCCGGACAACGGGATCGGTGACCGCTTCGCCGATATGGTTGGGGTCGGTATGGGCCAACACCCGGCCCGAAGGATCGACGATCATTAAGGCCGTGATTTCCGGTATCTGCCCCGCCTCTCCCACGACCCGGGCCAGACCGGCCCCTTTGAGGATGAGCGCGTTCTCGGCCGAAAGCGCGTACGCTCGGGCTAGGGCCACGCCCTCATCCTGCATCTGCTGGGTCAAGAGGTCGCGGTCACGTAGAGCGCCCAGAATCGAAACCACCACCATAAGCACAAAAAGGAAAAGCCCCAGAAACACGACCATACGGTTTCTGAGGCGAAGTCGAGGCAACAAGAGCGGCCGAAGAACCGAAGGGAGGTTCATTGGCCCATCATAAGCCCACCCTTCTGTTCTGTGCACAGAAAATGGGCAAATGATGAATTCTTGTTCAGTCCAGCCTGGCTCGACTCAGGTCAGGGCAAGCGCCTGGTCGAGATCGGCCAGGATGTCGTCGATGTTCTCCAGGCCGATGGAAAGGCGGACCAGTTCCGGAGGAAGTCCTGCGGCCTTCTGCTGCTCTTCGCTGAGTTGGCTGTGGCTCGTGCTGGCCGGGTGGAGCGCCAAACTCTTGGCGTCGCCAACGTTGGCCAGGTGGCTGAACAACTTGAGGCCGTCGATGAACTTGGAACCGCCGGCGCTGCCGGATTTGACACCGAAGACGACCACGCCGCCGAAGCCATTCTTCAGGTACTTCACGGCCACTTTGTTGGTGGGGTCGGTCTTGAGGCCAGGATAGCGGACCCAGGCGACTTTCTTGTGTTTGGCCAGCCACTCGGCCACTTTTTGGGTGTTTTCCACGTGCTTGGCCATTCTCAGGTTCAGAGTTTCCAGGCCCTGCAAAAAGATCCAGGAGGAGTCGGGGCTGATGCTGGCGCCCAGGTTGCGCAGAGGAACGGTACGGAGCCGGAGGGCGAACGCAATCGGCTTCAGCGAGTCGTGGAGGTCGATGGCCCAGCGGAGACCGTGGTAATTCTTGTCGGGTTTGGTGAAGTGTTCGAACTTGGGATCCGACCAGTCAAAGTTGCCGGCGTCGGTGACAATGCCGCCGATGGCCGTTCCATGCCCGCCGATCCACTTGGTCAGGGAGTTGATGACGATGTTGGCGCCGTGTTTGATGGACTGTAGCAGGGCCGGGGTGGTGAAGGTGGCGTCGACCACCACGGGGAGTTTGTGTTTTTTGGCGATCTTGCTGATGGCGTCGAGGTCGGCCACGTCGAGCGCGGGATTCCCGATCGTTTCGAGGTAGATCAATTTGGTGTTCGGCTTGATGGCCTTTTCAAAGTTTGCCGGGTCGGTCACGTCGACGAAGGTCGTGGTGATGCCGAAATCAGGAAGAATGGCATCAAACTGGGTGTAGGTGCCGCCGTAGAGGTTCGAGGCCGAGACAATGTGGTCGCCTTGTTTGGCGATGGTGATGACTGTCGAAAAAATCGCCGCCGTTCCCGAGGCAAACGCCACCGAAGCGGCGCCGCCCTCCAAGGCCGTGATCCTGTCTTCCAGAACGGCGGTTGTCGGGTTGCCGAGCCGGGTGTAGATGTTGCCGAATTCCTTCAAGGCAAAGAGGTTGGCCGCGTGTTCGGTGTTCTTGAAGACGAAGCTGGTTGTCCGGTGAATAGCGACCCCGCGGCTGAGCTGGGTCGGGTCGGGTGTCTGCCCGGCGTGGATAAGGTTGGTCTCAAATGCGGGGGTAGCCATAATTCTCTCCTAGGAGTTCCTTTCAGAACTACTGCGGAGGACTTTGTCTTCCTCGCTACGTTCTGAAAGAAACTCGCGGTTAACATTCTCTACACTAATACAGTAGATTAAGTCAACATTAGACACAAGGTTGAATTTCGTCAAGAGGTTCTTCCAATTTTCTCAGGGAGGAGGGGGTCTTAAGGGTCTGGACTGCGGATGATGGTCAGAAAGTGCTGGTAGGCGTCCGTCCAGTCTTCCTGGGGCTGATAGACGCGGGTCGGGAACGAGTGGCCAACCAGTGCGCGGGCCTCCGCGATGGAAGCCAGCGCACCGGTGGCTTGGAACTGCGCCAGCAGATTGCCCGTCGCGCTGGCCTCCTCGGGACCGGCTTCCACAGTTTGCCCGCAGGCGTTGGCGGTGAACTGACACAACAACGCGCCTTTGCTGCCGCCGCCCATCAGGTGAATTCGGTTTAGCCTCCTCCCCGAGAGGGCCTGAAGACGCTCCCAGGTTTGGCGGAAGCGGAAGGCGAGGCTCTCCAAGACACATCGTAAGACGGCACCGCGCGTGGTCGGATTTTCTTGTCCTGTTTTCTGACTGTAAGCTCGGATGCGCGCCGGGAGGTCGCCGGGGGCCACAAACAGCTCGTCGTCGGGATCAACCCACACCTTGAACGCTGGGCACGCCGCGGCTTCACGGTAGAGGTCGGCCCAGTCGAGGGGGCCCGACTGACGCTCCCACGTCAACTTGGATTCCTGGGCGAGCCAGAGGCCCATGATGTTCTTCAGAAGGCAGACTTTCCCGCCGAACCCGACCTCGTTGGAGAATCCTTCGAGACGGAACGTTTCGTCAAGAACGGGCTTGTCGACCTCGAGGCCCATGATGGCCCACGATCCAACGTTCAGGAAGACGGCGCCTTCGTGGTGCGAGGGCATGGCCAAAAGAGAGGATTCGGTGTCGTGCGAGCATACGGCCACCACCGTGAGGCCGCTGGGGAGCCCCGCAGTGGCCGCGACTTCGTCGGTGATGCGTCCCAGAACGGTTCCCGGTTCGATCAGCGGCGCCATTTTGGGGAGCCAGTCCTCGAGGTCCAGCGTCTTGAAGGTCGGCTCCGACCATTGCCCGCGCGCCCCGGCTTCGAGGAGTTGCGAGGTTCCCGCAATGGTGCGTTCGGCACGCGCCACTCCTGTGAGAAAATATCCGAGAAGATCGGGTGTGAACAGCAGACGATGGACCAGGGGAATAAGCTCCGCTTCGTCTCTCGCCAGTGCCATAAGCTGGAGGCTTGTGTTGAAGAACAGGTCGGGGATGCCCGTCGCCCGGAAGAGCGTCCCCGACCCGGCGAGTCTGAGGCTTTCTTCGATCAGGCCTGACGTTCGGGAGTCCCGGTAGCAGACAGGATTTTGAAGGAGCTGGCCGCGGGCGTCGATCAAGCCGTAGTCGACACCCCAGGTGTCAATGCCTACGGTCAGAGCGGCGACTCCCGCCCTTTCGGCGCCAACGCGCAGGCCTTTGAGGATCTCTCGGTAGAGGGCCAAGATGTCCCACGACAGGCGTCCGTGGACGGTCACCGGCTCGTTGGGGAACCGGTGGACCTCCTCCAGGGTCAGTCGTCCCTCATGGAGCGTTCCCAGAATGACTCGCCCGCTGCCGGCTCCCAGGTCGACTGCCAGCGCTCGATGCGTCAATTCTGTTTCCCGTAGAGAGGTCCGTAGGCGGCGCAAGCTCGATAGTCGGCGGATTCCGGGTCCTGGGTGCCGAACGAGGCCCAAACGGCGGGCCGGAACAACTGGTCGTCGCCGACATTGTGCATGTTCACGGGAATGCGCAGGAGGGAGCAAAGCGTGATCAGGTCGGCCCCAATGTGTCCGTAGCTGAAGGCGCCATGGTTGGCGCCCCAGTTGTTCATCACCGAGTAGACGTCCGTGAAGGCGCCTTTTCCCGAAATTCGCGGTGTGAACCAGGTGCTTGGCCAAGAAGGATCGGTCCGCGCCTCAAGGGTCTCTGCGACCTTGGCAGGAAGGTCGATTGTCCAGCCTTCGGCCAGTTGCAGCACGGGGCCGACGCCGGCTACGTGGTTCAAGCGTACAAGCGTGACAGGCATCTCGCCCCTTGTCGAAAAAGTGGACGAGAATCCACCGCCCCGGAAATATTCCACTACGGCGGGTGACCACGTGGTCGCCCCCAAGGCCGCGTTCACGTCCTTGTCGGTGATGTCCCAAAAGGGTTTGAGCACGGCTTTTCCGGCTTTGTCGGCCATGCGCCCTGTGCCGTCGAGAGCGGCGGAACCCGAATTGATCAAATGGATGATGCCGTTCTGAGCGATGCCTTCGAGTTTGTGGCCTGTGACTCGTTTGACAGCGTCAGGACTCCAATAGGTTCTGACGTCTGCGAAGACCTGCGCGGTGCAAGTGAGCAGGTGGCTGAAGAGCATGGCCACCCCGTTGAGACTGTCGTTTTCGGTGGCAACGGTGAAGGCCTCGCGGATGCCGTTCCAGTCAAAAGAGCTGTTGAGGATGGCCTCGAGGAAGTCACCGTTGGGGAAGTGGTCGGTCCACTGGCGCTGACCTTGGAAACCACTGGCAATAGCGTTGCGGCCCATAGCCTCCTCACCGAATCCCAGCTCCTTCAAACGGGGGTTTCCGATCATTAGGTCGCGCACGATGAGGGTCATCTTGACCACAAACTCCCACTCGGTTTTCTTTTTCTCGGCGTTCTTCTGACGGGCCGGCGGGTTGCGGTCAGGTCCTTCGGGACAGTGCTTCTTTACCCAGGCCAGGGCCTTGTCGTATTCGACAGGATCGTAGATCTTCTCGTCGATGCGGCGGGTAAGTTCGCTCATGTCGACTTGTTCGTTGCGCATGCCAAGGTAGTTCTGAAAGAAGGAAGCGTTCACGATCGAGCCTGCAATGCCCATGGAAACCGAACCGATAGAAAGGTAGGAGCGTCCCTGCATTGTCGCCACCGCCAAAGCCGCGCGGGCAAAGCGCAAAAGTTTCTCGCCCACGTCGGCGGGAATGGTCATGTCGCCCGCGTCTTTGACGTCT
>CAYYUZ010000137.1:0-2653 GCA_964475005.1 uncultured Spirochaetales bacterium
CGTCGGCAACATGGGCACCGAACGAATGATGAACTACACCATGATCGGCGACGCGGTGAATCTCGCGGCCAGACTGGAGGGCGTCAACAAACTTTATGGCACCTGGATTCTGATTTCGGAGGACACGAAAGACCAAATCGGCGACACCCTGGTGACTCGGAAACTTGATCGGGTCCGTGTGGTAGGGAAGTCGGTTCCGATTCGACTCTTCGAGGCCGTGGAAGAAAAAGGACACCTTCCCGCAGGAATGGACGCTCTGCTTAAGGTCTACGATGTGGCTCTTGCGGATTTCGAAAGCAGGAAGTGGACCGAGGCCAAGAAAGGCTTCGACGAATGCCTCAGGTTATTTCCCACGGACGGCCCTTCGCTGCGATACCGCAAGCTCGCCGAAGAGTACGAGAAGATTCCACCGGCGAAGACGTGGGACGGCATCTTCAAAATGGAGAATAAATGATTTGAGTTATTGTGCCTTTTTACCTTTGCGGAGCGGTTTGGCTTCGTTCGTACTCCGTGAGGTTGCTGGCGATGAAGTCGGCGCCCGCGGTCCTTAGGGCGACCTCGGAAAACGAACTTGTAATGCCCAAACAAGAACAACCGGCGGCCTTGGCGGCTTGAACTCCCATGACGGCGTCTTCCACGACAAGGCATTGTGCCGGCGGAACGCCGACTCGACGAGCGGCTTCCAGGAAGATGTCGGGAAACGGTTTCTTTCGGGTCACCTCGAGCCCGTTGACTGTCGCGTCGAAGTCCGACTCAGACAGACCGATCTCCTCGAGATTTGCTAGCATTTTGCTTCGGTCAGCGCTCGTGGCCAGGGCAGTCTTGAGGCCACGCCGCCGGCAGTCTCTGACAAAGGCAGACGCCCCAGCAAGTTCCTTGAGGCGCCCTCGAATGACGTCGAAATACAGTTCATAGGTACGTTGTTTGTCGCGTTCCGCATCGAGGACAACGCTATATTGGGACGCGACGCCTGCCAAATAGCGATCTTCTCCCATGCCGACGAAGGGAACGAAATCGGCGGCCTTGACAACAACTTCGTGGCGCTCGGCGAACATGGCCACGGCGGCCTCGGCAATGAAGGCCTCGGAGTCGACGAGAACTCCGTCCATATCAAACAAAACCGCGAGAAAACGATTCGATGTCCTAGAGAGCATTGGCAAAGTTCTTTCCCTCAATGTCCTTGAAGTACTTCACTGTACCAACTTTGAGCTCGTCTGTGCTGTCTTCATCAGCTACAATGAGCGCCCTGGGGTGGAGCTGAAGGCAACTGACGGTCCACATGTGGTTGACGCCTTCTTCGATGGCGTGGTGGAGGGCGCGCGCCTTGTTGTGTCCGCTCACCAGAATCACGACTTCCTTGGCATCAAGAAGCGTTCCTACGCCGACGGTGAGCGCCGTCGAGGGGACCCTGTCGATATCTCCCCCAAAGAAACGGCTGTTGGCGACCTTGGTGTCGTGGGTGAGGGTCTTGATTCTTGTTCGGCTGGCCAACGAAGACCCGGGCTCGTTGAAGGCGATATGGCCGTCGGGACCGACACCGCCTACAAAAAGCTGAACGCCCCCGAGGGCCTTCATTTGGGCCTCGTACGCGGCACACTCGGCGTCAAGGTCGGGGGCGTTGCCGTTGAGGATATGGACGTTCTTCTTCTCTATGTCGATGTGGTTGAACAGGTTTTCGTGCATGAAGGTAAAGTAGCTTTCCGAATGGTCTTGGGGGAGACCGACGTATTCGTCCATGTTAAAGGTCACTACATGGCGGAAACTGATCTTGCCTATCTTGTGCAAAGCCACGAAGGCCTTGTAGAGCCCTAACGGGGTCGATCCGGTGGGGAGGCCTAGAACAAAAGGCCGTTCAGCCGTTGGATTGTACTCGAGAATTCGGCGGGCAATGTGATGGGCGGCCCAGGCCGAAACCTCGTTGTAATCGGGACGAATGATCAGACGCATGAAGACTCCTAGAGGATGTTTTTCTTGATTTCGCCGGCAATGACGGTCACTAGTACGTTGAATTGTCTGTCGAAGACCACAAGGTCACCGACCCAGCCCGGAATCAAGCTGCCGAGTTTGGGAATTCCAAGAATCGCCGCAGCGTTGGCCGAGGCCATTTTCGCGGCATCTTCCAGCCGCACTCCCCACGAGACAAGGTTCTTGACGCCCCGAATCATCGTCAGCGACGAGCCGGCGATCACGTCGTCGGCCTTCCTGTGAAAAATCCCCTCCCGGTAGACGACCTCTTCTCCATTGGCGAAAAGCGGCCCCGTCTTCTGTTCTGTGGGTTTGAGCGCGTCGGTAATCAACACGATCTTGTTCAAGTCCTTGTCGCGTAACAATAACCGGACGAGTTCGGGGTGGACGTGATGCCCGTCGGCGATGATCTCGGCCCCCACTTCAGGATAGGCCAGAACCGCACCCACCGCTCCTGGATTGCGATGATGGAGGCTGCTCATGGCGTTGTAGAAGTGCGTCGAATGCAGAATTCCCGCCTGGAACCCCTCGACCATGTTTTCATAGGAGGCGTTGGTATGGCCGGCCTGCAGAGTGATCCCCTTGTGAATACAGAACAAAGCCAACTCACGCATGCCTTTCAACTCGGGGGCCACGGTCATGTTGGTGATCTTGCCCTCGGCCTCTTCCCAGAACCGCTGCATCAGGT
>CAYYUZ010000137.1:2753-9901 GCA_964475005.1 uncultured Spirochaetales bacterium
ACGGTCATGTTGGTGATCTTGCCCTCGGCCTCTTCCCAGAACCGCTGCATCAGGTCAAGGTCGACGGCTTTGACCGTCTCTGGACGCTGAACACCGAGTTTTTCGGGGCTGATGAAAGGACCTTCCAAATGAAGCCCCAAAATTCGGGCCCCCTCTTCCTTTCCCATGGCTCCGACACAGGCGCGGATGGTTTTGATGAAGAGTTCGGTTTCCTGAGGGTAGATGGTCGGGCAGAACGATGTGACCCCAAATTGGGCAAGGTTCTTGGACATTTCGAGGATGGACTCGGTTGTCCTGTCGTCGGTGCCGAACCCCATGAATCCGTGGATATGGTTGTCGATGAACCCAGGGGCAACGTAGTTTCCCTGGACGTCGATGACTCTTGTGGTGGCGTCGAACTTCTTCTGCGCGAACCGCTTCTCACTGAAGATGTCGGCGACTTTTCCGTCTTCAAGCAGCACGGCGCAGCCCGGCATTTGCCCGTAGCCAGTTAGGAGAACCCCATTGTGAAGGCACAGCGACGAACTCATGAACACTCCTCAATCTTTGCCCGATTTCGGGCAAAGATATGACCTGAAAAAGCCCCAGGAACTTTTCCAAGGGCTGACGTGAATATACCTCAAACCCGAAGCTGGGGCTAGGGATTGACTCAGCGGGACCACACCGGCGGGTGGAGATGCCTTATACTTGAACCATCATGAAAGTCTTTGGTTTGGTGATTGACTGGATTTCCTCGCCTTACTACCAGGAAATCTGGAATGGAATTCGAACGGGACTTCAGCAGCGTGGAGCCAACCTTCTCACCTTGGTGACTGGGCGAATTGGCGGCCAGACCCCCTGGGAGGCGCGGTTTGAACAGTTGATCCACCGAGTCTCAGACGAGGCTTTCGAGGGTTTCATCGTCCTGACCGGCCCGCTGGCGGGCCGTCTCCCTTCGGCCCTCATGGAGCGCATCTGGTACGCTATGCAGCCAAAGAAAGTGATTTCCATCGGCGCGCCGTTGGGAACGGCACCCACGCTCCTGGTCGATCATCGACCGGGCTTCCAGCAACTCCTCCACCATCTGTACGATGAGCACGGGTACAGACGGTTTGCTTTCGCCGGTGGCCCGTCCGCCAACCCCGACGCCCAAGAACGGCTTGAGCTTTTCAGGCAATTTATTAAGGAGAAGCACCTCGAGGTCCCTGCAGAATGGATGAGCAAAACGGACTTTTCGCCGGGAGGAGGTCGCGAAGCGGTCGCGCAGTTGGTTCCCAAAGACCGACCCGAGTTTGAAGTCCTTGTCTGCGCGAACGACGATATTGCGCTCGGCGCTATGGAAGGCTTGTCGCAGAAAAGCCTCAAAATTCCAGAGGACCTGGCGCTGACGGGCTACGACGACATGACCCTAGCGGGGCTGGCTTCGCTCACCACGGCCAGCCAGTCGCTGTTCGAGCTCGGACAGAAAGCGGTCGAGCTTCTGTGGGAAGAGGAAAATGGAAATGAATCGACGCCCAAAGCCAGCCGAGACTCAGTTCTTGTCGTCCGCCGAAGTTGCGGCTGCCTGCCCAAAGGAGATCGGGACGTTTCTCCCCTCGATAGCCAGCTCCACTTGGTGGAATCAATCATCCGCCAACGCGTGTCACGAGACCAACTTGCCGACCTTACCGACCTCATGGTCAATTCCAAAAACCCGCGAGACCAGCGAGCTCACCTGGAACGCTTTCTGCCCGAGATCGGGGTTCGCAGGTTTCTGCTTTCCCTTGAGGGGGAGGTGAGGCTAGACAAGACCAGGCTAGGGCCGGAACCGTGGTCGTTCGTGGAAGAGACCCTGTACGACCGGAACACGGTGTTGGGAGCCCTGTTGCTTGATCTGGGCGAAGACACCGAAATGCTGACCCTGGTCGCCGACATCGCCGAGCGCGTGGCCAGGGGGGTTGAAACAGTCCACCGCATCAACCACCTTGAAACGCAAGTTGCCCAGCGCACGGCCGAACTGCGAGAACTGGCCCTCAGGGACGAACTCACCCGGCTCTACAACCGAAGAGGTTTTCTGGCCCTAGCCGAGCACCAGCTCAGGTCCAACCGCCGCAATGGATTTCCCTTGGTCCTCTTCTACGGGGACCTCGATGGCCTAAAGGCCGTCAACGACACTTGGGGCCATGATGCCGGAGACGAGGCCATCCGAACCGCCGCCCGAATACTCCTCGAGTCCTTCCGGGCTGAGGATCTAGTTGCCCGAATGGGCGGCGACGAGTTCGTTATGCTCGCCGCGGGCTGCACACCCGAGGACGCGAAAGGGCTGGCAACGCGAATCGCCGGAGCCTTCGCGCACGAATCGAACGGACGCTACGGCATCAGCCTTGGATGGATCGAAATCGACCCAAGGGCCAAGAAATCTCTTGAGGAGTGGCTCATCGTGGCCGACGGAGCCCTGTATCGGGCAAAACAGGCCAAAAAGGCCGGAAACTCCTCCGACGGCCCCGGTCTTTAATGTAAATACTCTCTCAGAGCCTCGCCCACAGTTCGGAAGATCCATTGCCTTTTGGCATCGTCGTTCTCGAGCAAGGTCATCCGGAACCCAGGCAAATCGCTGCAGAACCCGGTCAGGGGCACCGTGCAGATTCCTGTTGAGGCCAGCAAGTGATACACGAATCTTTTGTCGGGCGCCACGAGTCCCACCAAGCCGTTCACCAATTCGCCAACCGTGGCATTGACAGGGGTGAGCGAGCGTTCCCCGTCGAGGGCCCCGGGCTGGAAGAGCACAGTGAAATACAACGCCCCTTGCGGCAAGACGACCTTGACCCCCGGGATGCCGTCGAGGGCTTCAAAGGCCTGTCGGGCCCGGACACCAAACATCTGTCGTCGACGTTCCAGATGAGCCGCATACCGAGGATCGCCCATGATTCGAGGAATCGTGAGTTGGGGCAGACTCGTCGAGCACACTTCGAGGCGCTTCGCCGCCAGCAAGCTGTCTATGTACCTCTCGAACTCCGGATGGCCCTTCTTGTTGAAAACCTCGATCCAACCGCAACGGGCACCCGGCCAAGGATACTCTTTGCTGATGCTTCTGAGGCTCAAACCGGGAACTTCGCCCAGGACCTGGCTCAGAGAACAAGGCTCGGCTCCGTTGTAGGTGATGTTGGCGTAGGTCTCGTCAGCGATGACGAACAGACCGTAGCGACGGGCGATGTCTACCATTCGTTCCAGAAAATCCCGTTCGTAGACGACTCCGGTCGGATTGTCAGGATTGATCAGAAGAAGCCCGGCGACAGCGTCGTTGTACCTCACCTTGTTTTCCAAGTCCTCAAGATCGGGCAGCCAGCCGCGGTCGGGGTCGAGTCGGTAGGTCAAGTGCTCGTACCCGGAATGGGCCGCCTCAGCCGACGACAAAGTCGAGTAAGCGGGCGAGGGACCGATGACTCTGGCCTCCCGCTTCAGAAAACCGAAAACCTTGGCCACGGCGTCACCGAGCCCATTGAAGAACAAGATGTCGTCGGCCGTGATCTGGCAGCCCTTGCGGGCATTGACAAGGTCCGCCAAGAATTGGCGGGTGGGACGAATTCCTTGGGTGTCGGAATAGGCGTAGCTGGCGTCTTGGGCTACAAGGTCCGCCAGAATTTCCTTCATCCAGCCAGGAAACGCTTCTCCCTTTTGGATAGGGTCGCCGATATTTTCCCAGGTCACGTTTAGGCCGGCAGCCTCCATCTTCTTGGCGACGGCGACAATCTCTCGAATTTCGTAGGTGAGCTGCCCAGCTCCCTCGTGGACTATGGAACGCCTCATGTTGTCACTCCCTTTGTGGCACAGCTCCGCTGGTCAAGGAGAAACGGAAACGAGGCTTTGGGGGATTCCAAGGAAGGAGTTCCGCAGTCCTGTTTCCGGTTCCCCGGTGGACTGCGGCGTGCGCGTATTTCGCAGGCTATCGCAAGACCACCGGGCAACGAGCCCCGGCGGCTGCGGAAAGACGAGTCAACAGACTGTCGAACCTGCTTTGATACATGGGGTAATCTTCACGGTTTCCGACCGATCGTGTCAAGATCCGAAAACGATCTGTCCAAAACCTGTAGGCTGGTGAAACCAGACTGGACTGCCGGGGTCCAGTTCTGAGAAGGTGGACAGGCTTGCCCTGGATTGCCGGTCAAGGTCGATGCGGTTGAACGTGGCCCTCCAAGCGTCACCCCGGCGCGGTGCAAGGCCGAGGTCCTTCAAAAAGGGGACTTTCATTTCTACCACCCAGCCGGCATCGTGTTTGCGGACCTTGATCAAGGCCGAGGACTTCCACTTTTCGTCAAAGTGTTTAGGTTCGACGGGGCCCGCATCCCACCCCGTCACTTTATAGTCTAGCAAGGTACCCAAGGCGTTGACTTCCCAGCCGTAGTAAATTCCGTCTTGAGGCTGAAGGAACATTTCAAGACAATCATCTTTGTAGACGGGTCCCTTGGCCTTGGTCTCGACGGCCACGATCCAGCTGTCTTTGGCCCAAAGGTGGACGTAGAGGAATTTGTCCGTCCAGGCAGCCCGGATCTCGGTGAGTTGGCGTTCGACCGTCTTTTCGGCCCATGGGTAGGCCAGTTCTCGGCAAGCTTGGCAGCGGAAGTAGGCCTCGGGAACGATGTCGGCGCTCAAGTCGCGGTCTCGGTCAAGCCTAAGGGCGGTCAGGGTGTTCATTGGTTCCAGTCTAATGGAAAACCGTTTCGATCGCCAATCAGGGGGAAATCCCACAGAAGGGTTTCCCTGCAGGAGTTTTGCGCCTATTGTGGGGTCATGAGCCACCTTAACCTGCAGGGTTCCTGGACCCTCGAACGCGTCTCCGCCGGGACCATTTGCCCCGCCAGCCTTCCCGGTGACAACTTCTCGGCCCTGCTCCAGGCAGGCCTGATCGCCGACCCCTACCAAGGCACGAACGAACTCGAAGTCCAGTGGGTTGGCAGGGAAGATTGGATCTTCCGACGGACTTTTGTTGTGACGTCCGCTTTCCTCAAGAATGCCAGTATCGTCCTTGAGCTTGAATCGGTCGACACGCTGGCTGAATTCTGGATCAACGGCCAACGGGCCGGCGAAAGTCACAATATGTTTGTACCCGTCCATTTGCAGGTGCGGCCCTTCCTGAAAGAAGGCGAAAACGAGATCAGGGTCTTGCTAAAGTCTCCGGAAAACGCCGCCATCGCCCTGGGGAAATTGCTTCCTTACCCGATTCCCCACACCGGCGCACCGGTCATGTCACCTCACCGCAACCTCATCCGTAAGGTTCAGTGCCATTCCGGTTGGGATTGGGGTCCGTGCCTTATGACGAGCGGGCTCTACGGAACCCTCCGGCTGAACGCGACAAAGTCCGCCTCGTTGGTCCGGGTTTCGACAGAGACCTCACACGGGTCGTCGGGCATGTGGACGCTCAAGGTCTTCGCCGACGTCGAAGCTGTCAAAGCCGGTCACCAAGTCCTGTCGGTGGCGTTTGATGCGCTCCCGGCCATCCAGAAAAAAGTTGAACTCGTCGCAGGACGCCAGTCGCTAGAGTTTGAACTATCGGTGAAGTCTCCAAAACTTTGGTCGCCGGCTGGTTACGGAGAGCCATCGCTTTACAGTTTGAAGGTCGCCGTGGGTGGACAGGAATGGATAGGTCAGGTTGGTTTTCGCACATTGCAGTGGGAAAATAATGCCGACGCCTGGGGAAAGAGCCTGACCTGCGTGGTCAACGGGCGTCCTGTGTTTGCCAAGGGAGCGAACTGGATTCCCGTCGACGCCCTTCCCTCTCGTTGGACGCCCTCGACCGTGACCCGCCTTTTGGAAGACGCCGTGGCCGCCAACATGAACCTGATCAGGGTATGGGGAGGTGGCGCCTACGAGAGCGAGTGGTTCTACAACGAATGTGACCGCCTGGGGCTTCTGGTTTGGCAAGACTTTATGTTCAGCTGTTCGATGTACCCTTCGGCCCAATGGTTCCTAGAAAACGTCGCGCTCGAGGTCGAACATCAAGTGAAACGTCTCAAGAACCATCCGTGTCTTGCGCTATTCTGCGGAAACAACGAAGACGTCGGGGCTCTGAGGTGGTTTCCGGAAACCCGAGAAGAGCCCCATCGTTACCTGGTTGACTACGACAGGCTCAACGAAGGGACCATCGGACGTATTGTCCGCCAATTCGACGGCACTTCACGCTGGTGGCCTTCCTCTCCCTGCGGGGGAGTCGACGACTTTACCGATGGCTGGCACGTTCAAGGGCGCGGCGACATGCATTTTTGGTCGGTCTGGCACGAAGGGAAATCCTTTGACGAGTACTATTCTGTCGTCCCTCGATTCTGTTCGGAGTTTGGATTCCAATCGTTCCCCTGGCCGTCAGACGTGGCCACCTACGCAACCGAGGACCAATGGAACGTCACAAGCCCCGTCATGGAGCACCACCAAAAGAATGCCCGTGGAAACCAAATCATTTTCGAGACTTTCAGCCGCTATTTCCGGGTTCCCGAGGGCTTTGAGAACCAGCTTTACCTCAGCCAAGTTCAGCAGGCCCTAGCCATTCAAACTGCGGCCGAATACTGGCACAGCTGCCGTCCCCAGAATATGGGTGTCGTTTTTTGGCAGCTCAACGACGTATGGCCGGTGGCCAGTTGGTCCTCGATCACTTATAGCGGCCGGTGGAAACTGCTTCACTACGCCGCCAAACGATTCTTTGAACCCGTTCATGTCGCCGGGTTCCGATTGCGAGACGGGACATTGAAGGTCTCCGTAACCAACGATACGAATAAAGCCGCAGGGGGATCCTTGTCCCTTGTTTGGTATTCACTTGATGGGAGGGCGTTGACCTCGGAATCCGTGAAGATCGAAGTTGGACCCGCCAGCGCGATAGACGCGAGAGTTTGGTCGCCGAAAGAACTTCCTTCAGCAACCGATCGGTTTCTTGAGGTCGTGTTTCAGCATGCGAGAGGAACCTCGCGTTCAACTGTGTTCCTGACAGAACCAAAGAAGCACGCGCTTCCTGACCCCAAGGTCACACTCAAGCTGGAAGAACGGGAAGGGAGTTGGGATGTGATCGTGAAAGCCGAGAAACCGGCGTTCTGGCTCACTCTAGACCAAGGCGATCTCCCCGGACGTTTCGACGACAACGGGGTAACCCTGCTGGCCGGTGAAGAACGCCGTTTCCGCTGGATTGGCAAAAAAATCGGCGGACAGAC